>VBDY01000047.1 GCA_005882775.1 Chloroflexota bacterium | reverse complement strand
AGTCGTACCAGAGGCAGGCGACCGTTCCGTCGCCCGCCACCGCCAGGGTGGGCATGAAGGCCTCGGCTCGCTCGCTCACGACCGTGTGACCGCCGCTCCAGGTTACGCCGCCATCGCTTGACCCCGCCACAGAGATGAAGGAGCGGCCGTCCGGATGGGCCTCGAACCAGGCTACGTACGCGGATTGGCCGGCTGCCGTGGCTGTGATGTCCTGGCCGAAGAAGCGTAGCTGCGCCCCGGTGCCAGGGTCGACCGCGTTGGTGTAGGTGAACTGGGCCGCCCGGATGGGACGGGACCAGGTCAGGCCCTGGTCTTTCGAGCGCATCACCTGGATGGTGACCGGCAGCGCCGGCGGATGCTCCTGCCCCGGCAGCCGCGCCCCCTCGACGAAGACATCGAGCAGCGTGCCGTCGGCCAGCGCGAACAGCTGGTTCTCTTGCGCCTCGTCGCCGTTGCTGTAGATCGCGGCCGGCTTCGACCAGGAGCGGCCCCCGTCCGTTGTCCGCGATGTGTAGATGAGGTCGATATATGGCTCGGTCTCGCCGTGGACCGGATACTCGACCCAGACCGCGTATGCCATGCCGGGGTGCAACGGGTCCGCCAGGATGGCGTCCTTGTCGACCACGACGCTGGAGAGCGGCCGGCTCTCGAGTTGGACCGGGCGCTCCCAGCTCTTGCCCGAATCACGAGAGACGTTGACAACGATGGCGCCGGTGGCGGTCTGGACCAGATCCCCGGCGCGGCGCGTCAGGGACGACAGGTAAATGGCCCCGTCGCCACCGATCGATACCCAGGGATCGCCGGCGACGGCGTTGCTGCCGCCGGTGCAGGTGGTCAGACCTGTTAGGACGGATTCGGTCCAGGTGGCGCCGCCATCGTGCGAAACGGTGACCACGTTCCCAAGCTCTCCGGCACCGCGGTCCTGGATCCAGGCGGCAACCAGCTCGCGAGGATTCCCGGGATTGACTGCGATCGATGGTTCGCCCGGACTATCCTGCCCGGTCGGCTGCAAGCCACAGGTTGCCTGCACCGGGCTCGGCTGGCTGATGATTCGGGGCGGACTCGGGGTCGGGGCAGGCCTGGGCCGGACGGAAGCTTCGCTCTGGCAACCGGCCAGGAGCAGCGCCGCGATCAGCGCACAGGTCGGCTTATCAGGGCGAGCCAGGCCCGCGCCTCACCGTCCCCGACGCTCGCAACAAACCTCGCCGGGCGGACGGCCTCGATGCTCCAGCCTTCCCGGAAGGCGGTGCGGATCTCGGCCTGGGTGACCCGCCGAGGTCCCCAATCACCCGGCTGCTGCTCACTGAAGCACATCATGATGTACCGGCCACCCGGACGGACCACCTGAGCCAGGCTGGTCACGAAGCGCGGACGCTCATCGTCCGAAAACACATGGAAGAGACCGGAGTCGATAACCGTGTCGAAGCGCCGGCCAAGACGTGAAAGGTCGAGCGCATCGGCCACTTTGAAGTTGGCGGTCGATTCTCGCTCCCGAGCCTTGGCCAGCGCCTTCTCGATCGCCCTGGGAGCGCCGTCGATGCCGAGCACCTCGTGTCCGAGGCCGGCCAGATAGATGGCGTGCTCGCCCGTCCCGCATCCGACGTCGAGCACGCTCCCCGTGATCTCGCCCGCCTCGGCCAACCGCACGAACTCGGGTTGCGGACGCCCGATGTCCCAGGGCGGGATGCCCTCGTAGGCAGCGTCGAACGACCTGGCCACGAGTCGAGCTTAGTTCAGCCCGCTTGCGCTTGGATCAACGCGCGGCCTCTCCGACCGTGATCTTCAACTCCTTGACCTCGCCCGCCCGGATCACCCTGATGGTTTGGGTGGAGCCGACCTGGACCTTGCGAAGCCCGGTGTAGAGGTCCTCCAGGTTGGCTGTCGAGGTGCCGTTCAGCCCGATCAGGGTGTCGCCCTGCATCAGGCCGGCCTTGTCAGCCGGGCTTTTGGGCTCGACGGTGACGATCAACAACCCAGATTCCTGGTTGACGCGCGAACGGACCGCTTCGGGCAGGGGAACCGGCTGGGTACCAATGCCCAGGTAGGCGCGCTTGATGCGGCCGTCCTTCTGCAGGCTCTCCACCACCCGCTCGGCCACGTCCATGGCGATGGCGCGGCCGTCGCCACGGCCGAAGACCCAGCTGTTCATACCGACCACCCGACCATCGGCATCGACCAGCGGTCCCCCGCTGAAACCGGGGTAGAGCGGAGCGTTGGTCTGGACCAGACCCTCGATCTCGCCACCCCGCCACCCCCGCCAGGAAGTGGAGATAGAGCTTATCGTGCCGAAGGTGGCCTTCAGCCCGCTGGGCCGGCCGATGGCCAGCACCACCTGGCCTGGCTTGAGGTCGGCCACTTTCGCCCGCGCCGGCACGGGGGCGTTCAGCCCTTCGACCCTGAGCAGGGCAATGTCTGTTGCGGGGTCGCGGCCGACCAGGGTCGCCTTGCTGCTGGTGTCGTCCACCACCACCTGGATGTCCTCCTCCTGCTCGACCACGTGGTTGGCGGTCAGGACCAGGCCCCGGTCCCAGACGATGCCGGAGCCGGCTCGCCCGCGCCGGGCGTCGACCCTAACCACGCTCTTGCTGGCCTTTTCGACCAGCGCCTCGATGTCCTGTGATAACTCTTTGAGGGAACTCACCGCGTTCGTTTCTCCTTTGTGATCCGCTGAAATCCTGTGATCCGCTGAAACCGCCTGTTCTCCACGGTATCGGGCCTCCGGCGTGGCGACTTCGGCCGAACGGCCAGGCCGGCAGCTAGCCGTTCGGTCAGGGCGGCCCTTTTACGCAAGACGGCACCGCTTCGGGCGTTATCCCTGCGGCTCCGAAATCTCCCCAAAATCTCTGCGAGGTTTGCCCATTTCCCGATCCAGCGCCGCCCTCCAGCTGACAGCCAGACGGCTATCGCCCCGGCTCTCGATCGGGGAGGTCTGCCGGCTTACCGGTCTGCGACCCGGCACACTGCGCAACTGGGAAGAGCGATATGGCCTGCTCGAGCCAGCGCGAACCCCGGGAGGCACCCGCCTCTATTCCCAGGAGGATGTCCGCCGGATCGGCGAGATCCAGGAAATGCTGCGGCGCAACGGCAAGAGCCTGCTGGCGGTCGCCGGCTCGCTCGGATCAGCCCCAAACCGCAGGGCCCGGCCACGCACCGACCCGTCGAGCAAGCTGGAGAAGGTCTTCCAGCTCGCCGGCCGGGCCAATATCGCGATCGAAACCGCCCGCGCCCTCAAGCAGGCGAACTCGGAGCTGAAGCTCTCCACCGAATTCGAGCGACAAAGGCAATCCCTGGCCAGCACGCTGGCCGAGGAGCGCAAGCCCGAGCGAGTCCTCCAGGCCGCTGCCGCCGCCGTGGTCTCGATCCTCGATTGTGACGGCGTCTGCATCACCACATTTGACCGGGCATGGCACAACCAGGTACGTGGCGCTGCCGGCCCGCGGTTCGAGAGCTTGCATGGCGTCGCATTTCCGCCGAGCGAAGACCCGGCAATCGTCGAGGCGATGCGTGCTGGCCGGGCCCAGGTATTCACCGATGTCGGCAGCCTGCCGCTCGCCCGCGAACTGGAAGCCAGGAACCTGGAAATCACAGCGGTGATAGTCGTACCTCTGCGCTACGGAGACCGCCAGCTGGGGACCGTCTGGCTCCTCAATGCGGGTCGCGAGTTCGCCGCCAATGCGGTCGAGCGTGCCGAGATCATTGCGAGAAAGGTCGCGGCCGGTGTCGCCAACGCCATGGCGTTCGAAGAAGCGCAGCAGAGCCAGGAGGATGCCGAGCTGCTGCTGGACGTGAGCCGGCACGTCGAGCAGCTCACCGACATGGACCAGATCCTGGCAGTGATCGCAATGCGCGCACGCACCCTGCTCGGAGGTGACTTCTGCGTGATCGGCTCAGCCGGCCAGACCGCGGACGTGATGGTCTGGCGGTCATCCAGTGGAACCCGCGAACCGTTCACTGAGTCACACTTCCGCCTGCGTGACGACCCGGTCTACAGCCGGCTCAATGCATCCAAGCCCCTGTTCATCAGCGACCTCTCAGACGAGCTCCAGCGTTATCCCGGACGTCTGACCCAGCTGATTCGAGAGGGAGCGGTCTCGGCGCTGATCGTCCAGCTGACCCTGAGCGGCGGTCGGATGGGAGCGCTCACCGTGGGCTATCGCATTCCACACAGGCTGACCGAGCGTGAGCGCCGGGTTTCGCTATCGATCGCCCAGCTGGCCGGAGCCGCGCTCGACAAGGCCCAGCTGATCCAGCAGGCGCGCGCCGGAGAGCGCCGGGCGACCGCGCTCTATCGGTCGGCTCAGGCACTCACCTCAAGCCTGGAGCTGGAGCCGATGCTCGCGGAGCTGTGCAAGCAGGCGGCCGAATCCTTCGAGGCGACCGGGGCCACCCTCTTCCTGCGCCGCGGCAACGAGATGTGCGCCGCCGCACTCCACGGTTTTGAGGTAGACCGAGCCGAGCGTGTCCGCCGAATCCGTATTTCCATCGGCGCTGCGAACCTGGTGACGTACGCGTCTCGGACCGGGGAGACGCAGATCGTCCTCGACGCTACCACCGATACGCGCACAGACCAGTCACTCGTGGCCCTCTTCCAGTGGCACTCGATGGTGATGGCGCCCATCAAGTCTCGAGACGATGTCATAGGCTTGCTCGTCCTGGGTCACCGGGACAAGAACCACTTCACACCCGAGGATCGCGAGATGGCGACGGCCCTGTCATCGCAGGCCGCGGCGGCGATCGATCATGCCCAGACATTCGAGGAGCTCAAATGGCGCCAGCGAGTAAATCAGATGGAAGCCCGGATCGCCACCATCGCTGCCTCATCGCTCGACCTGGACGCCGTGCTCGACGGAATCTGTCGCGAAGCGGTCATCGCCATGAAGGCCTCCCGGGTGTCGGTCTGGCTACAGGACGCGCCGGGGACTCTACGGCGGGCGGCCGCCGCGGGCGCGCCGCTTCCGGCCGAGGCCAGCCTGCGAGCGTTACCGGCAGACCCCGTCACGAAGTTCCAATTGGGGCATGCGCTCACCATGGAGCAATCCTCGCCTGGCATCCCGGCGGCGCAGATGGAGGCAGCCTTGCAGTTCGGGGTCACCGATTGCATCACAGTGCCATTCGGCCAGCAGGGAAGTCTGGTGGGGTTGCTGGTGCTCAGCCTGGTCGAGCCCGGCGCGCGTTTTCAGCCGTCCGACCTCGAGCTGGCAGAAGCCATCACCCGTCAGGCTCAGCTCGCGATTGCCAACGCTCTCGCCTATCGCGATCAGCAGCGCGCCATCCAGCGGCTCGACGAGCTGAACCGCGCAAAAACCAGCTTCCTTTCCACCATGCGGCACGAGCTCCGCACCCCGCTCAACGCCATCCTCGGGTTCTCGGACCTCTTGCAAAAGAGGGTGGCCGGCGAGCTCACCCCCAAGCAGGATCACTACATCGACAACATCCGGCAGGGTGGGGAGCAGTTGCTACGGCTGGTGGACGACATCCTGGAATACGCGCGCGTGCAGTCCGTCGATGGGCTCGAGCGCGAATCGGTGGCCCTACCCCTCCTGCTGCGGGACGTGGTGGCCAGCTTCGGGTCCGCGCCAGAGAACAAGGGCCTGACGGTCACCGTCGATGCAGGTCCCGACCTGCCCACGGTATCGGCCGACCCGGTCCGCCTGGGCAGGGCTGTACGACACCTGCTCGACAACGCCATCAAGTTCAGCGAGTCAGGCGGGAAGGTCACGGTGGGCGCGGCGGTGGCCGGCCACGAGATGGAGATTCGAGTCGCGGACCAGGGGCCAGGTATCCCGGCCGAGGACCAGGAGCACATCTTCGCTCCCTTCGTCCAGGGAGACAGCTCGATCAACCGCCGGCACCAGGGAACCGGGCTCGGGCTGGCGATGGTCAGCCGGATCGTCGAGCTGCACGGCGGGTCGGTGACGGTCGAGAGCCAGCCCGGACAGGGCAGCACCTTCAGCATTCACCTGCCACTGCCGGAAGGAGGCGACGCATGAGAATCCTTGTCGCCGAGGACAACCCGCTGAACATGGAGCTGGTAAGGGACCTCCTCGAGCTGGACGGTCATTCTGTCGAGGCCGCCGGGGACGGGCTCAAGGTGATCGAGCTGGCTCGCCGGCTGCACCCGGACGTGGTCCTGATGGACGTCCAGCTCCCCAAGCTTGATGGGCTGGAGGCCACCCGCCGGCTGCAGGCCGACCCGGACACCAGGGAAATCCCGGTGATCGCGCTCACCGCCAGCGCCATGATCGAGGACCGGGAGCGCGTGCTCGCGGCCGGCTGCATCGGTCACATCGCCAAGCCGATCGATACCGCCACCCTTGGCCGGGAGATCAACGACCTGCTGCGACAGCACGGTCATAAGCGGGCGGCATGAAGCCGGACGAGCGGCCCGGACGGGTGCTGGTGGTGGACGATTCCGAGCCGAACCGCGAGCTGATCGCCGCCTACCTGGAGCAGGCCGGCCACCAGGTACTGATGGCCGGGAGCGGTGCCGAAGCCCTGCTCGCGGTCCAGCACAAGGGAGTCGACCTGGTCCTGCTCGACATCATGATGCCCGGCATGGACGGCTATGAGGTCTGTACCCGGATGCGTCAGAATTTCGCCACCCGCCTGACACCCGTGGTGCTGGTCACATCGCTAGACGACAGGTCGGACCGGATTCGCGGCATGGACGCGGGCGCCGACGATTTTCTCTCGAAGCCGGTAAACCAGACGGAGCTGCTGGCCCGGGTGCGCTCGCTCCTCCGGGTCAAGCGTCTCACGGACCAGCTGGACAGCTCGGAAACCGTCATCTTCACCCTGGCACGGGCCGTCGAAGCCAAGGACCCTTACACGGAGCAGCACACCGCGCGGGTGGGCGACTACGCCCGCGCGATCGCCACCGCCGCCGGCTTGACCTCCGAGGAGCAGGCGGCAGTGTACCGATGCGGCATGGTCCACGACATCGGCAAGATCGCCATCTCGGACGTCATCCTCCTCAAGCCAGCAAAGCTCACCCTCGCCGAATTCGAATCGATGAAAAGGCATTCGCTGATCGGCGAGGAGATCGTCCGGCCGCTGCGCTCGGCGGCCATGCTGATGCCCGCCATCCGACATCACCACGAGCGCTGGGACGGGTCCGGCTACCCCGATGGCCTGAAGGGGACCGCCATCCCCTTGAACGCCCGAATCGTCGCCATCTCCGATGCCTTCGATGCCATGACTTCAGACCGCCCATACCGTCGCGCTATGAGCATCGATCAGGCGCGCGCCATCCTGACCGAGGGCCGCGCCTCGCAATGGGACGCCGACCTGGTGGACCGGTTCCTCGCCCTCCCCGAAAGCCAGCGGTATCACCCGACGGTGCTGCTAGCCCGCAAAACCGTGGAGGAAGCCCAGGCCGCATGAGCGCAAACGGACAGCGGCTGAGCCTGGAGGGCCGTGATTACGGCGTGATCACCGCGCTTTTGCTCGACGACAGCGTCAGCGAGGTGATGGTGAATGGACGCGATCAGATCTACGTCGAGCGCCAGGGAAAGCTGGTTCGCGCCGAGGCTGCGTTTGCCAGCGACGAGGACCTGATACGGGTCATCCGCGAGATCGCGGCCTTCGTCGGTCGCCGGATCGACGAGGAGTCGCCCATGGTGGACGCCCGGCTTCCCGACGGCTCCCGCGTGAACGCGATCATCCCGCCACTTGCGATCGACGGGCCCTCGCTCACGATCCGAAAATTCGCGAAGGATCCGTATACGGTCCAGGACCTGGTCAGGTTCGGCACCCTGACGGAGGAGGCCGCCGGCTTCCTGCAGGCGTGCGTGACGGCCCGGATGAACGCGATCGTCTCGGGGGGGACCGGTTCGGGGAAAACCACCACGCTCAACGTCCTCTCCTCCTTCATCCCCTCCGACGAGCGGATCGTCACCATCGAGGACGCCGCGGAGCTGCAGCTGAGACAGGAGCACAAGGTCCGGCTCGAGTCGCGGCCACCCAATCTCGACGGGCGGGGCCGGATCAGCATCCGGGAGCTGGTGGTCAACTCCCTGCGGATGCGCCCTGACCGGATCGTGATCGGCGAGTGCCGTAGCGGCGAGGCGCTCGACATGCTGCAGGCGATGAACACCGGCCACGACGGCTCGCTGACGACGATTCACGCCAACACGCCGCGCGACGCGCTCTCCCGGCTGGAGACCCTGGTGCTGATGTCCGGCATCGATCTGCCCCAGCGCGCCATCCGCGAGCAGATCGCCTCGGCCATCCACCTGATCGTGCAGCAGTCGCGGATGCGCGATGGCGTCCGCCGGATCACGAACATCACCGAGGTGGTGGGCCGCGAGGGCGACACCATCACCCTTCAGGACGTCTTTCTTTTCCAGGAGGCCGGCGTCGACGGGGCGGGCCGGATCATCGGCAAGCTGACCCCGACAGGCATCCGCCCCAATGCGATGGCAAAGCTGTATGCAAAGCGGATTTCCCTGTCCCCCGCACTGACCGCCCTCTATCCGGACCGCAAGGCGCCCGACTTCACGGTCGGGGTGCGCCGCTAGGAGCCGCTGATGGATACCACTGAGCCACACGAACCCATCGACCCGGCTGTGATCGCCGAGGTCGAGTCCGACCTCCGGGCGCAGCTGGACTTCGTACACGAGCAGATCCGGACGCTGACCCGCAACCATCAGCGTGCCGTCTTCCTCAAGCAGGTCTACGCCGGCGATCCTCTCACCCGGGAACGCTTCAACTGGCTCGCCGCCAACATCGAGGAGTACCGGGGCAAGGTGGCGGAGCTCAAGGAGGAGGAGCGCTTGCTAACGGGATGGCTGGACCGCAGCCGGCAACTCCGTCAGGACGCGGACGCCGCATGATCATCTGGAACCGGTTGAAGATCTTCCATCGGATCCTGGCCGGGTACATCGTGGTCCTTCTCGTGATGCCAGTCACAGGATTCCTGGTCTTCCGGCAGGTCCAGAGCATGCGGCAGGGCTTTGACGATGTTGCAAACGTGGACATCACAAGTTTGCAGGTGATTGACGATGTGCGGATCCAGCTAGCGACTGAGGAGGTCGCCCTGGTTCGATTCGTCGCCTCGCGCCGCTATGCCCCGAAGGGCGATGAAGCGCTGATCGCGTCGTACTACGCGGCCGCGAAGCAGATCTCTTTCGACCTCAACCGGCTGGAGGGGATCCTGACCCAACCAGACGCCTCCGCGCGCGTCTTCCGGTTGTCGGACCAGCTGCAGGCCCGCGGGGTCGACGAGGAAATCCTGATCGCCAACGTCCGCGCCGGCCACCCGATCGACATAACCGACGCGATCGACCTGGAGGCCAGCGCGAGCACTGTCACAGCTGATGATCTCTCGTTCGCGCTGAGCCAGGACACAGCGAAGAATGTGGCCAGCTCCCACAACTCGGCGAATCAGACCTTTGCCTTCATCGTCGCCACCTTCCTGTTCGCCGGCCTTTTGACCGCCGTGGCGGGGTTTGCGATCGCCCGCAGCATCTCGCGTCCATTGGGTCAGCTCACTTTCGCGGCCGACCGGATCGCGTCCGATGAAACGGTCGACCTGCCGGATACCAATCGCCGTGACGAGATCGGGGTCCTCTCCCGCGCACTGGGGCGAATGGTCAAGAGGCTGCAACAGCAGACGCTGGAGCTGAAGCGCTCGAACGGCGAGCTCGAGCAATTTGCCTACGTGGCCTCCCACGACCTGCAGGAACCGCTGCGGATGGTAGCGAGCTACACCAGCCTGATCAAGAAGCGCTACCAGGGAAATCTCGATGCCGACGCCGACGAGTTCATCGGCTTTGCCGTCGACGGCGCGACCCGAATGCAGGGACTGATCAACGACCTCCTCACCTACTCGCGAGCCGGAAACGAGCCGCAACCGAGCGAGCCAACCGACGGGGGCGCGGCGCTGGACACGGCCCTGGCAAACCTGCGCCAGGCAATCGAGGACAAAAGGGCCGTGATCGTCCGCGACCGTTTGCCGCTGGTGATGGCCAACCGGCTCCAGCTGGCCCAGCTCTTCCAGAACCTGATCGGCAACGCCATCAAGTTCTGCAAGGACCGGCGACCCGAGATCCGGGTGAGCGCCGAGCGACAGGGCGACGAGTGGGTTTTCTGCGTACGAGACAACGGCATCGGCATCGACCCGAAATATGCCGACCGGATATTCCTGATCTTCCAGCGGTTGCACCGTCGTGAGGAATACCCGGGGACCGGGATCGGGCTCGCCATCTGCAAGAAGATCGTCGAGCGGCACGGGGGACGCATCTGGCTGGAGTCGAAACCAGGCGAAGGGGCGGCGTTCTATTTCACGTTCAAAGCAGAAGGAGGTCAACAGCTAGCAGCATGAGAATGATGAGTGACGTGGTCGACATCCTGCTCGTCGAAGACAACCCGGGAGACGTGCGACTGACTCGCGAGGCGCTCAAGGAGGCAAAGGTCCGCAACGAGCTCCACGTGGCGACCGACGGGGTCGAGGCGCTCGCGTTCTTGCGGCGGGAGGGCGTCCACAAGAAGGCGGTCCGACCGAGCCTGGTGCTCCTGGACCTCAACCTCCCACGGAAAAACGGCCGGGAGGTGCTGGCGGAGATGAAGGAAGATCCCGAACTGCGGCGGATCCCGGTGGTGATCCTGACCACTTCCCAGGCGGAGCAGGACATCATCAAGGCATACGACCTGCACGTCAACTGCTACATAAACAAGCCGGTCGACCTCGACCAGTTCCTGCAGGTCGTCAAATCGATCGAGGATTTCTGGCTGACGCTGGTGAAATTGCCTCCGCAGTAGCGGGACCATGGAAAAACCCGCGGTCCGCGTCCTGCTGGTTGAGGATAACGTCGGCGACGCGCGCCTGATCGAGTTGGCACTGGCCGCGGCGAGGTGGACCCGGTTCGAGCTGGAGCGGGTCGATACCCTGGCCGCTGCGCTTGCGCGGGCGAGCCAGGGAGGGATCGACGTGATGCTCCTGGACCTGACGTTGCCAGACTCAAGTGGCATCCAGACGCTGCGGGAAGTCTATGCCCAGGCACGGGAGATCCCGATCGTCGTCTTCACCGGCCTCGATGACGACGAGCTGGCCTTCAACGCGGTCAACGAAGGTGCCCAGGACTTCCTGGTCAAGGGCCGGGCTGACACCGAGCTGCTGGACCGGTCCATCCGCTACGCGATCGAGCGGCACCGGGCGCTGGAGCAGGTGCGCCAGCTCTCGATCGTCGACGAGCTCACCGGCCTCAACAACCGCCGCGGCTTCCTGGTCCTGTTCGAGCATCACCGCGAGCTGGCGGCGCGCAAGCAGGTCCCGCTCACACTCATCTTCATCGACCTGGACGGCATGAAGCGGATCAACGATAGCTACGGCCACCAGGAGGGTGATCGGGCGCTGATCGAAACCGGCCGGCTCCTGACCGCCACCTTCCGCAAGTCGGACGTGATCGCCCGGCTCGGGGGCGACGAGTTCTGCGTCCTCCTGACCGAAGGCAGCGAGCAGGGTGGCGAGGTGGCGATCAACCGCCTGGTCGCAAACGCGGAGTCGGCGGTCGCCTCAGCCGGCCGTCCTTACCGGCTCTCTCTGAGCCTGGGGATCGGACGCTACGACCCGAAGGACCCGGTCCCGGTCGACATCCTGATCCAGCGGGCCGACCACGCTATGTACGTGCAGAAGGAAGCCAAGAAGCGCAAAGCGTCTTAGCTCGGCCGGGTTTCCCTGGTCTCCTCGGCCTCGACGAGCCGCTTGCCGACGTAATAGGCGGCTACCAGCAGGATGAGCACCAGGGCCGCGAAGGGGATGGTCAGCGGGCCCAGCAGGTGTTCGACATCCTGGTAGTGCTCGCCTAGCTTGAAGCCGGCGTAGGCGAGCGCGAGGTTCCAGGGAATCGCGCCCAGGACGGTGGCCAGGCTGAAGGGCACGACCGTGATCCGGGAGAGTCCGGCTGGAAACGAGATGTAGGTGCGGACGACGGGCAGCAGCCGGCCGGCGAAGACGGCGAGCAGCCCCCAGCGGTCAAAGAAGCGATTCGCCAGGCGCAGGTGTCCGGCGTTCAGGCCGACCCGCGCCCCGGGGCCGAGGACAAAGGCCTCACCGTAGCGCCGGGTGATCAGGTAGGCGGCCAGCGAGCCCAGCAGGTTGCCCAGGCTGGAGGCCGCGACCACGCCCAAGAAGGAGAGCCGGCCCTGCGACGCGAGCGCCCCGCCGAGGGGGACCACGATCTCGCTGGAAATCGGGATCCCGGCGCTCTCCAGCGCCATCAGCACGAAGATGGCGACGATGCCACCGGTTGAGACCAGCTGGATGAGGAAGTGCGACACCGGCTGGAAAGCCTATCAGGCGTCGATGAGCAGACCCTGAATGGGGCCGAGCAGCAGTCCCCAGCTCTTGGAGACGCCGGGAAGCAGGGTCAGACGATGGGTCGGCCGATCGCCACGCCGGCGTCGCTCGGCCTGCTCATGCGCGATCGGCTTCCAGAGCCGGTCAATGACCTCCACCGGATCGCTCTCGAGGTCGCCAACCGGACGCTCCAGGTGCTCGCTCCAGAGCCTTCGCCGTACCCGGGTAACGGTCGGGCCGTCGGTGATGGCCAGGTTCATCTCGGTGTCGTTGAAGAGAGAGTGTTCGTTGAGGTTGGCCGAGCCGACAGTGAGCCAGCGGTCGTCGACGATGCCCACCTTTGCGTGCACATACACCGGGGAGTCCCGATCCTGGCCGCGCGCGTAGATGGTGCAGGCGAGCAGCCGGCCGGCGCCGTCGTCGGCCTGCATCAGCGTCCCGAGCTGGCCCCGCGTGTCGTCGCCGCCGCTGTTCGGCTTCGCCGGCAGCACTACGAGAAGGCGAAAATCCGAAGAGGGTGGCCGGCGCAGCTTATCCCGGAGGACGGCCAGGACCTCAGGTGACCAGAGGAACTGATTCTCCAGGTAGATGAAGCGGCTGGCCGCGCGCAGGGCCCGAAGATAGATCTCGAGAACCCGGAAATCGCCAGCGGGACGCTGCGGGTACATGTGGTCGGGGACGGTTCGCACCACCTGGACCTCGACCGACCCGGCGACCGCCGGGCTCAGCGAAGCGGGCAGCAGCTCCCCGGTGACCGCCTGCCACCGCATCCGGAAATGCTCGGCCACGTCACGAACAGCAGGTCCCTCCAGGCGCGCGGCCGCGTCGTGCCATCCGACCGATCCCCGAAACGGATGGGCATTCGAGTCGTAGCGGTCCCCGGCAAAATCGGTGAGGTCGATTCCTCCGACGAAAGCGAGACGGTCGTCGATCACGATCGTCTTCTCGTGATGGCAGTGCATCGGCCGCTCGCGAGCGTCCAGGGCGCACCGGATGGGGGTTCCCTCGCAGAGCGCGTCGCGTCCCTTCTTCACATCGGCACGCGACGGCCGGAAGAGAGGCAGCGGTGCACCGGCCCAGAGCAGCACCCGGACGTCGATGCGGGAGGCGGCCTCGGCCAGGAGCTCGCGCACGGTCACCGGTGTATCGCGCCTCGAGACCGCGAAGCCGGGATTCAGCTGCCAGCCTGCCAGGTGGATCTGGGACCGGGCCGACCGGATGCCGGCTGCGATGGCCTCGAGCGCCTCCGCCCCATCGACCAGGAGCTCGAACGCGTTGCCGGGCCGGGGCGCTGGGTCACCCTCGGCCCACCAGCCTGGCGGCGCCGCGGCCGCGCGCTCCCAGCCGGCCCGCCGCAGCCGGCGCCGATGATGCGAGGTCACCACCTTCTCCACGGTCTGGCCGAGGGCTCGGTCAGCTCGTGCGATTGGACTCGTCACCGATGCTCCAGGTCGTGGGTAGCCGCCGCCAGCCCGTCCGCCGTCCTTCGGATGACCGCAGCCCAGCCCAGGCCCAGGAGAAATCCGGCGACGACATCGGTGGGGTAATGCAGGCCGAGGTACATGCGGGAGACCGCCACCCCGGCGATCAAGAGCGCGGCGAGGGCAAACAACGCGGGCCGGACGGCTTTCAAGTGTGTCGCCAGGAATCCTGACAGGAGGATGGCTGCGTAGACGGCCGTCGAATTAGCCACGTGACCGGAGGGAAAGCTTCCACCGCCCGGGTTTTCCAGGTGTTGAACCGGCGGCCGGGGACGGGAGACCCAGCTACCCACGACCCCGTAGAGAAACAACATGCCCGCAGCCGAGGCCGCCACCGCCAGAGCGTCACGCAGATGTCCGGCAACCAGAAAGGTTGCGGACGCGACCACCACGATGGCGATCACCCAGTTTTGGCCGGCCAGGTCGGAGAGGCGGTGCATGACAAACGTCAATCCCGCAAGAGACCGGTGGGAAGCAAGCCACTGCATGAAGCCGAGCTCAATCGGCTGGACGGCGTGAACGGCGAGCCACCCCAGGGCTATGCCACAAGCGGCCAGCGCGATGAAAGCCGCAGGCGGCACGAGCAGCAGGGCCGCGATCCGTCGTAGGACCAGGGCGACTTCGGTTTGGGCTGCAGCTCGTCGTCGACGTAGATCGCGTCCACCTTCTCGTTGTAGAAGCAGAGCAGGTTCTCGATCTTGGGGATCTCCGGGATGGGAGACGGATATGACCAGACTATGTTCTTGAACTCCTGGCCATTCACGCTTACGGTCCAGTACGAGGCCTCGCCTTTGTAAGGACAGCGTGTCTGCAGGTCGGTGGGCGTCAGTAGCTCCATCCGAACGTCGAGCTTCGGGATGTAGTAGCGGGTGGGCAGGTTTGTTTCCAGGAGCAGGCGCGGCCGGTCCGTCTCGGCCACCACCACCCCGCCCAGGACGACCTTGACGTGGCGGGAGCTGTTCAGGACATCGACCCGGTGGTAGGGGTCGCGCGGATGGACGAAGACCTCGTCGTCCTCCTCGAACCAACGGTCCATCAGGTCCCACTTGAAGGCGACATAACCGGGAAAGTCCTCCCGTTCCCAGACCGCGCGTTCGGCGGCACGATCGCCGACCACGACGTCCCAGAGGCGATCGCCGCTCTTGCGCAGGGCGTCCGACCGTACATCCTCGAGCGGGAAATAGTAGATCCCGAGCTTCATGGGCTCGAGCAGGAGCTTGACCCTCTTGCTATCCGCGATGTTGATGTCGGCAAAAACGACCCGCACCCGCCGGTTGGTGTCTTCGAATCGAGGCCGATCGCCCCAGGGCCGATCCAGGCCTTTGATCTGCCGCTCTTCCAGTGCCTGAGCCATCCTCTACACCATAACCCTTCCAGGACGGGGGGAATTCCCGGTGACTTGAAATCGCCCGCCAAAGGGGGTATGACTGAGCCGGCGGCTTCAGCGCGTCGGGCTTGACGAAAGGGAGGATCGACCATGGTACGTATCGAAGTCAGCGCCGAGATCAGCCGGCCGGTGGCGGAAGTCTTCGGGTACGCGACGGATCCCACAAAGGTCCCGGAATGGAATGCAATCGTCGAAGAGAACAAGGCATCGGAGGTACCGCTCAAGGTTGGCAGCAAGGTAACGACCCGGGCTCGCTTCCTAGGTCGCAGGGTAGACAGCGTCAACGAGGGCAGCGCCGGACGGAACCAGGCTCACAACGATCCTGGAGGGCGAACCGGGTGGCTTCTTCAAGATCGGAGAGCCGATCCTGGTCCGTATCGCCAAGAAGCAGTTCCAGGCGCAACTCGACACGATGAAGGAGCTGCTCGAGGCGCCCACTCCCGCCGAAGTCAAGTAGGCAGCTTCCCCCACTCCGGACCCTCACCCAGAGGGGAAGGGAGATTTAAGCGAGGCGTTCGGCGAGGTACTTGAGGCCGAGCGGATAGCGGTACTCGATCGCCATGTGGGTGGCGTCGAATAGCTCGAAGAACACGTCGGTGACGCCCACGTCCGCCAGGGCCCGCCGGTACGCCTCGGCGCCCAGGTCGAGAAACCACTCGTCTTTAGTGCCGGCATCGATGTAGATCGCCCTCATCTTTCGCAGCGACTCCGCATGCTGCGGCACCATTCGGACCGGGTCCCAGCGCAGCCAGCGTTCCCAGACCTGCGGGACCAGGCGGCCGGTTGATGGTTCGTAGGGCAAACGCACGGTACCGTCATCGTCGGTGGAGTAGCAGGCGGCCATGCACCAGTCGTTGAGGAGGTGGTCGTCCCCTTCCCTGGAGAACGCCGGACGGCTGCGGAAGTCCTTCCAGAATGCGTCGAACGAGCCGCCGTGCTTGTCGCGAAGCAGGCGCGCGGATTTCGGAAATCCGGGCTGGTAGCAGACCTCGAAGAGCGCGTCACCTGCGTGGGTCGCAAGTCCGGAAAACAGGTCTGGGCGGAGCATGGGCGTCACCATGGCGCCGTAGCCGCCGCTGGATTTACCCGCTATCCCCCGGTGCTCCGCCTGGGCCATGGTCCGGTAGTGCTGGTCGATCCAGGGGACGATCTCGTTGCACAGGTACGAGTGATATTTTCCGGTCCCGGGTGAGTCGAGGAACTGGCTGCCACCGACCGATGTCCAGCAGTCGACCAGGACGACAACGCAGGGCGGCACCCCCGGGGTGGCAAAGAGCTCGTCGACGAGCTCCGGGTAGCTTTTGCGCATGGCGGAGCGGTTGCGCCACATGTCGACCTGCCCGGTCAACCCCTGAATCACGTACAGGCATGGATACCGCCTCCGCGAATCCTGCTCGTAACCCGGCGGGGTGTAGATGATCAGCGGACGCTGGTGTGGATCCCCCAGCCGGTTGCCTTTCAACACCCGGCTGTCGAAGGTCACCTCCTCGAAGCGCCCCTTGAGCTCGCGTGACCAGGGTGCCAGGTTGGGCATTCGTCTAGTTTGCCAGGCCCCCACTTCCAGGAACTGACTCTGAAACCTGGTGCGTGCCGTCCAGCAGGGTCACGTTGTCGTATCGGATCCGCCAGATGCCAATGGCATACCCCCGCGGACACGAAGCATCTTGCGGCGGGGGTGGGGCGGCCGCGATGACGTTCGCAATCTCTCCCCCTGCGTCGGCAACAAAGCTCTTGGTGGCGCCGACGGGGCCCGTCACGACCTGCTGATTTACCTGGGCAAACGCAGTGGTGCTGTTGCACGCGTAATTGACAGTGGCTGTGCCCCGAACCGTATAAGAGACGCTCTCGCCCGGCCGGAGGCCGACCTCGTGGAAAGCGACAACCTGGGCCCACGGATCGCCGTACGCGGAAGCAAGCTTGGTCACGGCCGGCGGAACATCGACAAACCGTTGCGCCACGGGAGTCGCGGTCGCCTGCGTGGGGGTTGGGGATGACCCCTGCGTCGCCGGCGACGCTGAAGCACACCCGGAAACCAGCAGCGCCGCGACGAGCCAGGGGCGATTCATGCCCTTACAACGACGATGGGGCTTTTTGGTTACACCAGACCTACGATCTACTCCGGCGCCTGGAGCGTGACGAGGGTTAGGGTTATGCCGATTGGATCCAGGATTCGCCCGGACCTTCCAATCGCGGCATCGCCACAGTCGCTCGGATGACATAGTCGAGTGGCCCGAGCTCGAGCCCGGCCCGGGTTAAGGCCAGCCCACCATCAGCAGACAGAATCGCGATCGGCGTGCTCCTTGTTGCCGGCTCGGATCTGATCGCTCGAAGCAGGGCGAAGCTCTCCCGGCTGGGGACCACCAGGTCTAGATAGATCACGTCCGGGCGCAGCTCTCTGGCATCGTGGATCGCCCAGGCGCGACACGGGCGCATGCTCACCCGATAGCCGTCGAGCTCGAGCTTCAGGCGATAAGACTCCGCCAGGACGTCGTTATCGCCGATGAAGAGAACCTCGACCGGCTGTTCGAGGATTTCCCCATCTCCGGCGGCGTGTGGGCGAAAGAATGGGATCATGACAGCCCCCTGGAACCCAACTAAAAACTGCTTCCCTCCGACAAGAGTTTAACTGCGTTTCGCGCCAAAAAGGTCAGCAAAAGTCAGAGCCAGCCAGGCTCGTCACGTTCGGTCACCCTGCCATCGCCCTGGAAGATCAAAAAACGATCGAACGACTTGAGAAACCAGCGGTCGTGCGTGGCCGCGATGATGGTGCCCTGATAGTTCGCGAGAGCGAACTCGAGCGCGTCGGCAGAGGCGACGTCCAGGTTGTCGGTCGGCTCATCCAGGGCGAGCATGGTGGATCCGTCGACCTCGAGGAGCAGGATCTGCAACCTTGCCTGCTGGCCGCCGGACAGTTTTTCGAAGGGCACCTCAAAGGCCTGATCGAGCTCGTAACGCCGTAGCGTCCCCATCGCTTTGGTCCGGTCGAGTCCCCGTCGCTGCAGGATGTCGAGCGGCCTGCGGCCAGAAAGGGCGGGCGTGTCGTGGACCTGCGAGAAGTAGCCAACCTGTACCCGGGCGCCCAGCACGCAGTCCCCCGTGTGCTCGACGGCCTCACCGGCCAGGAGCCGCAGAAAATGGCTCTTGCCGGTTCCATTCCGACCAAGGATGGCCAGGCGCTGGCCAAACAGGACCTCCGCGCTGAACGATTGGACGAGTCCCGGGAACCCGAGGCCCTTCAGGCGGAGCGCGATGGTGCCCGTCCGGCCTCCTTCGAGACGCATGGTGACCCTCTGGTCGGCCGGGAGGTCGGGCGGCGGCGTCCGCTCGTCGAAGTGGCGCAGCCGGGTCTCGCTCGCCTGGGCGCGGGAGGCGAATTTGGGGGAGATGGCAGCCCGCCGCTTGAACTCCTTCATGGCCGCGACCAGCGCCTCTCGCTGCTCTCGATAGCGGCGGTGATCCTCTTCGAGGTTCCGCAGGCGCTTCTGGCGGGCCTCGTCGTAGGTGGCAAAGGACTCCGGATGCGTCCAGCTGCC
>VBDY01000053.1 GCA_005882775.1 Chloroflexota bacterium | reverse complement strand
CGTGACCAGCACGTTCACTTTGACGACGCCTGGTTCCCAAGGCTCGGTGAGGGCCGCGACCTCTTTCGATTTCGCCAGGGAGGGCCTCACCGATCGCCGGACGACCGCCAGGGGCGCAACCGCCGGTGAGTAAGCTGGCTCAGATCGCTCTCGGGCGAACAGGTTGGCCAGGTAGAGCCCATCCGCCAGGCGGCAAATCTCAACCGCGTGGTTGTCGAGATGGACCGTCAATTGCGCCGTGTCGGTCGACTGTCGCAGCGCGCGCTGGGCCGCCGTCAGCGCGCGGGCGGGAAAGGCAACGCCGCCCGGCTCGGAGGCGATCAGGTCTCCGTCGGCGGCCAGCAAGACGGTCGCTATGCAGCCGCGCTCGGGCGGCCGCGCATTCGAAATTGTGCCGGATCGGAGAAATGCTTCCCCCATTTCTCACCTAGTGTTCTCAGCCTCATTATGGCGCTCGCAAACAAACCACCCAACGGATGAGCTGGAGCAAGCCGCCGGCCACGAGCTAATACGGGTCTCTTAAGACTGACCGGTATGGCCTCGATCTCGATGAGGTAGCCTGCATCGGCCAGCGCCTGAACGCCCACGAGGGTTGATGCTGGAGGCTCCGCGGTACCGAACACGCTGGCGCGAGCTTCCCGAGGACCGGTCGGAACTCGGGCCGGTAGCCGACTACTAGGTGGTCAGCTTGGTCACGTCAGCCGGGCCCGCGCCTGCCCCGGCGAGAGCGGTGCGGAGGTTTGCGTAGACCTGCCTCGCCTGGCCCGCGAGATCGCCGGGTGCCACAAGCTTGCTGTCAGAGTCGATTGACACCTGGCCCGAGACGAGATTCAGACGCTGCTCCGGGACTGGGCTTATGTCCGACTGTTCCGAAACAACCCCGAGCGGCTTCGAGTCCTACCTCGCTGGGTTCGCTTCTACAATCACAGCCGACCCCACTCCGAGCTCGGCGACCGCCCGGGGAACCACAGTTAGTTCGGGGTTTTGCTGCCCGGCGCGGTAGCGAGCCTGGGATTGTCGTCCGGACGGGTTAGTCCCAGCGTCTGGTGCAAGCGCACCATTCGGCCGCTGACTTCGCCTTCGCTGATGCCGAGGTAACTCGCAATGCCCTTGTTGGGCAAGTCGCGCTCGATTAGTCGAAGCAGCTGGAGCTCGGCACCCATCAGACGGCTCCGCAGCTCAGAGTCCGTGAAGCGATGCACCCAGGCTGACCGTGTCACAGCCTGAGTGTGTCACACTTCCGCATCCTTCGTGCTGTTCACTTAGCGTGAAGCGCGCCCGCCAACTCGCGGCCGTGCTCACCCAGCCGAAGAAGTTGGTCACGTTATAGACGGTTGCCCGCTGGACCTCGGCCCGACCCGGCTGGCACAGAGCCCGGGTGCCGCGGTCAGATCTGCTTCGTTGCTGGTGTGTCCTGAAGCCGGCGAGCCTCTTGTACACCGACGATGAATCCCTTGCGTTCGCAGACCTGGAGTGCCCGGTCGAGCGCCTCACGGGCCTCCTCGCTGCGACCCATCAGATGGAGAACCTCGCCCAGGCCCGTGAACGAGCGTCGCCCCCAGGCCAGACTCAGTCGATGACAGCTATGGCCTCGATCTCCACAAGGTAGCCCGGATCTGACAGCGCCTGGACGCCCACGAGCGTCGACGCCGGAGGCTCCGCGGTACCGAACACGCTGGCACGAGCTTCACCGAGGATCGGTCGGGACTCGGGCCGGTAGCCGACCACATAGGTGGTCAGCTTGGTCACGTCGGCGGGAGTCGCGCTTGCCCCGGCGAGAGCGGTGCGGAGGTTTGGCGTAGACTTGCCTCGCCTGGCCCGCCAGATCGCCAGGTGCTACGAGCTTATTGTCGGCGTCGATTGCCACCTGGCCTGAGACGAAGATCATGCGGCGGCCCGTCGCCACCACGACCTGCGTGTAGTTGGCCGGCTTGAAGAGACCCCTGGGCGTCAGACGCTGCGGTGCCATGATGATTCCTCCAGAGACTACTGGTTCCAGGGCGCCGAGGCGAGTTGATGGCCATCGGCCCGGCCACCGTTGCGTAAGCCCCGACTTCTGCAAAGGTAGGTGGAATGCGGCTTTGCCCGGAGTCGAAATACGTCACCAGGGTTCTGCCCTGACGCATCACGACACCGCGCTGGTGACCGGGCAAGCTGTTGGAACCTCGATACCGCTGGCTGCCGACGGCCATCGCTTCGTCGCCGATCTGCAGGGGCTGCCAGATCCATTCGGTAGTGATCCCGTTTCCGTCATCGTGATGGGCGCATTGCTGCAGGGCGCTGCGGCGTTCGCTCATGGCCTGACGGGCCGCCTCCACGTCCCGGTATAGAACCACTCGCCTCAGCTTCCACGTGGTCGGCGAGACGAGAGCGAGCTGGTGGGCGCCCACCCGCGCGCCGTCGCTGGGCAGGTAGCCGCCACAGGGGCTCACCAGCGGCGGGAGGTTCGGTCCGTCGGCGAAAACCCAGTGAACCTCGGGCTGGCTAAGGGGGATCGTGGCCCTGGCGTCGTCGGCCGCGGTGAACGCGGCCGGAATGCGGAACTGTGGCTCGGACGAC
>VBDY01000046.1 GCA_005882775.1 Chloroflexota bacterium | reverse complement strand
GGCGCTGGACCTGGCCGGCTTCTGGGCGGTGGCGGCTGCCCTCTACCTCACCGGTGGCCTGAGCTCGAACGCCCCGCTCGTGATCGGCCTGTTCGGACTGGCCGCCGCCTTCCTGATGCTGGCCGTGCTGGCGGCCGGCCGGGTGTACGACCTGCTAAAAGCGCCCCGATTCCTACCGTCCGCGCCGGACGGAGGCCAGTAGCCGCTCCAGCTGCTCGACGTTCGACTGCAGCTCTGCCGCGATCCGCAGCAGAGCATCCGATTCCCGGGCAAGCTCAGGCGATTTGGACAACAGCGTCAGACGGTGGCTGGCGCCCATGATGGTGTTCTTCAGCCGGCGCAGCTGCTCGGCGGTATCGGCCATCGCTCGCTGCTCGGCGGTGTCGGTCATCGCGTGATGAATGCGCGCGCGATCTCAGCGGCCAGCCCGGCGTTGCGCTCCAGCAAGGCAATGTTGGCCGCGATCACGCGATCGCCGAGGCGCGACTGAAGGCGGTGCAGCGCCGCCGGGGTCCGGGCCGCGCCGCGTTCCTCCCCTTGATCCGCGGCGGTCAGTTCGGCGGCGGGGATGGCGAGCGACTCGGGAAGAGGATTGCTCACCACGACCGCGGTTCCGGTGAGCTCCCAGTGCCTGCGGACGACCTCGACCAGTTGCTCCGACGTATCGATGCATCCGGACACGGGCAGGTCCACCGTGTGCGCGAGGAAGCCGGCGAGCCGGTCCGAGCGCCAGCCCAGGACCGGGACGCCAGCTGTTTCCAGGCGTTCCAGGGTCGCGGCCGCATCGAGGATCGACTTGGGACCGGAACAGACGACGCAAACCCGCCGGCGCGCGAGCTCGGTGAGGTCGGCCGAGACGTCCTGGCCGTCGCCCGGGTGAACACCGCCGATGCCGCCAGTGCTCATGACGTGAATCCCGGCGAGCTCGGCCGCGATCATGGTGGCCGCGACCGTGGTCCCCCCGTAGCCGCCGCTAACGATCGTCGACGCCAGGTTCCAGGGTGAGACCTTGGCTGCATTGCTATGCTCGGCCAGCTCGACGCACTCGTCGATGGTCAGGCCGACCCGAAGCTCACCTTTGAACACGCCGACCACCGCTGGCATGGTGCCGGCTGCTTCGCACGCGGCTCGCTGTCGGCCGACGGCATCGAGGGCGGCGTTGCGGGGAAGGCCGTGCGTGATGACGGCCGATTCCAGGGCAACGACCGCAGACCCGCTTTCAAGAGCCTGACGGACGGCCGAGGAGATGGTTACGGGCACGGGGTATATTTTGTCTCGCGTGCGGGCGTAGCCGAACTGGTATAGGCGCATGCCTTAGGAGCATGTGGGGCAACCCGTGGAGGTTCGAGTCCTCTCGCCCGCAGCGCCCCGCCAGTCACGGTCGCCTAGGAGCCAGCCTTGCTACGCGCGCGTGTGGGAGCGGGCAACCGGTAGACGGTCACCGGACTCTCAAACCCTTTGAGCTCGATCATCTCTCGCTGCGCAACCAACTCCCGCTCCCCGAGCCACTGGCGCACCCGGCGGTGAGCCTCCTCACTCAAAACGATATCTCCCGCAGCGGCCGCTCCCTGCAGTCGGGAGGCGAGGTTGGTGACATCGCCGATGGCGCTCAGGTTGGCGCCCTCCGTCAGCTGACCCACGACCGCGGCGCCGACCGCGATGCCCAGGCCCACCGGAAGCCCGCCGGCCATGGCTTTGTCTCGCACCGCGAGGCCGGCCTGGAGGGCCTGGAGGCAATGATCGAGCCTGGCCCCGGTCAGGTTGAAAGACGCCATGACCGCGTCCCCGGCGAATTTGTCAACCAGCCCGTGGTGGCGTTCGATCTCCTGCCGGACCCAGCGGTGGAAGGACGCGACCGTGTCCGCGGTATCGGCGGGAGATTGCCCGGTCGTCATGGCTGTGTAGCCGCGGATGTCGGCGAACATGACGGTGATCAATCGCTCGCTGGTGGGCCCGACGCTCGCCCCGCCGCCCGATTGCGGCTCGGCCATGGTGACGTCGACGCCGAGCGCGAGGAGGGCCTTGCGGGCCGCGTCTGCCTCAAAGGCATGCCCGTGCGCGTGCGCCTCCATCAAGACCAAGCGCAACTCGATTTCGGCGCCGGCCTGATCGCCACGACGCACGTATGCGTCGGCGAGCGCCCGACGGGTCCGCCAGCCATCTTCCAGGTACTCGACCTGCGCGAAGAAATCCGCGGCCGCCTTGAGCCGGTTGCTCGCCGTGTCAATGTCACCGGCGGCCAGAGCGAGCCTTCCCTCGATTCGCATGAGGTGCGGGTTGTTGAGGTCGAGGCCGGTTGCGCGCAGGTGGTCGGCGGCCGCCTGCGCTTCGCGTGCCTTGCCGGCTGCCAGCAAGACCTCAACCGCCTGGTCGACCGTCCACACTTCCTCGGGAATCTGGAGTCGATCCCAACGGAACCGGGCGAGGGCCGCCTCTGCCGCGACGGTCGCTTGCTGCAGATTGCCCGCGTCGAAATTGGTACGCGTCATCGCGTAGTCCCAAAGGATTTCGTCCTGGCGTTCGAGTTTTGAAGGCGGGCCGCTGAGCAGCTGCTGCGCGGTTTCGAAATCGAGAAGCGAGGCATGGGCAGTGGCGATAGCCCTGCGGAGACGGTTGGCGATATGGGACGATCCGGCATCCGTCGCCAGTACGAGTCCACGCTGCAACTCGTCGCGTGCCTGGGCCGGCTCGCCAAGAAGCTGGAGACCGTAGCCGGCCATCAGGGTGTCGAAGAGTCCGTACTCGCCTCCGTACCCGCCCAGCTGCCGTAGGGTTTGAAGCGCAGCCCTCGGCTGAAAATTAGCCATCCGCTCATGCGTGGCGTTTCCAAGGGCGTTGGCAGCCACCCACCACAGGTCGCGTTCTTGCGCCTCCCGGTAGCTTCTGTCGAGCCACTCGATCCCCTCCTCAAACCGCCCAGCCCTGGAGATTGCGAGACCCACGAAGTTGTAGGCCCAGATCCGGGGCATGTCTGCTCCAGCTGCTTCGGCAATGGAAACGGCGCGCTTAGCCAGCTCGAGCGAAGCCGGTCCGTCCACGTCGAACGCGCGGAGCCCGGCGAGCCGGACGTACGCGACGGCCAGGTCTGCACTCGGCCCGTCGACCTCGAGCATCTGGCGCGCACGCTCATACTCCATCTGCGCCAGGTCGGGGCGTGCCAGCCACCACTGACACCGCCCGAGCGCGAGGCGGTACCTGGCCGCCTCCCGGCGCTGATCCAGCGCCTCCAGCAACGCAATTCCCTCCTGGAGGTAACCAGGAGCCTTGGCGGCATCACCGTCCTGGAGGTAGGCAAAGCCGATGCGGCAGAGGAGCTGGCCGGTGAGCAACCTGTCCTTGCTCACACGCGACAGCACCCTGGCGTAGAGCTCGGCGGCCTCCCGGAATCCGCGCTGTCGCTCCGCGTCTTCCGCGGCCTTGATGCAGACCGGGACCGCTTCCTCCACCTGGCCCGACGCAAGCAGGTGGTAGGCAAGGTCCACGGCCTGAGTCCCCGGCAGCGCGCGGAGAGCGTCCGCCGCCGCGGCGTGCAAGCGCCTGCGACGGGGGGCGATCATATCCTCATAGATCGCCTCTCGCGTGAGCGCGTGCCTGAAGCGGTAGCGCTCGGAGGTATTCGGCTCTTCCTCCATCAGCTGCTGCTGTACGCAAGCGTGGAGTGCCGCCTGAACGACGTCGTCGCTTTGCCCGGAGACCGCCGCCAGGGTCTGATATGAGAAGGACGGGCCGAGCACGGCCGCCGTCCGCAGGATGTCGGCCTGGGCGTCACTCAACCGCTCGACTCGCAGCAGGATCGTGTCCTGGACGGTGCGCGGAAGCTTCATCTCCGACAGCTCCTTTCGCTCCCATCGCTCAGGGGTGCGGAAGATGTCGCCGCGATCGAGCGCTGCCTTGAGCAGCTCCTCCAGCACGAACGGGTTTCCCTCGCTGCGGGCGTGGAGGAAATCGCGAAACTCGGTGCGGATCGGCTGGTCGAAGATGGCGAGCACCATATCGGCCACACCGATCGGAGAGAGCGGCTCCAGGTCAATCACGTAAGCCGTGCCGGCTCGCCGCCACCCCTGGACAGTGGGGAGGAGCGGATGCTTACGGTGGAGCTCGTCGCTTCGGTAGGTGCCTAAAAGCATGATCCGGGTGCCGCGCAGGCGGCGGCTCATGTAGTCCAGCAGCTCGCGGGTGGAGGCGTCGGCCCAGTGGAGATCCTCGACCACGAGAAGCAACCCGTGCGCATCCGCGGCCACGCGCAGGAGGGCCAGGACGCCCTCGAAGAGGCGAAGCTTCGCCTGCGTGGAATCGCCGCTGTCGGTTAAGGACTGATCGGGTTCGAGCTGGGGGAAAAGATGGGCGAGCTCGCGGCGAACCGGTCCCAGCGCTTCGCGGACGTGCTCGAGGTCAGTGGTGGCGAGGTGGTTGCCG
This sequence comes from Chloroflexota bacterium, assembly GCA_005882775.1. Taxonomy (GTDB): domain Bacteria; phylum Chloroflexota; class Dormibacteria; order CF-121; family CF-121; genus VBDY01. The sequence goes on along the minus strand of VBDY01000046.1, from coordinate 7,595 downwards.
ATGGCTTCGAGGAAGGGGAGATAAGGAAGCGACAGCTCCGCTTCCGAGCAGGCGCCGGTCAGGACCGCCATGCCGAGCTTGTCAGCGCGCCGCCCGAGCTCTCCGGCGAGCCGGGTCTTGCCCAGGCCGGCTTCGCCGGCCAGCACAACGATCTGCCCCTCGCCGCGGTTGGCGGCCAGCAAGGCGTCCTCGAGCAGGGTGACTTCTCGCTCCCGGCCGATGATTACCGGGCAGACGACCTGCTGGATCACGTCCACATGTTATGCAGCAGGCCTTCACGCGTCGAGCAATGTCCGAACGGCCCATTTCCCGGTGGGCCCGGGATGATAGCGTTGAGGAGATCTGATGGCAGTCAAGGTCGAAACCGAGCGTAAGCCCGGGTCGCAGGTCGTGCTGTCGGTGGAGGTGCCTGTCGACCAGGTGTCGAAATCGATCGAGCAGGCCTACTCCCGGCTGGCCCCGCGGGTGCGGATCGCCGGCTTCCGCCCGGGCAAGGCGCCCCGGCCCATGATCGAGCGGCAGATCGGCTGGTCCGCGCTCAGGCAGGAAGCCCTAGACCAGCTGCTTCCGACGGCATACAACGCCGCCCTCGATGAGGCGGGCCTGGACCCGATCGACGTGCCCAAAGTCGAGGTCGAGCAGTTCGACCGCGATGCCCCCTTCCGTTTCAAGGCGACCGTCAGCATCAAGCCCGAGGTAACCCTCAAGGACTACAAGGATATTCGGGTGCCCAAGCCTCAGACAGAGGTCACCGATACCGAGGTGAATGAGGCGATCGAGCGTTTGCGGCTGCGGTTTGCCGAGCTTCACGAGGTGGAGCGACCGGTGCAGAAGGGTGACTTCCTGACAGCCGACCTCCACATGCTCAAGGGCGGCGCCACCCTGGTGGGCGAGAGTCAGACGGATGCCCAGATGGAGGTCGATCCGGAGCGGTTGCTCACCGGCCTGGCCGAAGGCCTCTACGGCCAGGTAAAGGGAGACACACGCGACATCCGGATAACCCTGCCCCAGGACTACCCGAAGGCAGACCTGGCCGGGTCCAACGTCGTCTTCCGGGTCACCGTCAAATCGATCAAAGAACGCACCATGCCACCCCTCGATGACGAGCTGGCCAAGCTAATTGGCCGGGGTCAGGACCTGGCCGAGCTCCGCCAGGAGGTGCGCGACGACCTGCAGGAGGCCGCCGCCCGGGCGGACCAGCAGCGCTTCGAGAACGATGTGCTGAAGGCACTGGGTGATCGCGTCGACGTCGAAATTCCCGAGGCGCTCATCGACCGCGAGGTCAACCGCAACGTGCGCGAGCTGGAGCTCCGCCTCCAGGAGCAGGGTATCCGCTTCGACAGGTACCTGCAGTACACCAACAGCAATGTCGACGTGGTGCGGTCAGAGCGGCGGCCACAGGCGCTGCAAAAGGTCCGGCTCGAGCTGGCCCTGGAGGCGGTCGCCGAGCGCGAGGGGCTGAATATCAGCGACGCTGAAGTCGACGATGCGGTCCGTCAGGCGCTCGAAGAAGACCAGCAGCTGGCCAGAAAGGCCGAGGACCTGCAGACCGCCGACCCGGTCCGCAACTACTTCCGCCACCAGCTGCTGATGCGCAAGACCATCGACCATCTCACAGCGGCGGCGTCGTCCGAAGCTTCCGATACAATGGGGGCGCGCTCGGACGAGTCTGAGCCCCAGGAGCCTGCGACGACGGGCGGCCGCCGGTCGAAATCCAGGAAGGAACGCTAAGCGGGCTGCGTCTTCATAAAAGTGAGTACGCGGAGGACTGGATTGTAAGGAATGAACCCTATAATGGCGGAGCAGGAGAGCCACCCATGAACCCCGAACGGTTAAGCCGGCAGCCGGAAGCGCTCATCCCCATGGTCATCGAGACCACCAACCGCGGCGAGCGCGCCTTCGACATTTACTCCCGGCTGCTCAAAGACCGCATCATCTTTATCGGTACCCCGATCGACGACCAGGTGGCCAACGTGGTCATGGCGCAGCTGCTCTTTCTCGCCTCTGAGGACCCGGACAAGGACATCAACATCTATATCAACAGTCCGGGCGGCGTGGTCACGGCCGGGCTCGCGATCTACGACACCATGCGCTACGTCAGCCCGCGCGTTTCCACGGTTTGCATGGGCCTGGCCGCCAGCATGGCGACCGTCCTGCTCGCCGGTGGCACCAAGGGCATGCGCTTTGCCCTGCCGAACACGCGGATCCTGATTCATCAGCCCTCGGGCGGGTTCCAGGGGCAGGCGACCGACATCCAGATCCACGCCATGGAGATCCTGCGTATCCGCAAGACCCTCAACGAGATCCTGTCCACGCACACCGGACAGGGCCTCGAGAAGATCGAGCGCGATACCGAGCGCGACTTCTTCATGAGCGCGCAGGAGGCCAAGGAGTACGGCATCATCGACGACATCATCGTCAGCACCAGCCAGGACGGCAAGGCCGCCGCCAAGGACGGCCGCCTGGAACTGGCGACGGCGGGCAGCCCGAAGGTGGAGCCGAGACCCGAGCCTGAGCGGGAAGGACCAAAGACCTCGCGATGAACGAGCGCGAGGATCGCCGGCGCCACACGCGCTGCTCCTTCTGCGGCAAGGACCAATCGCAGGTCCGCAAGCTGGTGGCCGGCCCGGGCGTCTACATCTGCGACCAGTGCATCGACCTCTGCCAGGAGGTCCTGGAAGAGGACACCAAGACCACCTCGCAGAAGCGAACCAAGGGCGGTCTGATCCCCAACCCCAAGACCATCTGCTCCGCCCTCGACCAGTACGTGGTGGGCCAGGACCACGCCAAGAGGGTCCTCTCGGTGGCGGTCTACAACCACTACAAGCGGATCGCCCACAGCAAGATGGCGGGTGACGTCGAGCTTCAGAAGTCGAACGTCCTGCTCGTCGGCCCGACCGGGTGCGGCAAGACCCTCCTGGCGCAAACGCTGGCCAAGATCATCGACGTCCCCTTCTCGATTGCCGATGCCACCTCGTTGACCGAGGCCGGCTACGTCGGTGAGGACGTGGAGAACATCCTGCTTCGCCTGATCCAGGCCGCCGATTTCGACATCGCCCGGGCCGAGCGCGGCATCATCTATATCGACGAGATCGACAAGATCGCTCGCAAGTCGGACAACCCCTCGATCACCCGCGACGTGTCCGGGGAGGGCGTCCAGCAGGCGCTCCTGAAGATCCTGGAGGGTACCATCGCCAACGTCCCGCCCCAGGGCGGACGCAAGCATCCGCACCAGGACTTCATCCAGATCAACACCACGAACATCCTCTTCATCTGCGGCGGCGCGTTCGACGGGCTGGAGCGCCTGATCGAACACCGGATCGGCCACAAGCAAATCGGTTTTGGCTCTGAGGTCCACGGCAACCGCGACAAGGAGAGCACCAAGATCCTCAAGCAGCTGCAACCCATGGACCTGCTCAAGTACGGCCTGATCCCGGAATTCGTGGGCCGGCTGCCGATCTCGGTCACGCTGGACTACCTGGACGAGGCCGATATCATCCGTATCCTGACGGAGCCCAAGAACGCGTTCGTGAAGCAGTACCAGAAGTTCTTCGCCCTGGACGATGTGCAGCTGGTGTTCGAGCCGGCGGCGCTGACGGCCATCGCGCGAAAGGCGCTGCAGCGGGGCACCGGGGCCCGAGGCCTGAAGAGCATCATCGAAGACATCCTCCTGAACTCCATGTTCGAAGTTCCGTCACGCCCGGAGGTCAAGCGATGCGTCATTACCGAGAAGTCCGTCCTTTTCAGCACCGAGCCCGAGATGTTCGCGGAAGAAGAGCTCGAGGAGATCGCGCCCGAACAAACTGCCTGACCCCACGGCGTCCGTGACCAACGTCGCCAGTCTTCAGCTTCCCCTCCTCCCCCTCAAGAACGTCGTCCTCTTCCCCCACATGATCGTTCCGCTCTATGTCGGGCGCGAGCGTTCCATGGATGCCCTCGAGGCGGCCATGGGGAACGGGAAGAAGATCTTCCTCTGTACCCAGCGACGAGCTGACTGCGAGGATCCGGGCGAGGAGGACATCTACCGGGTGGGGGTGCTCGGCGACGTGGTCCAGTTGCTCAGGCTTCCCGACAACACGGTCAAGGTCCTGATCGAGGGTTCATCCCGGGCCGTGATCGAGCGGTTTCTCCAGACCGAACCACACCTGCGGGTGGAGGTGGCGCGCCTGGAGGAGGACTTCCAGTCTTCCGCAGAGGTGGAGGCGCTGATGCGCGGCGTGGTGGACCTCTTCGACCGGTACGTGGAGCTCGATAAAAAGGTGCCTCCGGAGGTGAACCTCACCGTCCGCGGCATCGATGATCCGGGCCGGCTGGCCGACATCGTTGCCTCGAACCTGAACATCGGTGTCACGGATAAGCAGGACGTGTTGGAGACGTTCCAGATGAACGCCCGGCTGGAAAAACTCTCCGCTGTCCTGCAGCGTGAGGTCGAGATCCTGGACATGGACCGCAGCATCAGGCAGCGGGTGCGCCAGCAGATCGACCGGCGCCAGAAGGAGTTCTACCTCAAGGAGCAGATCCGCGTGATCCAGGAGGAGCTGGGAGGTGAGGAGGCGCACCTCACCGAGCTGGATGAGCTCCGGGAGAAGGTCAAGGCGCTCGAACTCACCGAGGCTGTCCAGGACCGGTTGCTCAAGGACGTTGACCGGCTGGAGCGGATGCCGCCCGGCTCACCCGAGATCTCGGTGCTGCACAACTACCTCGACCTGGTGGTGGCGCTGCCCTGGCACGAACGGACAGACGATGTGACGGACCTGCGGGTGGCGGAGAAGGTGCTCGACGAGGACCATCACGGCCTGCAGAAAATCAAGGAGCGGATTCTCGAGTTCCTGGCGGTGCGCCAGCTGACCAAGTCCCCCAAGGGGCCAATCCTCTGCTTTGTCGGACCGCCGGGTGTGGGCAAGACCAGCCTGGGAAAGTCCATCGCTCGCGCGCTAGGGCGCAAGTTCGTGCGGGTCTCGCTGGGCGGCGTCTCGGACGAGGCCGAGATCCGCGGCCACCGCCGAACCTACGTCGGCTCGATGCCCGGGCGGATCATCAAGTCATTACGCGAGGCCGGCAGCCGCAACCCCGTGTTCCTGCTGGACGAGGTCGACAAGATGTCCTCCGATTTCCGCGGCGACCCCGCCTCCGCCCTGCTCGAGGTGCTCGACCCCGAACAGAACCGGAACTTCTCCGACCACTACCTGGAGATCCCGTTCGACCTTTCCGAGGTGCTCTTCATCACCACCGCGAATGTCCTCTACACCGTTCCCCGGGCACTGGTCGACCGGATGGAGGTGATCAACCTTCCCGGCTACACCGCAGAGGAGAAGATGGTGATCGGACGCCAGTTCCTGATCCCCAAGCAGCTGGTCGACCACGGGCTGACCGACAAGCACATCGAGTTCTCCCGGCCCGCGATCGCCAAGATCATCAATCGCTACACGAGCGAGGCCGGGGTCCGCAACCTGGAGCGGTCGATAGCCAGCGTCTGCCGCAAGGTGGCGCGCGAGGTGGTTCGGGGCAAGACGCGCCGGGTGACGGTCTCGCCCGGCAAACTCGACGACCTGCTCGGTCCCCCCAAATTCAAGCCCGAGGAGGGCAACAAGGAGCACCTGATCGGAGTCGCCAATGGACTGGCCTGGACCGAGGTGGGCGGCGTCCTGCTGACGATCGAGGTGATCACCATGCCGGGCAAGGGCAACCTGAACCTGACCGGGCAGATGGGCGATGTGATGCAGGAGTCGGCCCGGGCCGCCCTGTCGTACGCGCGCTCGAACGCGGAGGCGCTGGGGATACCGGTCGATTTCCGGGAGAAGCTTGACCTGCACATCCACATCCCCAAGGGCGCCATCCCCAAGGACGGCCCGTCCGCCGGCATCTCGATGGCGCTGGCCATCGTCTCGGCTCTCTCCCGGCGCCCGATCCGGTCGGACGTGGCGCTCACCGGGGAGATCACCCTGCGCGGACGGGTGTTGCCCGTCGGGGGACTGAAGGAGAAAGTCCTGGCCGCCCACCGGATAGGCATTCGGACCATCGTCCTGCCCGAGGACAACGAATCGGACATCGTGGATATCCCGCCCGAGGTTCGCAAGCGGCTCACCTTCAAGTTCGTGAAGTCGATGGACGAGGTGATCGCGCAGGCATTGTTACCCCGATCGGATGCCGCTGCCGAGGTCGAGGAAGTCGAGCCGGCCCTGACCGAGGAGCCCGCGGTAGCGAACGCGGTCGACCGACCCCAACAGGACAGCCCGCCAGTCAGCTAAGCGTTCCGGCGGCGTTCAGGGCGTGCCTTAGACTTGATGCCCAAATGAGCGGGGCTGGTATGGAGACGCGGTACGACCCCAATGCGGTCGAGCAGCGCTGGTATCAGACCTGGGAGTCGCGCGGGTATTTCAAGCCAGCAGAGAAGCCGCGCACCGGTAAGGCCTTCACCATCTCGATGCCGCCGCCCAACATCACCGGCGACCTGCACATGGGCCACGCCATGTACACGCTCGAGGACGTGCTGATCCGGTGGCATCGAATGCTGGGAGACGCCAGTCTCTGGGTGCCCGGCACCGACCATGCCGCGATCGCCACCCAGAACGTGATCGAGAAGCAGTTGGCTAAAGAAGGCACCTCGAAAGAGGCGATTGGCCGGGAGGCCTTCGAAGAACGCGTGCAGCAGTGGTACGCGCAGACGGGCAACACCATCCTCCATCAGATGCGCCGGCTGGGATTCTCAGCAGACTGGTCCCGAATCCGGTTCACCATGGATGCCGAGTACGTCGCCGCGATCCGGACCGTGTTCGTAGAGCTATGGAAGCAGGGATTGATATATCGCGGCCCGCGCATCGTCAACTGGTGCCCACGCGATCAGAGCGCCATCTCGGACCTCGAGGTCGTCTACGAGGAAACAGACGACCATCTCTATTACCTTGACTACCCGGTCGAGGGCGGGGGTGTGATCAGCGTGGCCACGGCACGCCCGGAGACGATGGTGGGCGACACCGGGGTGGCCGTGCACCCGGACGACCCCAGATACCGAGGCCTGGTGGGGAAGCACGTCACGCTTCCGATCGTGCATCGCCGGGTGCCGATCGTGGCCGACGAGGCCGTCGAGCGGGATTTCGGCACGGGCGCGGTCAAGGTGACGCCCGGCCACGACGTGACGGATTACGAGATCGGCGAGCGGCAGCACCTCGAAGTGCTCAGCATCCTGCACCTGGACGGCCGGATGAATGTGCCCGGGGTCCCCGAGCTTGACGGCAGGCCCGTGCCAGAGGCGCGTGTGCGCATCGTCGAGATGCTGAAGGCCGAGGGGGCGCTGCAAAAAGTAGAGCCCTACCGCCACTCGGTCGGGCACTGTTACCGCTGCGGCGCTGTGATCGAACCGCTGGTATCGCCCCAGTGGTGGGTCAGGATGAAACCGCTTGCCGGCCCGGCCATCGACATCGCCGAGAAGGGTGAGGTTCGCTTCCATCCGGAACGATGGACCGAGCAATATCTGCGCTGGATGCGCAACATCCGGGACTGGTGCATCTCGCGTCAGCTCTGGCTTGGGCACCGGATCCCGGTCTGGACCTGCGCCAACGGCCACGCGGTCGCCTACCTTCAGGACCCGGCGGCGT
>VBDY01000045.1:939-20671 GCA_005882775.1 Chloroflexota bacterium | reverse complement strand
AGGATCGCTGAATTAAGCGCTTGGTCGTACGGACGATCCGGGTGCGCCCGCGAATCGCCACCTGCGGGCGGATGGGGCTGAGCGTCCGCCCTCGATGCTTGGCCTGTGGATGAGCTCGTGTCGGTGATCTTTGCGCCGGCCAGGACAGCTTCCGCCCTATTCAGCGTCGACCCGGTTTGCGAAAGCGCGCTCTGCCCTGTCTCGTCCAGGCTCTGCTTGAGGTGGTCGATCTGGGTGGGCGCCTCGGTCGCGATCGGGGCTGTCAGCGCGCCTTTAACCGCGAGTGCAGTCGCGGCGGCACCCAGTAATGCTCCACCCACGGCGCGCTTCGTCTTTTTGGCCATCCGACCATGTAAGCGGACCGGCTGTCGAAATGGCAAGCTCAACCCGGGCGGTTACCGACCAGGGGGACAGGTCTCTCGCCGCGATAAAATGCGCAGCGGTGGGGCGATCTCTCGACGAGCTCCTGGGCGACCATCCCGAACCCGAGATGGCGGTCCGCGTAGACCAGCTCCGGCGGGCGATTGGTCTGTCGGTCCAGGACACCGATCGGCTCGAGGCCGAGGGCTACCTGGATCCTGTCTACGTCGAGGGCAAGGACTTCGTGGTCGCCGGGAAGCAGGCGGAACGTCTGATCACCCTGGTCCAGGACGCCAGAAAAGTTGGCAGCCGATTTCCGCCGGCGCGGCCAGCCATCGATGATGCGCCCCGTAACGCGTTCCTGGCTTCGGGTGCAGAGCGGAGCCGAGCAGCCGAGCTCCTCGAACCCTTTCGCTATTCCGCGCTTCACCGAGTCTGGCCGCGGCTGGTCGAGCTCGCGGCTCCGGCACTGCGCTTGCGCGCGGTCCGGCCGGCTCGCTCGTCGCGGACCAGATTGGGGGGTGTGCCGGATCTGCCTCAGGGCGTGGCCTGGCCGCAGCGTGGCGAATCGCCCCTCAGCTTTATTGCCCAGGTCGACCTCTCGCGGGTGTCGCAGGCCTGGCCATCATCGCCCCTCCCCGCCACCGGACTGCTGAGCTTCTTCTACGACGCTACCCGACGGCCGTGGGGCTTTAGTCCAGGGGACCGCGGCGGGTGGGCTGTATATCACTTCGATCAGAAGCTGGTGCGCCCGGCTGAGCCGCCGGATGACCTGCCGGAAGAGGCGCGATTTCGGCCACTGGCTACGGAGCTATTCGGGGAGCTGAAGCTTCCGGCGGCGGAGTCGAAGGAAGTAGAAGATCTCGACCTCCGGCTCAAGGAGCAGACAGCCTACTGGGCCCTTCTCGGAGACATCGAAGCTGCGCAGAAGGACGACGGCCAGCCGGTGCACCGGTTGCTCGGACATCCGGATCCGGTCCAGGGTGACATGGAAGCCCAGAGTCAGTTGGTCACGAACGGGATGGGCGCGGATTCAGACGGATGGGACCGCGACCGCGAGCGCCGCCTCCTGAAAGAGAAGGGCGTCTGGAGGATGTTGCTGCAGGTCGACAGCGACGAACGGACCGATATGCAGTGGGGCGATGCCGGCCGCATCTACTACTGGATCCGCCAGGCGGACTTCGCCGCCCGCCGCTGGAATGAGTCCTGGCTTCACCTGCAGTGCTTCTGAGCAGCACTCGCCCGAGTTGCGGTCTTTCCAACCTGCATTTGCAGGTTGTGAGCGGCTGACTTCTCGGCGAAACTGAGCTCCATGCTTGGAGCACGAGAAAACTTCACGACGACCGAGGTCACGACCGTCCGACCTATGTACAGCGTCCGCGCGGAGCAGGCCGTCTGGCTGCTTACCGGCGTGGTGGATGCGCTTCTGGTCATTCGCTTTGCGTTCGAGCTGCTTGGAGCGTCAACCCAGGCGAGTTTTGTCACATTCATCTATGACCTGACGCAGGTGTTCGTAGCGCCCTTCCACGGAATCTTCAACACGGCTGCCAGCGGCCGCTACGTCTTCGAGCCGGAGTCACTTGTCGCCATCGCGATCTATTCGTTGATCGGCTGGGGGCTCGCCAGCCTGGTCCGGGTTCTGACCCGCGGAAGCGTATCCGAAAACTGAGGAGCAAACGGTGGCTCGGGGGCGGTGCCCTGGCAGTGGGCGCCGCCCTCGTCGCCGGCTACCTGCTCGCCGGCACGGCCGTGGCCGGGAACTCGATCACTGCCTGCGATAAGGCCCTGGAGGCAACCCTCGCGCACCAGGATCAGGTGATCAGCACCCTGGAAGAGAATCCGCTCAGGGCCATCAACCTGAACGGCAGCAGTCCGGACCTGGGGGGCGCCGGGCTTGCCCTGAGCAGCTTCGCTCCAAGGGTCAAGAGCGCTCAGGCGCTGGTCAATGGCGACCTCGTGGCCCTGCGCGCCGCGCAGGAATCCGCACAGTCGGCCGCGCAGTCGCCATTGACCCTACCCCAGCGAGCCGCGCTGGATCAGAAGGTCAAGAGAACCCGGGCCGCGATCCTCGGCCTGCTCAGTGCCGAGCGCGGCCTGACGGCAGGTGACCAGGCCGTTAGCTTCCTGCAAGCGCTGCTCGTCAGCCTTATGGACCTCGATGCGCTGGCAACCGCCCTTAACAAGGATGACGTCACCGGTGCGGCCGCGCTGATCCCCCGCCTTCAGCAAGAGCTCGCCACCACGGTGACCTCAGGCCAGCAGGCAGACCTGCCGCCGCAGCTGAGCCAGCTCACCCAGGCTTTCAGCTCACTCGGTGTCGACACCCGGAGCGTGATCGACGCGCTTCAGGCACACGATGCCGCTGGGTACGGTCGGTCGCTGGCGCAAATGCAGTCCGACCTGAAGGCTATCTCGGCATTCGACCAGGCCGGTGCTAACAGCTGGATGGACCAACTGAGCGGTCAGTTACGCGACGAGTACAACGCGCAGATGATGGTCGCGCAGGGGCATTAGGCCCGATAACTCAGATACAGGTGCTCAGCGCCACCCGCGGGCATCGACCGCCTGCCATCGCGGGGTTCCTTCCCGCGGAACGATAAGCAGTGACGGGTGCAGGTTGACCGTGGTGCATGCGTGCGCCGGGATAATGGCGATCCGATCGCCGATCGCCAGCCCGGTACGGCCGGGTCCGGTTACGACGGCGTGTTCCTCACTGAGCCGTGCCACGCAGAGCCGCTCGTTTCCCACCACGATCCCGTAGCCATCAAGGCCGCTCACCCGCAGATCCGCGGAGAGCGCCTTCGAGCCAGCGTCGATCACGGCCCGGTCTGCCGCCGGGTTGGAGACCACGGTGGCCACCACGGCAAGAGCGCAATCCTCCAGTCGCTGGCTTCCCAGGGTCACCTGGTTCGCGTCGCCATACACATACGTACCCGGCCGCATCTCGGTGATGCCAGGATGTAACGCAAGTCCAGCCGTCGGCGTCGAGCCGACGCTACGCTCGCGTACCTCGATCCCCTCCGCACGCAACATCTCAGCGGTGTCGGTCAGCCCTGCACTCTCCTCCTCGGCGGCCTGCCGGCGCTGCGCCTGATCTGTCGAAGCGTAGGCGTGTCCGGCGTGTGTGATCAGTCCACGAAAACGCGCCGCGCTGATCGCGGCCACCAGGCGCCGGACGGCCGCGACCGTTTGCGCGCCGGGAGCCGTGCCGATCCGGTGCAGTCCTGTGTCAACCTCCCACAACACCTCGACGGCGGGCGGGATCGATTCGGCCACGCCAACATCATCGAGCGAGACCGCCAGCCGCTTGACTCTGCCCGCCAGTGCCTCGAGCCTCCGCAGCTTTGCGGTCCCGACCGGTGGGTGCGCAACAAGAAGGTCGGCGATACCGGCTTCGGCAAAAACTTCGGCCTCGACCAGGGTCGCCGCCGTCAGGCCGACGGCCCCGTGGGCCATCTGCCGCCGCGCCACCTCGGCGCTCTTGTGTGTCTTCGCGTGCGGTCGTAGCGCCACTCTGTGGCCGGCCGCAACCGCGGCCATGCGGGCGAGGTTTCCCTCCATCACCTCTTCGTCCACCACGGCCAGCGGGGTGATGAAGGGCGCAGCCGCCTCCAGCGCCCGCTCCCGATTCATCGGACGGGCATCTGTGTCAGCGCCGCGAGCCCATCGGCGTCTTCGACGTTCCCACCTTGGTCTCAAGCCAGCTCGTCAGCGGTTTGGTGTCTTTGATCAGCTGACGAACTCGATCGAGCGCCTCCTTGGACTGGAGCCAGGCGCCGGCCGGCCAGTTCCGCCCGGCCATCAGGCCGGTTCGACGGAGAAGCTCCGCCCGCGGATGGTCCGCAGGGTGGCCGGGTGGGACTCGCTTGAGGCTGGGATCGCTGATGTTGTAGCCGGCCTTCCTTAGTGTCTCGGTGATCCGAGTTAGCTGCTCGCCGTCCTTTCCGCCGACGGCTTCGCGATACCTGGAGAGCTGGTCCGACATCATCTCGTGTGTTCCATTGACGGCGTACAGACCCTCTGTCGAGACCTGGACGTAGAAGCCCGTCGCCTTGGACGCCGACGTGTACATCGCGCCTAGGTGCTCCTTGTACGGGCGCCTGTCGGGTGAGAACCGCAGGTCACGGTTGAGCCGGAAGATCTTGGGCTCCCAGCCGGAACCGAAGTCGCGCACAAGCTCCGCGAGCAGGGCTTCCATCGGACCCTTGACGTCCTCCTCGTAGGTAGCCCGATGGGCCTCGAAGAACGCTTTCGAGTTGTCCTTCTGAAGCCCCGAGAAGAATTGGAGCGCCGGTTTGGGCCACCCGGCAAAGTGGTCTTTAGTCGTCGAGGCGCGTGCTTTCGTTTTCATGTTCCCTCCTCGGGCACGACCTTAGCGTATCTGGCCTGGCGGTTGCGGTCTGATAAGGCAGTATGGTTACTCCTGTAATGCCCGTCAAAGTGGTTCCCGTGCTCAGCGGTGAGATCGCGCTCGAATCATGACCCCATACAGTCCTTACCGCTCGGCGGGCTCGCTGGTCGCCTTTTCGGGCCAGATTGGGCAGCGGGATGGCTCGCTGGTCCCGGGCGGTTTCGTAGAAGAGCTGCGCCAGGCGCTGGCCAATCTCGGAACGCTGATCGAGGACGCCGGCCTGACCCGGGCGGACGTCTTCAAAACCACCGTGTTTCTTGCCGATATCGCGGACTGGGGCCGGCTCAACGAACCATATGTGGAGTTTTTCGGTAGCCCGCTCCCCGCCAGGACCGCGTTGGCAGTGGCTTCCCTGCCGCGCGGTGCGCGCGTGGAGATCGAAGCCTGGGCACTCCGTCCACGCTGACAACCGCACGCCGCCGAACCTCCACCGATATCTTGAGTCAGCGCGCCCTCAACCGCGCCCTGCTGGCGAGGCAGTTGCTCCTTCGCCGCTGGAGCCTGTCGGCCTACGAAACCATCGAGCGGCTGGTTGCCATGCAGGCGCAGGTGCCCAACTCCCCCTACGTCGGACTTTGGACGCGGCTGACCCGCTTCCGGCCGATCGAGCTCGCCAATCTGATCACCAGCCGGCGGGCGGTGCGCCTGGCTTTGCTCCGCTCCACGATCCACCTGGTTACCGACCGCGATTGCCTGGGGCTGCGCCCGATCCTGCAGCCCTACCTGGAGCGGCATTTCTACACCGGTACGCCGTTCGGACGCCAGGTTAGAGGTGTGGACACCTCGCGGCTGGTGAGCGCGGCTCGAGCCTTGCTCGATGAGAAACCCCGAACCGTCGCCGAGCTCGGGACGTTGCTGCACGATCAATGGCCGGACCGTGACCAGACCTCGCTCGCTTACGCAATCCGCGAGCTGGTGCCTCTCGTACAGGTGCCACCCCGCGGGGTCTGGGGCGCCGGCGGCCAAAGCCGGTGCGCCACCGCCGAGCATTGGCTCGGCCGGCCGCTCGAGGGCAATCCCTCGCCCGAGTTGATGGTGCTGCGCTACCTCCGTGCATTCGGTCCGTCCACCGTGAGCGATGTCCAGGCGTGGTCCGGTCCCAATCTGCGAAGCGTCATCGAGGGCCTGCGCCCGCGGCTACGCACGTTCCGCGACGAGAGCGGCCGGGAGCTGCTCGATGTGCCGGATGCGCCCCTGCCCGACCCCGACGTGCCGGCGCCGCCGCGATTTCTACCGGAGTACGACAACATTCTGCTTGCCCACGCGGACAGAAGCCGGGTGATCGCGGTTCCCTTCCGCCCGGCGATTTTCACGAGCAGCCTCCTGCTGGATGGCTTCGTGGCGGCGACCTGGAAGATCGTGCGGCTGCCTGGTCGCGCCAGGCTGGTGATCGAGTCTTTCAAGCCGATGCGAGTGGCAGACCGGGAAGCGGTGGGGGAGGAGGGGATGCGGCTCCTCGCCTTCGCCGCGTCCGACGCCTCCGATCACGACATCCAGTTCAAGCGAGCCGCCTGAGCCATGGACTTCACACTCACGCCCAAGGGTCCGTACAGCCTGGTGGAGCAGAACCGGTACTTCGGTGGTTGGGCGCAGCTGGCAGAAAACGAGACGCCGATCGTGATGGCGTTCCCGGTGGAGGGTTGGGAGAGCTCCGCCGCGGTCGAGGTCGCACAGGATCCAGGGGGGCAGATCCGGGGGACTGTCCACGCTAGCTCGCAAGGGGAACGCGCCTGGCGGCAGGCGCTGGCCGTCCTATCCCTCGACGCCGACGGCGCCGGCTATCCCGATGTCGGCAAGCGCGACCCGGTGATCGGCCGGTTGCAGCGGGATCATGCCTTCCTCCGTCCCGTGCTCTTCCATTCGCCCTACGAGGCTGCCTGCAGCTTTGTGATCGGGCACCGCCTGCGCATGGTGCAAGGACGGGCCATCCGGCAGCGGCTGGCGCAGACCTTCGGCGACGCCATCGACGTGGACGGCAAGCGCTACCACGCGTTTCCACGCCCGCAGCGGCTTGTTGATATCCAGGAGATCGCGGGCCTCCCGGCGGAGAAGATTTCCCGTCTCCACGGGATCGCCCAGGCCGCGCTGCAGGGCGGACTGGACCGGGACGCGCTCCGCGCGCTTCCGCTTGCGGAGGCCTATGCGCGGGTGAAAACGCTGCGTGGCGTCGGCGACTTCTTCGCAGCCGGCATCGTCCTTCGGGGCGCAGGCGTGGTCGACGCGCTACCCAATGACGAGATCACCCTGGCGGGGGTCCAGCATTTCTACAACCTCGCCGGCCCGCCGACCGCCGGGGAGTTCGAAGCGATCGCCCAGGCCTGGCGCCCATATCGGATGTGGTGTTCAGTCCTGGTCCACGCCTCAGAGCGGCGAGCGCGTGACGTCAGGTCTTCGGTACCGTCACCTGCCGTCCGATGACCGGGATGTGGGAGCCAAGCCGCAGGACCAGCGGCGCCAGCTGGCTGCTGGCGAGCGCCGGGCGGAGGTCATGCTCGTAATAGTCGATGACCTTCGCATATTGGCTCAGGTCGGCGAAGGGGATCGGATGAGTCGAAGTAGCGCTCGCCAACTGTCCTAGCTCGCCGGGCGGAACCACACCAGCGGCCTGCGGGTACTGGGAAAGGAGCGTCCGCATGACTCCAACCTGGCTCGAGCCGATCAAACCTGCCCGGGTGATCGGACCGAGCACGGTGCCTGCGCCGACCAGCCCGAGGAGCAGGACGTAGACGATCACGAAGGCGACACCGCCGTTGACGGCTGCCCCCAGAACCTTGTCCAGCTGGCGGGTCAGCGGGATCCGGAATACCGCGCCGAGCACCATGCCGCCGATCACCCCCACCGCCAGGGCCAGCACGACCGGCAATCCGATCATGGCCAGCGGCCGCGGCACCCCGGCCGGCGTCAGCGAGCTGACCAGGCCCGGATGGGTTAAGACCACCCAGTAGGAGATCAGGAACGTGGCCTCGGCCAGCAGTGGTCCGAGCAGTCCGCGGCTCCAACCGATGTAGACTCCCAGCCCGACCGCCAGCACGATCACGGCATCGATCAGGTTCATGGCGGTTGCCGGTATTCTGCCTGATACGCTGAAAACGTGCCAGCCAGGCGCGCGTCTGAAATCGGAGCCCTACCCTGGGTGGATGGCGTCCTGCGCCATGTCGACGACCTGAAAAAGGATGCCTACGAGGGGGCTTCGGGAGCCGAGCGGGAGGTCCGCTATCGGGCCGCCTTCGAGCTTATTTCCCCGGTTGCGATCGGCGTGCTCGAAGAGGTCAATGCCTCCCTGTTGCGGGGGAGTGGCGCCGCGTCGGTCAGGTCACCGGGGCCCGACGGTAACGGCGGCCTGATCGGGTCCTGGGCGCTGACCTGGCCGGCGCTGGCCGGCGCACGCAGTCGGTTCACCAGGGAAGCCCTGGCGCCGGTCACCATCAGCGCCGTGTTTCCGGCAGGATTTGTCCATCCGCACCTGGTGGCGGGCGGGCCCGTGGATCCCCGGGCCGTGTCGATCATTGCCTGGCCGATGCAGGTCTCCTCGGCCGCGGATGCCGAGCAACAGCAGGGTTTGCTCTGGGCGATTGCAACGGCGGAGATCCACGACCGGCTCTATCAGTCGAGCTGGCGCATTATCCCCGGGCCGTAAGTTTTACGCCGCTACTCGCCGTGGATGCAGCTCGAATACGGGGTGGCGTCGCGCGGCTGCAACCGGGTCTTCGAGGATATCGGGGGCACCCAGGATCGAGCCGAGCATCCACTTGCCCAGCCCGAAGGGAATCCGGCGGACGTACGGACCCAGGACCTCTTTGAAAAAAGCGGGCGCCTCTTCCGGATCCAGCTCGACCGCCTCAACCGGCTCCTGGTGGCGTCCTCGGGTAAGCGTTCCTTGGCCGGCGGCGCGTAGATTCTGCGTCCACTGGACTTCGCCGAACGTCCCCACCACCCATCGGCGTCCCTCGGCCTCGACCAGGGCCACCCCGGTGGTGCGGGGCTGACCGGACTTACGGCCTCGGACGGTGAGCAGTGTGTTGGGACCGAGTGGGATCCCGCCGCGGAGAAGTCTCCGGGCTACCGGGTTGAAGACCGAAACGAGAAGGGGGAGCCTGGTCGCCATGATCGACCTCCTATGCGTTTGTCAATCACCTGATTGAACTCAGCATAGCACAACAATCAATCAGTTGCTTGACAATCCCAGCCAGCGCTCGAGCTGCCGGAGCCCCTGGTCGATCCGAGGGCTGGCCGCAAGGGTTGGGAGGGTCATGCTGGTCAGGGTCGCCAGCACCAGCGAAGCCACGTCGTCACTGTCGAGCTCCGGTTTGAGGTGACCCTCCCGGGCGGCCCGCCGGAGCAGGCCACGCAGGGTGCGGTGCCAGGCGTCATTGGTCTCCCGCATGATCCTGGCCATCGCCGGGTCGCGGGCCGATCGCAAGGCGAGCTCTCCCATCACCGCGCCCAGCTGCGGCTCGTCCCGGAGCAATTTGCGGACCGCACGAAAATGATTCCGGAGCTGGTCGTCCGGTGAGCCATGAGGCGCCAGGGTTGTCCGAAACCGGTTCATGGCGTGCTCGACCACGCCGCGGATCAGGGCTTCCTTCGTGGGAAAGTAGTAGTGCAGCGTGGCGATGTTCAGCCCGACCTCGGCCGCCACTTCCCGGGTGCGCAGCCCTTCGAAACCACGGTCGGCGATTTCGTTGAAGGCCGCCAGCACCAGGGCTTCCCGGCGATCAGCCCCTCTCTCTCGCCCCTTCGGGGAGGGTCGGGGTGGGGGCTTCCTCTCTGCGCTCACGAACGTATTCAACCACTTGATTGACCGCCGCGACTCCCAGGCCTTAGCATCGGCAGAAGCAGGCGGCGTTACGAGTGGAGGTATCCCATGGACCCGAGCGACTTTCCGGCACCGAAAGACGGCTTCGTCATCACCCAGTTCCTGGTGGTCGCCGACCAGGACCGATCCCGCGACTTTTACCGCAAGATCTTCGACGGCAAGGTGGTGCTGGAGCGCGATCCGGTGATCATGAAGGTCGCCAACACCTGGCTGATCCTCAACGAGGGCGGCGCCCCTACCGATGACAAGCCCACGGTTACCCTGACCACCCCGGCCGATCCAAACCGCACGAGTGCCTTCCTCAACGTCCGGGTCGCGGACATCCGCAAGGTCTACAAGGACTGGTCGGCGAGGGGCGCTCATTTCCTGACCGAGCCCAAGGACCACGGTCGCGAGATTCGCGCCTACATCCGCGATCCCGACGGTCACCTGATCGAGGTCGGCCAGATAGCGGGCAGCCCGAGCTGATTAAGGCCTAGTGCCTGGACCGGCCGCCAGGATTAGGGCCGCAGCGAAGGTGTGGCGACGAGCCACTTCCCCCCGAATCCGACAACACCTTGCCCGTTGGTCTGGCCCGCGGCCGAGTCCCCGGCAAAGGTATATAGGGGCCAGTTGTTGTATACGAGCTGATCGCCTCCGCCTCGCATGATGACCGTAAGCCTACCGATCACTCCTGCACCGGCGGCCGGGTTTCCAGTCGCGGAGTAGGAAGGCGGCCAGTAGGTTGTGCAGGCGCCGGAGCACACGATCCGACCGCCGCGTTCCGGGGCGAAGTAGTAAAGGGTGCGACCTCGGGGGTCGGCGAGGACGGTCCCCAGGGCGCTGCCCCTGGCGAGCAGGCTCACCGCGACTGCCGGTGTTGGTCCCG
The DNA here is from genome assembly GCA_005882775.1 of Chloroflexota bacterium. Lineage (GTDB taxonomy): Bacteria > Chloroflexota > Dormibacteria > CF-121 > CF-121 > VBDY01. The sequence continues at coordinate 10,216 of VBDY01000045.1, read as the reverse complement.
GTGGCGTCGGCGCTGGTGTGGCGGCAACCGGTGCCGGTGTTGCGACTGGCGCGGCCGACGGGCCACTCGCCGCTGCGCTCGGTGAAGCCGTGGCTGTCGCGCCCCCGCCATACGTCCTCCTTGATCTGTCACCAGTTCATACAAGGAGACGTTTCACTCCCGGGTCCTTAGGGCCCGAAGCGGTAGATCGTACCGGCGTCGGACATGTAGAGTGCGTGGTCCGGCCCCTCCTTGACGTCGAGCTGGCAGCGCGGCCCATTGAACAGGACCCGGGTGCCGTCCGCCGGCATCACCTTTAGCACGCTCTCCGCATAGCTGCAAAACACGAAGTCGTTCTGATAGCCGGCCGGACCCTTTCCACTCACGAAGGTGGCGCCGGTCGGCACCACATCCTCTCGTCCGCTCTGCCATGCCGGCGGCGATCCCACACAGCCGTTTCCGCGCAGATGGATGCCCGCGCCATAACAGGTGGGCCACTGGTAATTACCCCCGCGCACCACCTTGTCAACCTCGTCCCAGCCGCTCCCAGGAGTTCCCGCATCTCCCGACGGCCCGTTGTCCGTGACCAGCAGCGACCCGTCCGGCCCAAACGCAAGTCCGAACGGGTTACGCAGCCCGATCGCCCAGACCGGGTCGTTCGACCCGAAGGGATTGTCCGCCGGCAGGGACCCGTCCGCGTTGTAGCGCAGGATCTTGCCGCGAAGGCTCGAGGGGTTCTGGGCGTCGGCCGCCACATGATTTTCGCCGAGGGTCACGTACAGCTTGCCGTCGGGACCAAACGCCAGCCGCCCACCCTTGTGGCAACAGTCAGATCCGGCCGGCAGATTGTCGACGATGGTGGTTGGGCTGGTGCCCGTTCCTCCCTGGTCGGTCCAGCGCACGACACGCTGCCGGCTCTCGTCATCGGCACGGCTGTAAAACGCGTATACGAAATGGTCGGTCGCAAAGGACGGGCTGATGGCGATCCCGAGCAAGCCGCGCTCGCCCGACGTTGACGTCGAGACCCGGGCAAAGTCGCTTGCCGAGTGACCATCGAAGACCCGCACCCTCCCGGCTCGTTCAGCAAAGAAGAGCCGTCCACCCGGCGCCCATGCGAGGGCCGTGGCAAACTGAGCCGCCACGTACGTGGTCAGGCGCGGTGATGCCTGCGGAGTGGCGGTCGCGGTTGCGGTGGGGGATGACTGCTGCACCGAGGTGCTCGAAGCGCAGGCCGGCAGCATGATCAGGCTCAGCCCCAAACCGGCGAGCTTCGCTGGCGGGAAGGCGTTCAATCCAGGTCCTCAAAGTCGTCGGGCGTGAGCACGCGTAGGGCTTCGCCGGCGACCACGAACTCCGCCGGGAGTTTGCCTGCCACCTCGCCGTCGAGCGCGATGTCTAGCTCCTTGCTGGTGTGTATCGCGAGCTTGGGCACGTGCAGCATGTGAAACCCCCTGATCGGCGGTCGGACTCCAAACAGGGTGAGCGTGAGGGCCCGAATCACTCTCCGCATCGGGAGATCCTCGAGGGCAAGCACGTCCAACCGCCGGTCGTCCGGGTTCGATCCGGGAAGGCGGAGCCCGAGCGGGCCTCCAAAGACAGGCGCGTTGAGGACTGATAGATGCGTCAGTCGGACGCTTTGCGACCGGCCGTCAAAGCTGAGCGTGGCGTCAAACGGCTCGTGATGGCGCAGCGCCATTACCGCCGAGGCGACGTAGGTGAGGCGCCCGAGGCGCTTGCGAAGCGAGGCACGGGTCGCGATGCGAGCGAAGCTGACGTTGATGCCGGCGGTCGCTGCGTGCACGAAGTAGGTGGGTGGGCGCCCTGGCATGACAACCCGGCCCAGGTCGATCGTCGAGACCTTCCCGGTGGTGAGCAGTTCCACCGCTCCGGAGATCTCGACCGGGATGCCCAGCGACCTGGCGAAATCGTTTGACGTTCCCAGGGGAAGGACCGCCATCACAAGACCGCTCTCGGCCAGCTGGTTGGCGACGGCGCCAACCGTGCCGTCGCCGCCCGCGGCCACGACCACCGGCGCGGCTCCATCCTTAGCCTGGCGGTGAAGCTCGCGCAGGCGCCCGACGTCCTTGACGGTGAGCTCTTCAACGACCTGCAGGCCGGCACGACGCAACATCTTCCGGCTGCGGTCGAGGCTCCTTGCCGCGCGTCCGGCATGCGGGTTGACGACCAGGACGACCTCTTTGGAGACGACCCGACCGGGAGGCTTCGCCCGGAGCTTGCCCTGCGTCAGGGCGTTAAGTTGGCGTTCCGGGACCGCGGAGCGGAGCACCACGGCGGCGGTCGCCCCGATGGCCGCGCCCGCCAGCACATCGGCCGGGTAGTGCACGCCATTGTGGACGCGTGAGTACGCGACGGCGCCGGCCAGGGCGCCAACCGGCAGGAGCAAACCGGGCATTTCGCTCGCGGCACCAACAGTGAAAGCAAAAGCCGACGCCGCATGCCCTGACGGGAACGAAAAGGATGTGGGAAGGGGGATCAGTGGACCAGTGCGCCGGCGAATCACCGGCCGCTCGCGTTTCCACACCAGCTTGAGAGGCCCGTTGACGAGGGCGGAGGTAACTGCAACCGAGAGCACACCTCGGATCGCCGCGCGCCGGGCCCGCCTGCCGCCTAACGCGGCGATCAGGCCGGCAATCGTGATCCAGAGGACCGAGTGGTCGGCCGCCCTGCTGACCACCACCACCGCGCGATCCAGGCGCGGGCGCGGTCGCGCCGTGGCTCGGTGGAACAGGTCACGGTCCGCCGCCAGGATGCGACGAAACCCGGAGACGGACATATTTCGAGTCTACGCGCGCTATCCCCTCCCCTCTGGGGAGGGCAGGGAGGGGGCTACCGCCCGCGCTCGGCCCGGCTTTTGAGACCGGTGACGAACTGGTTGAACGACGGCCCGAGATCGGGCATCGACTTCCAGATCATGCCAAGCAGCGGTCCCGTGTACTCCTCGCGTACGGTCAACCTGGTTGCCCCGCCCTCGGGCGAGAGACTGAACGTGCGCACGCCCTTGAATAGCCCCAGCGGCATCCCACCCGACCAGACCATCCGCCGCCCCGGCTGAAACTCGGTGACCTTCACCGGAAAGGTCCGGCCGGGGTTCGCGCTCGAGACCACCTTGATGGTTTCGCCCTGGGCGATCCGACCTTCGACCCGGATCACGCCAGAATCCCAGGCCGAGTAGTTCGGTGCGTCGGTCAGGATCCCCCAGATCGTATCGGGGCCTGCCTGGATGGTCGAGCTGGCGTCGTATGACTTCATGCGTTCCCTCCTCAGACTTCGAATCCGCGGCTGCCTTAACCGTAGCATTTCTGTTACCGTTTTTGAGATGAAGGCGGCCCGGTTGCGGGGCGACCCGTTCGATGCCCTGGGCGACTCTAACCGGCGCGCGATCGTCGAGCTGCTCGGCTCTGGGGCTCATACCGTCCGAGAGATTGCCGACACGTTGCCGATCAGTCGGCCGGCGGTGTCACGACACCTGCGGCTGCTGAAGAATGCGGGGCTGGTGATCGATCAGCCAAAGGGAACCCGCCGTATTTACGCGCTGCATGACCGCGGAGTCGAAGCCGTCCAGGCCTACCTCAAAGAGGTCTGGGGAACTGCCGCCGCCCGGTTCAGGCTCCTGGCCGAGAACACTGCTACCTCCGGGCTTAAGGGCCAGGGAACCTCCCGGCGGCGCCGGCGATGATCGAGCCCCTGCGTATGTCCTTCCTGGTCGAGTGCCCGGTCGACCATGCCTTCGACGTCTGGACTGCACAGACTTCGCGTTGGTGGCCGGTCTCCCACACGGTGAGCGCCGAGCCTGGCCTCGAGGTGGTGTTCCAGGCGGGGAAGGGCGGGCGCATCTACGAGCGAACCCGCAACGGCGTCGAGGTAGATTCGGGCGAAATCACCGTCTGGGAGCCTCCCCGCCGGCTCGGCTATCTCTGGCACATACGCGCCGACCGCGCCGACGCAACCGAGGTCGAGATCACCTTCACCGAGGAGGGCGACTTAAGGACCCGAGTCGATATCGAACATCGCGGCTGGGAGCGGCTGGGGGCTGGCGGCCCCGGCTGGCGCGACGCCAACCAGGCCGGCTGGAACGGGGTGCTGCCCGTCTACACGGTGGCATGCGCTCGAGTTGAGCTGCGTGAGCGTCCGTAGTCGTCGATCGTATCCGCGGCCTACCCGCCGCGCAGTGACGAGGCGATCGCCAGCAGCCCGAACCCGGCGAAGGCGATCGCCGACATCACGCTGATCGCGCGGATCACGGAGGGCGTCAGCCGTGCGCGGAGCACGCAGGCCAGGCTGGCGAGCACCAGCCACCAGCTGGCCGATCCGAGCAGAACGCCGGCCACGATCAGGACCCGCAGCAGGCCCGCGTTCCCCACGCCGATCCCTAACGCAGCGAACACCGCCGCGAAGGAGAGGATGGTGGCCGGGTTCGTGATCGTGAGTCCGAGCGTCGACAGGTAGGCCGCGGCCAGTCCGCGGTCGACCTGCACGCCCGCGCCGGCTTGCACCGCCGGCCTGGCCAGCAGCGCCCGAATGCCCAGGACGACCAGCGCCGCGCCACCGATCAGGGCCAGCCAGCGCCGCTGGCTGACCAGTGCGGCCGTCACCGCAGTCACTCCAAATGCGGCGAGCGCTCCGTAAGAGGCGTCCGCGGTGGCCACGCCCAGACCGGAGACAGCTCCGTTGATCCAGCCTCGGGTCAGGGTCCGCCCGAGGCAGAGGAAGAAGATCGGGCCGGGAGTGGCCGCAATCGCGAACCCCAGGATGAAACCCCGGAGCACCAGGCCGACCGTCAATACCCCGCCTCCACGACGTTGAGGAGTGGTTCGCCCCGAACCCAGCGTTGCAGCTGGGCGCGCACCAACACATATGCTGTTTTCTGCCAATCCGCGGTATTGCCACCGACGTGCGCGGTGATCAGTACGCCGGGAGCCCGCCAGAGCGGATGACCGTCGGGCAAGGGTTCGGGGTCGGTCACGTCCAGGACCGCGCGGACCCGGCCACCCTTGAGCGCTTGAAGTAGCGCGCCCGTATCCACGAGCCGGCCCCGGGCCGCGTTGACCAGCAGCGCGCCGGACTTCATCTGCCTGAAGAAAGCTGCATCGACAGTCCCCGCCGTTTCTGGTGTGAGCGCCAGGAGAATGATCACGACGTCAGCCTGCGGCAGTAGCTCCGGGAGAGCCGCCATGGTCGCGACACCTTCGCGTGGCCGCCGCGCGATCCTCAGGATCCGGGCTCCGAAGGGCTGGAGCCGGCCTTCCACCGCTCGCGCGATCGATCCGTATCCGAGCAGCAGCACCGTCGAACCCTCGAGCCTGCCAACGGGCTCGGTGACCCAACGCTCCTCGCGCTGATGATCGCGGGCCGCGGCGAGGTTCTTGATGTCGGATAGGATCGCCGCCAGCACCCATTCAGACACCGGCACGTCATGGGCACCGCGCGCCGAGCACAGCACCACTCCGGAGGGCACGCTCTCGACGATCCAGTCCACGCCCGCGGACAGCGTCTGTATCAGCCGCAGCCTTGGCATGCGGCTCCACAGGTCCGCCAGCGGCCGGCCGTTCAACGACCCCGCCAGCCCCCACCATGGGACAACGGCTTCCACCTTGCCAATCCGCGGGTCGCTCAATGGATCATCCGGGAAGAGAGCGATTTCGATCCCGTCTGGTGGCTTGCCCAGGAGCTCGATACCGTCCGGTGGGAGCCAGACAAGGTGCGGCATAGGCCTAAAGTTAGTTGTATGGAAGTCAAGGAGCTCGGCCACCTGGTCCTCTACGTCAGCAACCTGGAGCGGTCGCGCCATTTCTATAAGGATGTTCTCGGCTGGCGGGCGATCCCGGCAGAGATGCCCGGAGCGGCCCTGTTCTCCTCCGGACGGACCCACCACGAGCTGCTCCTGATCGAGGTGGGGGAGGGTGCCGCGCCGATCCCACGCGGCAGGCGCGTTGGCATGTACCACTTCGGCCTCAAGGTGGGCACCACCGACGATGAGCTGCGACAGGCAATAGCCGATCTGCGGGCCGCTGGTACCAACGTCGTTGGCATGTCCGACCATACCGTCACCCACAGCGTCTACATCACGGACCCCGACGGCAACGAGATCGAGATCTACATCGACGTCCAGCCCGAGGTTTGGCGGGAACATCCCGAGGCCGTGCTGGCGCCGATCCGCCCACTCCGTATCTGATGGCGGCGCAGGGCACTCCCGGGGTTCAGGCGAGGCCGGCTTTCGCGGCCGGCCCCGCATTGACGTTTGAGCGAAGATCGCCTTTAGGGAACGGTCGGCCGCTGGCCGGCGTTCTCCTGGGCTTCACGTGCCGCGCTCTCACCCGTTTCGTGGGCTGAGTTCTCGTTTGGCGTGAAGGTGCCGCCGGCGCCTCCGGGGCGCTGGCCCGAGTTCTCGGCGGACTCACGCGCCGCGCTCTCGCCGGACTCGTGGGTGGCGTTCTCATTCGACTTGAACGCCCCGGCAGCCGGGCTCGCCGTCGCAGCCGCGGCTACGCCGTTGTTGGTGGTGTTGTTCGCGGCGGCCGACAGCGGTCCGGCCAGGGTGGCTCCGATGATGCCGCCCGTTACAAGCGAACCCACCACGCCCGCAATCGTCAGGGCTCTCTGGGTTGGGCTCAAATGTTTCACCTCCTTCTCGAGTGGGATGGCCGTGCATGGATGCAACCGTCCACGCTGCACCACTCTGGCGCCGCCAACCTTTCAGAACCATTACCAGGAGATGAGAGGGGTCTTAATTCCAGATCCCCATGATCGGGGGAGCCCCGGCGTCGTTTTCCGTCAGCGGCTGCAGCCCGAAAGCAAGCTCCAGGGTGTGCAGCAGGGAGTAGTGGGTGTAGGTGGCACTGGTGCTGGATCCCGCCCTCACGCTGGGGCCGGCCAGGATCGTAGGGATGTGGTTGGACCCGGAGCCCTCGTCGTAGGTGATGACCAGGAGCGAGCGCTGCTGGGTGAACGCGGGCGAGCCCAGGATGGTGGGCAGGTTCTGGCTGAGCCAGTTGTCGGCAGTCGCGGTGGAGCAGTCGTGCCCGTTGTTGCAGGCATTTGGTGTGACAAAGGAGAAACTGGGCGTGGTGTTCGTCGACCCGAAGTCGTTGGCCAGGCTGCTGTAGGTGAGCACATGACTCGTACAGCGCGCCCCGGTTATGTCCGTGTAATAGACCCAGGGATTGTGGCGCACCAGGTAGCTGCCGCTATTCCGTCTCCCGCAAGGGCCGGGCATCGATTCTGCGTACTCGCGCCAGGTCAGGCCGGCTGCCTCCAGCCGGTCGGCGATGTTCAAGGCATCCGACTGGCAGAACACGCTGGGCGAGCAATCGGAGAACGCGTTGGGAAACGATTGACCCGAGGTCAATCCCGCGTAGTTGGGAAGCGAGGGGTGGCCAAGAGCGAAGTAGTTGGTGGCCAGCGCTCCCTGGTTGACCAGGCCGTTGATGTAGGGGGCCGAGGATGAGCCGATCACTGCGTTGTACGAGCGGTTCTCCAGCAAGACCCATACGACGTGATCAAGCTGGGGCACCCCGCTGGCTGCCGTGGCGGCCGGCGTATCAGACGCGGTCGCGGAGGGGCTGGCGGTGTGCGAGGTGGCGGCGGGGCGACCGGCCGGTGTGCTCGAGCATCCGCCAAGGAGCGCCGCAACCGTAAGGATGGATAGAGGGGTTGCCCTGCGCACCTGCTTCCAGAATAGAGAGCTCTGGCTAAACAGAGGCTAAATTTGGCAAACTCTGCGCGCTTTCTTAGGCACCCTTAACGTGCCGGCCTGGCCTCGCGACTGGCAGAATAACTGCCCAGTGCGTGGTCCTGGGTGCGCAATCGCATGACGCCGGTGTATGACCTCGCCGTTATCGGCGGCGGGGTGATGGGCCTTTTCACCGCGTACTACGGAGCGACCCCGGGCAAGAAGGTCGTGATCCTGGAACGATCGCGCGTGGGTGACCCGCAGACCGCGTCGTTCGGCCTCACCCGGTCCATCCGCAACGACTACCTGGATCCGCTCTATGCCAAGCTCGCCTTCGCCGCCCGCCAGCTCTGGCTCGAGCTCCAGGCCCAGACCCCCGAGCGCTTCCTGATCGAGTGCGGCTGCCTGAATCTGGCGAAGGCCGACATCACCCCCGCCCTGGAAGACACGTACGCCGAGCAGAGCCACCAGGTTCTGACCGGCCTGCATCTGCGGACGCAGTCGTTCACCCGGCAGGGCCTGCAGTCGCGGTACCCGCAGTTCGACGCCGACCTGGGACGACTCGACGTCGAGGCGGGCGTTCTCTACCTGCCCGTGATCACACAAACGCTGCTCGCCGCCCTCCATAGCCACGGTGTCACCATCGAGGAGCGCACCATCGTCGAGACCATCACGCCCCATGGCCGGGAGGTTCGTATCCAGACCAACCTGGGGGAGAGGCGAGCCCGATCGCTGGTGGTCGCCGCCGGCATTGGCACGAATGCGGTCCTCGACCGCATCGACGGGTGCGCGCTTCAATTTCCCATCTTGCAGGATCGTCCAAGTCAGACCAAATACTTCATTCCCCCGGATAACCAGCGTGATCTCTTCGTCGCGGGCACGCTTCCCGTCTTCGCCTATCTGGACGTCGGCGTATACGGCCACCCCATCCTGGAAGGCAGGACGCCGGGGGTGAAGATCGGCTACTACAATCCTCCTGACGTGCAGAGAATCAAGACCCGGATCGCCAGCGTCGAGGCATTCGTCGAGGAGTGCATGCCGGCGCTGCGCGGCGCCCGGTCGGTCGATGTCAAGGAGGTCGACCAGTGCTCGTACGACCTGATCTCGGATGACAACTTCATCCTCGGTCTGCTCCCCGGCTTTCAGAACATCGCGGTCGGGGTCGGCTGGCGCGGCACCGGCTACAAGTTCGCGCCGCTGATCGGACGCACCCTGGCCGAGCTCGCCTTAAAGGGCCGGTCCGAGCACGCCATCAACCGCTTCTCACCGGCCAGGTTTGTGAGCGCTGATGTCGGTTAGGTCGACGCGCGGCATCCTGGACCGGCTCAAGGCCGGGGTGGTTCTCGGCGCCGAGGGCTATGTCTTCGAGCTCGAGCGTCGCGGCTACATCAAGGCCGGTCCTTACGTCCCCGAGGTGGTGCTCGATTTTCCGGAAGCGCTCAAGGAGTTGCACCGCGAGTTCCTCCACGCCGGCGCGGACGTGATGATCGCCCTCACCTACTACGCGCACCGTGACAAGTTGAAGACTGTCGGCCGCGAGGATGACCTTGAGCGCATGAACCGCCAAGCGGTACGGATTGCCAACGAGGTGGCGCAGGAGGGCGACGC
>VBDY01000045.1:0-884 GCA_005882775.1 Chloroflexota bacterium | reverse complement strand
GAGGAGGGCATCGACTTCGTGATCGCGGAGACCAACGACTACCTGGGTGAGGCCTTGATCGGGCTGGAGGTGATCAAGGAGTACGGCCTGCCCGCCATGGTGACTCTTGCCACCACTCATGCCGATGCCACCTGGGACGGCTACGACTTCGCCGAGGCGTGCAAGATCCTGGCGGATCATGGCGCCGATGTTGTCGGCCTGAACTGCGACCGCGGTCCGGCGACCATGCTCCCGGTCATCGAGCGGGTGCGCAAAGCGGTCAGCGGCTACATCGCTGCGCAGCCGGTACCGTACAGGACTTCCGAGTCGATGCTGACGTTCGAGTCACTCAAGGATTCGAGGGGGGAGCGAGTCTTCCCGCTCGGGCTTGAGCCATTCCTGCACACCCGTTTCGAGATGGCGGATTTCGCCCGCCGGGCGAAGGCCCTGGGCGTCAACTACATCGGGATCTGCTGCGGGGGCGCGCCCCATTACGTGCGCGCCATGGCCGAGGCCCTTGGCCGCACCGTCCCGGCGAGCCGCTACTCACCCGCGATCGAGCTCCACCCGGTGCTCGGCGAGCACGTCGAGGAGAAAGAGAAAGCCTTCCTTTCCGACTGGAAAGGCTAGACGCTCCCCAACCCTAGCGGGCGGTCACTCCGCTCTTCAGACTCGCGTCGAGTACCACCTGCGTGCCGGTCAACGCCCGCGAGACCGGGCAGGTTTTCTTGGCTTCCTCACCGATCTTCTTGAAGGTCGTCTCATCGATGCCCGGCACCACGCCCTCGGTCTTCAGCGCGATCTTGGTGATGCTGAACCCGCCGCCCACCAGGTCGAAGTGGACCGTCGCTGAGGTGCTGATCTCTTGCGGTTTATGGCCGGCCTTGCTCAGTTCGTTGGCGAAC
>VBDY01000044.1 GCA_005882775.1 Chloroflexota bacterium | reverse complement strand
GACTGCGGCAGGGGAGAGGCCGCGGTCGCGGCGCCGGCTGAGGGCGCCGTGGTCGCGGCAGGCGTGTTGTTTCCCAGGCTCACGTGGGAGCGATTGAATAGCGCGGTGCCGATCACGCCTCCACCCAGGCTGCCCACCAAAAGACCAAGCACCAGCAGGACAACCAGGCTCCGGTTCGGAAAGGTCCGTACCGGAGCCTGGGGGGAAAGGGGGGAATCGGATTCAAAGTCGGACGGCAGGGGGGTCAAAGAACGTGGCGTCTCCGGCGGGCCGGCCGATGACGGCTCGGCGTCGTCGGGGTGCGGACCCAGGTCCTGCATGGGGCTCATCGTGGAGGGCAGGAATGAGTTCGCCGTGAGAGGCGTCTAGGAATTGGTTAAGACCCGGGCAGGGAGACCGTGAAGTTCGCGCCTGCGTCCGAGTTGTTGGCCGCGGTCACCGTCCCGCCGTGCTCGCGGACGATCCACCGGGCGATCGCCAGTCCGAGTCCGGCACCCTCGCCACTGCGGGCCCCGTCGGCGCGATAGAAGCGTTCGAAGATGTGGCCAAGGTGCTCCGGCGGGATGCCCACGCCATTGTCCTGCACTGACAGCTGGATGGAGCTCGGTGCGGGTTGTGCCAGGTGGACCCCGATCCGGCCACCCTCAGAGGTGTACTTGGCGGCGTTGTCGATCAGGATCCAGAGCAGCTGCTTGAGGGCGTCAGCGTTGCCGGTCGCCTCAACCGGCGAGCCGTTGACCAGCTCCAGCCGCCGATTCGGATACACCGCCTGAGCCTGGCGCACGACGTCCCTGGAGATCCCGCTCAAATCGACCGGTGCCAGCTCGAGGTGCTGTCCGGCATCGGCGCGCGCCAGCACCAGCAAACGCTGGACCAGCCGGCTCATCCGCTCGCTTTCCTCCACGATGTCGTGAACCGCCTCCTTGTGGTCCTGCGGCGCGATATCGGTCCGCCGCCAGATCAGATCGGCGTTGCTTCGAATCGTGGTCAGCGGCGTGCGCAGTTCGTGCGACGCGTCCGCCACGAACCGCCGCTGAGCATCGAGTGCGGTCTGAATTCGCAGATAAGCGTCCTGGAGCTGCTGCAACATGGAGTTGAAGCTGGTGCGGAGGCGGCCTACCTCATCGTTGCGGGTATCGTCCGGCAGGCGCCGGCTCAGATCCTGGGTTCGGCCGATCTCCTCGGCGGTGGTGGCCATCGCCTCCAGCGGCCTGAGCGCGCGTCTCGCCAGTAGCCAGCTGGCGCCGACCGCCAGGGCAAGGGCAAGGAGGGAGCCCCCGATCAGGAACCAGCGCAGACCATCCAGCTGGCCGGTGACCTGGGACATGGGTTTGCCCGCCACCAGGTAGCCGGCCACAGACGAATCGGGCAGGGTCCAGGAGCGAAGGTAGAGGCGCAGAGACACGCCTCGAATCTCGACCATCTTCCAGGTCGGGCGACCTGACGTGACTCCGGCGAGGGCGGCGCTGGGGATGGCCGGATCGGTTCCGTAGAGGAGCGCGTTGCTGAGGACCGGACTGCCGTGTGGATCCAGTATCTCGACGAAAGTGTCCGAGCTGTCCCTCAGATCGGGTGGGGCTCCAAACACGAAAGATCGATCACCAGTTGCGCTCAGGTCGCGCAGGCTCACCTGGCCTCTAAGCTGGCCGGTTGTCCAGACCCGGTCGCCACTCCGGGCGATGGCGGTGTCTTGCTCGGTTAGAAGGTTGTGCTGGACGAGGAGGTAGACGACCACGGCAAAGACGACCACCGTGATCGAGACAACGGCCGCCGCGAACAGGGCGAAGCGAGCCCGGATGGCCACCGCTCAGGCATCCCGCAGGATATATCCCACTCCGCGCACAGTGTGGATGAGCTGGGGTTTCCCAGGCTCCTCGAGCTTCTGCCGCAGATATCCGACGTAGACGTCGACTGCATTGCTGGTGGCGCCGAAGTTGAAACCCCAAACTGCGTCGAGGATCCGGTCACGTGTCAGGACCTGGCGCGGGTTCCGCAAAAAGTACTGCAGGAGCTCGAACTCCCGGACAGTCAACGACACGCCGCGGCTGCCGCGCAGGACATCGCGGGTCGCCAGGTCCATGCTCACGTCGGCGAAACGGAGCACCTGGCGTGCCTTGGGCGCCTGCCGGCGAAGCAGGGCTCGGACCCGGGCCAGCAGCTCCTCGGTCGCAAATGGCTTTACCAGGTAGTCGTCGGCGCCCGCATCCAGGCCGGCCACCCGGTCGGCTGTCGCGTCACGAGCCGTCAGCATCAGGATGGGTACGTCGCCCTCTGCCCGCAGGCGCTCGCAAACCTCCATCCCGTTGAGGCCGGGCATCATCACGTCCAGTATGACCAGGTCGGGAGCTCGTTCCCGGGCGCGGCTCAGGGCGATCGAGCCGTCCGGGGCAACCTCCACGTCGTACCCGTCGTAGATCAGGGTGCGGCGCAGGGCGGCGGCGATCCGGGAATCGTCGTCGACGACCAGGACATGAGGTTTGTCAGCCATTGATGTCCTCTCATAGTCTGCGTCGAAGATGAGAGGCAGGTGAGAATCGATTACGAGAAGCCTAAACGACCGATGTGGAGCTAGGTCGTCGTCGAGGCTGAAGAACCCGAGTGGAACGGGCAGTTGTGCGTGGTCGAGCCCGAGGGTGAGGGGGAGGCGGACGGGGACGGGCCTGCCGCCGCGTGGGCAGCGATCATCCCGACGACCAGGGCTGCGGCGAGCGCCAGCGGGCCGGCGATCCAGCGGCTCAACCTGGTACGGTGCTGGCCTTCTTCCGTCGGGCGCCCCGTTTCTTCCATCAGCTTCCCTTCATGCTAGCCCTCGAGGCCGGCGGTTGCATGAGACGGGGTTATGAATATGCATTCTTATCGAACCCCTAACCAGGTCTAAGCCAGATCTCAGTTCCATGTCCGACGATCTACGTATGAAGCTCACCCGGAATCGACTCATCGCCGGTGTTCTGGGCCTGATGGCGTTGGCCTTCGGCGTGGTAGGCGTGCAGGCGGCTACCTCCCCATCGACGTCCAGCAAGAACTACGCGCAGGTTTTCGTGGACAGGCTGGCCGGCATCCTCGGTCTGCCCAGCTCAAAGGTGCAGACCGACCTCAAGCAGGCGGAGCTTCAGACGATCGACCAGATGGTCAAGGACGGTGTCATCACCCAGGCGCAGGCCGACGCCATGAAGCAGAAGATCAACTCCGGCCAGAATTTCGCGCTGCCAAACTTCAGATCATTCGGACGTTTTGGCGACCGGGCGCTCATGGGCCAGGTGCGTACCGCCGAGCTCGACGCGGTGGCGAAAGCGCTCTCCATGTCGACCGCAGACCTCAAGAGCCAGCTCCGCGCGGGTAAGTCACTGAGTGATCTCGAGACGGCGAAGGGCGTCAATGACGCGACCCTCAGAGCCGCCGCCAGGCAGGCCGCTAAGGGCGTCCTTGATCCGGCGGTGAAGGCGGGAACGATCACGCAGACTCAAGAAGACAGGGTCCTGCAGTCGATCGACGCCGGCCGGTTCTTCGGCGTCCCATTCAGGCGCGCGTCGTTTCAGCCGGCTGGCTTTTCGCTCTAGTCTCGCGGTCGACGAAAGCCAGGATCTGACGCCAGGCATCCCGAGCCGCATCCTGGTGCTCGGGCGCGGTCCGGTCGAAGAACGAGTGTGGGGCGCCCGGATAGACCACCATGGCGTGCTCGACACCGGCATCCGTTAGCTCGCGGTCAAACCGCTCGAATTCGTCCTGAGGCGTGGCTCGGTCGGCGCCTGCCAGCAGCAGGAGTAGAGGCGTCTGCATCTGCGGGATCAGGTCTCGCACCCGCGAGGGCCTGCCGTAGAAGCCGATCACGCCCGCCAGCCCGTGGCCGGCCGCTGACTGGGCCCACGAGTTCGCACCGCCAAAACAGAAGCCGACGGTGAATACGGCGCGAACCCGGCCACCCTCAGCGGAACGCAGGAATGAGACGGCGGCGGCGACGTCGGCCGCGATCCCATCGCGCGTGGTCTTCTCCACATGCGGCATGTGCTCGAACGTCTCGTCACGGCTGCCGAGCCCGGCGGTGCGTCCGAAGTAGTCGATCGCGACGGCATCGATACCGGCCTCGGCGAAGCGGCGGGCCAGCTCCTTATAGAAGGTATGGAGCCCGCGCACATCCGGCATGATGACCATGCCGGCGCCGGTCGGCTGGGCGGCGCGAGCTGCATAGGCCATGAAGCGATTGCCGTCAGCAGCGGTCAGCGTCAGGTCCTGGTGGTCGGTCGAGCCGCCTCGTATTGGTGGCAGGGGCGGGCGGGCGCTGTCTGAGTAGCACATGAGAGGATTCTCCGCCATCGATGCGATTTAATGCGAGCATGAGGCGCTGGACCAACCTGGCGCTGCTGCTACTGGCGCCGAGCGCATTCCTGACTGGATGGCTCGCCTTCTCATTCGGGACCGCGGCCGCCAGGTGGTCGCTGCTGGCTCACATCGTCAGCGGCTATGGCCTGCTCCTGCTGGCCCCGTGGAAGTCCGTGATCGCCGCCCATGGCATTCGCCGGCGGGCTCGGTTCTGGTGGGCGTCGCTGACCTTCAGCGGGCTAGTCATCCTCTCGCTGGCGGCCGGGATCCTGCACTCGACCGGCCTGCTCCGCTCCGCGGGCGACTTCACGGCGATGGAAGTGCATGTAGGCGCCGCCATCGCCGCCGTCCCCTTCGGAGTCTGGCACGTGTTGGCCCGCCGGGTACCGGCGCGTGCTGCCGACCTCTCCCGCCGGAGCATGCTGCGAGCCGGGAAGTTGCTGGCCGGCGCCGGCCTGGCCTACGCCGCCAGCGAAGGGCTGGTCCGGGTGGCAGGCCTGCCCGGCTCCGGTCGTCGCTTCACGGGCTCATACGAAGTAGCCTCGTTTCAGCCGGCGTCGATGCCAGTAACCCAGTGGTTGTTCGACGCCGTCCCCAAGGTAGACATCACAGGCTGGCGGCTGCAGGTCACATCGGACGGCCACCTGCGCGAATGGACCTATGACGAGCTGGCGGCCTTCGACGACCGCGTCATCGCTACCCTGGATTGCACTGGCGGCTTCTACACCACCCAGCGGTGGACGGGAGTCTGGTTGAGCCGGCTGCTTAGGCCGGCGGGCGCGCTGAGCGTGCGCGTCTGCTCGCAAACCGGCTACGATCGGCGCTTTTCGGTCGAGGACATGCCCCGGATCCTGCTCGCCACCCGGGTCGGCGAATCCCCCCTGTCATCCGGGAACGGCTTTCCGGTGAGACTGGTCGCCGCCGGCAGGCGGGGCTTCTGGTGGGTGAAATGGGTCAGCCGCATCGAGGCCGACAACATCCCCGTGTTCTGGCAGCTCCCGTTTCCCGTGCAGTGAGGTCAGGCGGACCGCTCGTCGGCGCCGAGGCGCCAGGCCGGCAGGAGCTGGCGCCCGTGAGCGGCGTCCACGGTTTTGGCCAGCATTGCGTCCATCTCATCCGCGGGTAGCGGCCGTGACATGAAATAGCCCTGGCCGGCGCGGCAGCCCATGGCATTGAGCGCCGCGAACTGTTCGGCACGCTCGATACCGTCCGCGACCGTCATCAGGCCCAGGGTGTTTCCCAGGGTGATTACCGCCCGGACCACGGCTGCGTCCGCCTCGCTCGTGGACATCCGCGCCACGAACGAGTGATCGAGCTTGAGCAGGTCGATCGGCAGGTCACGCAATGATGCCAGCGACGAATATCCGGTACCAAAGTTGTCCAGGGCGAGCTTGACGCCCCGCTGGCTGAGCTGTTGCAACCTGGCCAGGATCGCCTCGTTGTCGAGCAGCGCGCTCTCCGACAGCTCGAGGACCAGCGTATGCGGGTCAAGCCCGGCGGCGGCGGTCGCCTCGGTGACATCCGCGATCAGCCTTGGATCCTGGAGCTGCCGCCTCGTCATGTTCACGCTGACAAGTAGAGGGTCCCGGGCCGGGTAGCGGAGCTGCCAGCGCCGGCCCTCGCGACATGCCTGCCGCAGGATCCACCGACCGAGCTCCACCATGAGCCCGTTTTCCTCCGCGAGTGCGATGAAGTCCCTGGGCAAGAGGAGGCCACGCTTTGGATGGTTCCATCGGACAAGCGCCTCCAAAAACAGGATGTTGCTGCTCTCCAGGGTGACGGCCGGCTGGTAGTGAAGGAGGAATTCATGGTGCTGCATGGCATGCTGGAGATCCACATCGAGCTCCATCCGGTCGAGGGCGGCCGCCCGCAGCGTCGGTTCGTAGCGCTCGTATCGCGCCTTGCCTCTGGCCTTGGCCATGTAGAGGGCCACGTCCGCGTTGCGCAACAGCTCGTCGGCGGACTCGCCGGCCGCCGTCAGGCTGGCAATCCCGATGCTAACCCGGATAAAGAGCTCCTTCTGCTGGAGGAGGAAGGCCGGCCGAAAGTGCCGCAGGATGCGCTCGGCCACGCGTGCGGCCGTCTCATCATCCTTAAGGTGCTGGAGGAGGACGGCGAACTCGTCGCCGCCCAGCCGGGCCACGATGTCGATCGGCTGGACCAGGCGCTCGAGTCGGGCGCCGACGGCCGCCAGCAGCTGGTCGCCGGCTTCGTGACCCAGGCTGTCGTTGACTGACTTGAACTCATCGAGGTCAAGGAACAGGACCGAGATGCCACCCTCGGGACGGCTCGATGACACGGCTTGTTCCAGGTGGTTGCGGAACGCGGTCCGATTGGCCAGGTTGGTGAGGGTGTCGTGGTAGGCCTGGTGGGTGAGCTTCTCCTCCAGGACCTTGCGCTCGGTGACATCGCGGATGTTCAGGACCACAGCCTGCACGCTCGGCAGGTGAAGGAGGTTGGTGATGGTCACCTCGCACGGAGACCAGGTGCCCAACTTGTGACGGATCCGACAGTCCAGCGAGGTGGGCAGGGCGGATGCCTTGAGCGCATCATCCAGGCGGGCGGCCAGCGCCGCCCGATCGTCCGGATGTACCAGGTCCAGCAGCGGCTGGTTGACGAGCTCACCCGGCGGGTAGGCGAGGATCCGTTCCACCGAGGCGCTCTGGAACCGGATGATGCCATCTCGGTCGGCCAGGGTTAGCAGGTCGGAGGAGTTCTGGACCAGCGAGCGGAAATGCTCCTCGCGCTCACGGAGCACGTCGGCCTGCGCCTTGAGCTGCCGGCTGAGTGACACGTTGTCGGTGAGCATGATGTACTGGCGGATGACTACCAGGAGCGTGACCGCCATCACGTTCCAGAACAAGAACGGGTCGAGCGACCCCGTGACCAGGTCGCTCAAGGAGGTCGCCAACGCCGCCGCGCCTACGGGAACGTAGGGAAGGAGCATTCGCCAGCGAGCATCGACCCGATCGACCTGGGCAGCAGCCTCGATCGGGCCTTGCCAGCTCCGGAGAGCTGCCAGCCCAATCAGGAGGTATCCGGCTACCCATCCGGTGTCGGAGGCCTGGACCGGACCATACGCATTCGCGGTGGTGAGAAGGGCAAAGCTGCTGTCGGCGACAAGGTTCGCCAGCAAACCGGCCGCCAGCAGCAGAAGGGGTCCGCGCCCGTCCCTCGGCGCGCGCCGGACAAGCAACAGGGCGATGGTGGCGATGATCACGTCACCGATCGGGTAGGCCAACCCGATCGCCTGGGAGAGGAGGCTGCCCGAGCCGCCCCGATACACGGTCCCCAGGACGGTCGCCCAGCTGACCACGAGTAGCGAACCGGCGATGATGAGCCCGTCGAGCAGGGCGCCCAGCCGGGACGCCGCCTGCGCGGGTGCGGCCGGGAACAAAAGGACACCGAGCACGGCGAAGGGCACCGCGCCCAGGAAGCCCGCATCCGCCACCGAGGGGAAGGGAACCGGCTGGCCGAGCCTGAGCTGGTAGTAGGACCACACTGACTCGCCGGTGGCCCAGCTCAGGGCCGAGACCCCGACCAGTGACCAGGCTACTCGGGTCCGGCCGCGGTGACGCCAGGCGGCCAGCCCGCAGAGCGCGGCGGCGATCACGGCGGCCCCGGCCTGGCCGAGATCGTCCACCTGCTGGGATAGCTGCGTCCCGCCATACCTGAGGGTGACCCAAACGCCGAAGCCAGCCGTCGCCAGGGTGGCGGCCAGCAGCATCAGCGCGAACCAGCGGGTCGATCGCAGGACAGCCGTCACGTAACAGTTCCAACTGTCCCGCCGTGGGAGGAAGGCGAATCGTAGGTAACAAATCTGCGACGCCGCCCGGCGGATAGACTGGCCACACCGTGAGCCAGCGCGACCGGCGGCATCCGGCTGTCCTGTTCGACCTGGATGGCACCCTGGTCGACAGCGTCTATCAGCACGTGCTGGCCTGGCGGGAAGCGCTCGAGGAGACGGGAATCGAGCTCTCCGTGTGGAGGATTCATCGCCGGATCGGGATGAGCGGGGGTCTGTTCGTGAATGCATTGCTCCGCGAGACGAAGATGGTGCTCAGTCCCGAGCAAGTCAGCCGGCTTCGCGAGCTGCACCTGGCCGCCTACCTTCGGAGGATGGACCAGGTCCGCCCGCTGCCAGGCGCCCGCGAGCTGCTGCAGCGGCTGTCCGAGCTCGGAGTGCCCTGGGGAATCGGTACCAGTGGCAGCCGGAGGACCGCGGCTCCTGCGATCGAGATGCTGACCGCCGCCCCGCCGGTGGTGGTAACCCGCGATGACGTGGCTCGGGCCAAGCCCGATCCAGACCTTTTTGTAGAGGCGGCCCGCAGGCTCGGCGTCGACGTGGCCGACTCGATCGTGGTTGGAGACAGCGTCTGGGACCTGCTGGCAGCTCAGCGCGCCAGGGCGCTTGGGGTTGGCCTGCTCTCCGGGGGATATGGCCGCGAGGAGCTACAGCAGGCGGGCGCCTACCGCGTCTACGAAGACCCGCGTGACCTGGGCCAGCACCTCGACGAAGTCGGCGTTCGTGATCCCGTGGATTAAACCCGGATAATTAGCGCGATGCCGCAAGCCGTCTGGACTGGAACGATCAGCTTCGGGTTGGTGAGCGTCCCGGTGAAGCTCTACCCTGCCACTCGAAAGAAGGATGTGCGGTTTAAAGAGATCGACCGGCTGACCGGGCAACGGGTTCGCCATCAGCGGGTTCGGCCCGAGCCGCTGCCGTTCGAGCCTCGCCTGGACGAGGTGGTGTGGCCCGAACCGCCCGCCGCCGGGAGGGGAGAGATGGCGGCTCGACCGCTGCGGCAGCTGCCCGAAGCTTCGGCTCCTGGGACGCCGGTGCCGCCGTCGTCGGCAAGGGACGTGACCGCTGACGAGCTGGTGAAGGGATACGAGGTTTCCCCCGGGCGCTATGTCACCGTCAGCCGAGAGGACCTGCAAGAGATGGCCCCCGAGCGCTCTCGGACGATCGACGTGGAGCAGTTCGTCGAGTCCTCGGCCCTGGATCCGATCTACTACGAGACGAGCTACTACGTTGTCCCCGCGCCAGACCATGCGCGCTCGTTCGGCCTCTTACTCGAAGCCATGCGGCAGACGGACAAAGTCGGCATCTCCTGGATCGTCTTGCGGAGAAAGCGCCATCTCGCGGCCCTGCGACCACATGCCGATCTGTTGCTCCTGACCACGCTCCTGCATGCGGACGAGGTTCTTCCCGCCACCGGCCTGGCACCTGCACCGCCGGTCGGACTGAGCCGCAAAGAGCGCGATATGGCCGCGCTCCTCGTCAACACTCTGTCCGGACCCTTCGAACCCGAGCGCTTCCGCGACGAGTATCGCGACCGGCTGACCAGGCTGATCGAAGGGCGCGCCCCGTCCGCCCAACCGGCGCCGCAGCCGGTGGGCAGCGGCCGCGTCCAGGATCTGATGGCAGCCCTCAAGGCGAGTGTCGAGGCTGCTAAGCGGAGCCGGAGACCAGCGCCGACGAAGGCTCGAGCAACCCCCAAGCCCAAGCCTGCCCCGCGCCGCCGCCGGAAGACCGCCTAAAGCACAGTACGCCTCGATTGCGCGCGTTACGGCGCGCGTTGGGCCGTCGGCTCGGGCCTGCATCGGCCCTCGCCTCCGGGTCAGGGCCAGAAGAAGTGCCCGAGCAGCAAGCCGATCAGCACTGCGATCGCGTAAGTAACTCGCGGATACCTTCTGACCGCGCCGCGCACGTGGTTGGTGACCGGGTCGGTCCCGCGGGCCACCGAGATGGTTTCGCTAACCATCATCACGAAGACCACACCGACCACCAGGGTGGCGATCAGGGAGAGTATGGCTTCCGCGCTCCACTCCATCTCAGCCTTTCCGCGAAGCCGGATCGGTTTCACCGTCGGCCGAGCCCCAGAGAAAGTGGCCGACCGCCAGTCCAACGACGATCGCGATCGCGAATGCCCAGCCAGGGAAGGTTTTCACGCTCGAGCGCACGATGTTTGTGATCGGCTCGTGTCCGGTCAGCAGTGCCCAGGTCTCATAGACCAGTAGCGCCAGGATGCCGCCGATGAAGACAGTGACCCCGAGGGAGAACCAGAACGCGATCCCCAGGTTGAGCCGCTCGCTCGATCTGCCCCTCACCACGCGCAATTATCATGCCCGCAGCTCGGGTATGCGTAACCCGGGCCCGTAGAACCTGGGGACATGCAACGCGTGATTTCGATCACCGCGCTCGCCCTGCTGCTGACCGCCTGCACCACCACCACCAGCCAGCAAGCCGCGATCCCCGCTTCCTCGAATAGCCCGACGGCAACGGCGTCATCAACAGTCACCCCCTCCGCCACTCCGACCGCCACGCCGGCGCCTGTGGCGACGAGGTCAGCGACGCCGGTGCCGGCGACTGCCAAACCGATGCCGAAGCCCACCCCGGTTCCAATGCCAATGAGTGCCTCGGTCCGGGCAGTTAACGGTGGATCAGGTTATGCCTTCAGTCCCTCGTCCGTAACGATCGGCCGGGGCGGGCGGGTCGCCTTCAGCAACCCCTCATCCGCGCCGCATACGTTCACCGCCGACGGTGGTGCGTTCGACTCCGGCGTGATTAATTCCGGTGGAGGTTTCAGCTTCACGTTCCGCTCGGCAGGCACCTACGCCTATCACTGCGACATCCACAGCTACATGCATGGCACGATAATCGTCCGCTGAGTGCCGATCCCGATTGGGTCGCGGAACTGTGCACCGATTTTCCACAGCGGTTTTCCCATCCGCCGCCCGAGGAAGTGGATAAAGCCAGGCAACAGATGTTCCCTCTGGACAGCATGGGCAGCGGCGAATTATGGTTGGCCCCTGCACCCGGCGCCCGCCCCTCCTCGAAGAGGCCTGACCTCAATCGTCAGGCCTCTTTGCTTTCCCGGGTGCCGCGACGGTCCCGGGACGGTGCCCGGACGTCGCTCCGCCGTCGCACCTTCGTGACAATGGCTCAGTAGGGGGCGTGACGGCGCAGGCTTCAATGCTTGCGGCGGGTCTTACGGTCTGAAACATCATGAAGACTCACATCAGCGTTGCCGTCCGCGGATCACTCGCCG
>VBDY01000043.1 GCA_005882775.1 Chloroflexota bacterium | reverse complement strand
GCAACTTTGCCAGTGGCGATGTCCGAAACTGAAGACGAGCTGAGGCGCCAGATCGTCGATCTGTGGTCGCGGCTCCAGGAGCAGGTCGACGAGCGCTGGGACCGCACGCTGCCGTTTGGAGACTACTTCGTCGACCGCTGGGAGAAGGCGCGAAAGCTGGGCTTCGGCGAAGGCACCAGCATCTACGACTCTTCGCTCGTGCTGGGCGACGTCAAGGTCGGAAAGGCGACCTGGATCGGGCCCTTCACCGTGATCGACGGGTCGGGCGGGTTGACGATCGGCGACCACTGCTCGATCTCGGCGGGGGTCCACCTCTACACCCACGACACGGTCAAGCGCGCGCTGAGCGGCGGCAAGCACGAGATCGAGCGCGAGCCGACGTCGATCGGGTCGCGCTGCTACATCGGGCCGCACACCGTGGTGGTCAAAGGGGTCACCATCGGCGACGGCTGTGTGATCGGCGCCCACAGCCTCGTCCTCGAGGACATCCCTGCGGGAAGCCGCGCGCATGGCAACCCGTGCCGTGTGACGGGCCGAGCGGAAACCCTCCTCGCCGACGAGGCATGAGGTTTTCCCTCGAGTCCTACCGGGCCCTCATCCGATCCGCCCTCGACGCCGGCTTCTCTCCGGTCCCCTTCACCGCGGAGCAATCCCACCGCGAGCGCTCGCTGCTCCTGCGGCACGACGTGGACTACTCGCTCGAGATGGCCGTCCAGCTCGCGCGGGTCAACGCCGAGCTCGACGTGTCAGGCACCTTCTTCATCCTGGTACGGGGCCATGCGTACAACCCGATGTCGCGCGCATCTCTGGCTCGGCTGGCCGAGCTGCTGCACCTGGGCCAGCGTCTCGGCCTGCACGTGGCAGGCGGCGAGGAGGACATCCCGGTCGACTTCATGCAGCTGAAGTCCGCGGTCCCGGTCGAGGAGGTCTTCTCCTGGCACAATCCCAGGCCTGAGGTGCTGGAGAGGTATCGAGAGCACGACACCGTGAACGGGCTCGTCAACGCGTATTCGAAGCGATTCCTCGACGACGCGCTGTACGTCTCGGACTCGAACTTCGGGCGCACGTACGAGCAGCTGCTGTCCGCGTTCGATGGCCGGCGAGACACCGTGCACCTCCTGCTCCATCCCATCAACTGGGTGGCCGGCGGGGACACGATGGTCGAGGTGTTCGAGCACGCGTGGCCGTATCTCATCCGCGAAGCGGAGCTGGAAGGTCGAACGAACCGCATCTATTCCGAGCACTTTCCCGACGGCATGCCGGATTCGCTGCTGACGGAGTTCGCGCGGCGATGGCGACAGGCGGCGGGTTGATGCCGCGCGGCAAGCTGGTCGAGCTCAGCCCGCTGACCGACGCGGATTCGGACGTGATGCTGCGCTGGATCAACGACCGCGACCTTGTCCTGCTCAGCAGCGCCTACAGGCCGGTCGACGAGGCCGATCACCGCGAATGGTTCAATTCGATCCGCAAGCGACGCGACGTGGTCATCTTCGGCATCCGCGAGGTCGCCGGCGGCCGCCTGGTGGGCAGCTGCCAGCTGCTCGGCATCAACCCGACGCACCGCAAGGCCGAGCTGCAGATCCGCATCGGAGAGGCGGACGCGAGAGGACGCGGCTACGGCAGGGAAGCGGTGGAGCTGCTGCTCGACTTCGCCTTCCAGGACCTGGACCTCCACCGCGTCGAGCTCACCGTGCTGGGCGGCAACGAGCCCGCGATCAAGACCTACCTGAGCGCCGGCTTCGTCAAGGAAGGAACGATGCGGCAGGCGGCTCACATCGACGGCCGGTACGTCGACCTGGTCGTGATGGGAATCCTGCGCGACGAGCGGCCGCCACGTTAGTCGCGATCCATCAACCGAACTTTCTGCCGTGGCTGGGGTTCTTCGACAAGATCCGGCGCTGCGACGTCTTCATCGCGATGGACAATGCGCAGTTCTCCAAGACCGGGGGAACATGGACCAACCGCGTGCAGATGATCGTCAACGGCGAGCCGGCCTGGATGACGGTGCCCGTCGATCGCGCGTACCACGGCGTGCGGACCGTGCGCGAGATGAAGATAGGCGCCGACACCGTGTGGCGCACGAAGATGCTGCGCACCATCGAGCACAGCTACCGGCGGGCACCACACTTCGCCGAGCTGTACCCGCGGCTCGAGTCCTGGATCGGCAATCCCACCTCAGATCTCGCCGAGTACAACCTGTCTGCGATCAGGGAGATCTGCGAATCCCTCGGCCTGCGCACCCCGATCGTGCTTGGCTCCTCACTCGAGGTGGACGGCCGCGCCACGGACCTCTTGATTAGGATGGTGGGTGCTGTCGGCGGGACGGCTTACCTCGCCGGCGGCGGAACCGCCGGATACCAGGAAGACGACAAGTTCCGCGAAGCGGGCATCGAATTGATCTACCAGGAGTTTCAGCATCCGACCTACTCGCAGCTCAACACGACGTCGTTCCAGCCCGGCCAGTCGATCGTGGACGCGCTGATGAGCTGCGGCTTCGCGGGCACGGCGAACCTGCTCGAGGGAAACCGATGAGCACACAGGCCGCCGTCGCCAGGTCCACCCGGACAAGCCTGGTCATCGAGCCGACCAGCGGTTGGCGCGCGCTGAAGCTCGGCGAGCTCTGGCTGTATCGCGACCTGTTCTGGCTGCTCTCGTGGCGGGACGTGCGGGTCCGCTACCGGCAGACCGTGCTCGGAGTCGGATGGGCCGTGCTGCAGCCGCTGGTCACGATCCTGGTCTTCAGCCTGGTCTTCGGCCGTCTCGCGAAGGTGCCGTCGGACGGGGCGCCGTACCCCGCCTTCACATACTCCGCCCTGCTCCCGTGGACCCTGTTCTCCACCGCGCTGACGCGACAGGCGATAAGCCTGGTCAGCAACTCGGCGCTCTTGAGCAAGGTCTACTTCCCGCGACTGCTCCTTCCTCTCGGATCGGTGCTCACGGCCCTCGTCGATTTCGCGATCTCGCTCGTCATCCTGCTCGCGCTGCTGGCCTGGTACCACATCGTCCCCAGCCCAGCGGTCCTGTTCCTGCCGATCTTCGCCGCTTACGCGCTCGTCGCGTCCTGGGCCATCGGCATCTGGATGGCGGCGCTCAACGTGCGCTATCGCGACGTCAACTTCGCGCTGCCCTTTCTGGTCCAGATCGGTCTGTTCATCTCCCCCGTGGTCTACGGCGTGTCCCTGGTGCCCAGCCAGTTCCGCGTCCTCTACGACCTCAATCCGATGACGCTGGTGATTCAGGGTTTTCGCTGGGGCCTCATCGGCGACGCGCCGCCGACCCCGCTGATGCTCATCTCCATTCCCGTCGTGTTGCTCCTCCTCGTCTCGGGCGTCTTCTATTTCCGCCGCACGGAGCGGTTCTTCGCGGACATCATCTAGCCCTTGGCCAAGACAGCGGTAACCGCCGAGCGAGTCGGCAAGCTGTACCGGCTCGGCAACACGCAGGACACCCTGGCCCGCACGCTGGCGGACGCCCTCATGCGCTCCGCTCGCGGTAAAGACCGCAAGGCCCAGGAGCTGTGGGCGCTCGATGACGTCTCGTTCGAGGTGGCCGAAGGCGAGGTGATCGGCATCATCGGCAGGAACGGCGCGGGCAAGAGCACGCTGCTCAAGCTCTTGAGCCGGCTCACCGAGCCGACACGCGGCCGGATCACGGTCGAAGGCAAGGTGGGAAGCCTGCTCGAGATCGGGACCGGCTTCCATCCGGAGCTGACCGGGCGCGACAACATCTATCTCAACGGGACGATCCTCGGGATGAGCCGCGCTGACGTGTCGCGGAGGTTCGACGAGATCGTCGAGTTTGCCGAGATCGATCGCTTCCTCGACACGCCCGTCAAGCGCTATTCGAGCGGCATGTACGTAAGGCTCGCCTTCGCTGTCGCGGCCCACCTCGAGTCGGAGATCCTCATCGTCGATGAGGTCCTCGCCGTCGGTGATGTGGCTTTCCAGCGCAAGTGTCTTGGGCGGATGGGCCAGGTCGCGAACGAGGGGCGCACGGTCCTCTTCGTCAGCCACAACCTGGCGGCGATCAAGTCGCTCTGCACGCGAGCGCTGCTCCTCCAGGACGGCAAGCTCGTTGCTGACGGCCCCGTCGAAGACACCGTGACCAGGTACCTGGACCTCACGTGGCCCCTCAGCTCGGACGGGACCGTGGCGGAGTCCGCGGCCCGCATTGGAACCGGCGACGCATTCCTGCGTCAGGTTCGGATCACGGATGACTCGGGCAAGCACATCGAGCGGGTGTTTCTCGGCCAGCCGTTTCGCGTCACCTGCCTTTACGAGGTCCGCAAGCGGCTGACCGACGTCGTGCTCGAGGTCGGCATATCCACGCCGGACGGCATCCGCCTCGCGACCGCCCTCAGCTCGGACGGCGGCGGCCCGCTCATGCAGCTCGAGCCGGGCATGCACGAGATCACCGCCGAGCTCGACCTGGCGCTGCTGCCCCATCCGCAGTACGTGGTCGACGTCGCGATGCACCTGCTGTCGGGCCTCACGGTCGATTGGGTCGAGCGAGCCGTCCAGTTCGCCGCGCTCAACGTCGCCGAACGCGGTGCGGACACCTACCCCTGGCACACGGTGCGGGGCTACGTCAGGCCGAAGGCTCGCTGGTTTGCCCCCGCGCCGGTCCGGAAATGAAGAAGTCGGTCCTCTTCGTCGGCACCAGCTACTACAACTCGTACTACCTGGCGCGCGAGCTCCGCAAGCTCGGCTGGAAGGCAAACGTGCTGACGTTTCCCGGCGACATGTCCGAGGACTTCGGCCACGGCTGGGACATCGCGATCCGGTTTGATCCCGGAGTGCGGTCGAAGCTGCAGCGGGCCGTCACCGCGAGCCGAGCATTCCTCGGCCACAACATCCTCCACTTCAACGGCGTCAACAACCTGCGCGCCTTCTTCTACGTCCTCCCCTCCCGCTTCCCCATGCCCGACGGCCGCGACATCAAGATGCTCAAGCGCGTCGGCAAGAAGATCGTCTACTCGCAATCGGGCTGCCTCGATGGCGTCTCGCAGACATCGTTCGCGAAGTGGGGCGAGCGCCCTGTGTGTCTCGACTGCGTCTGGCATACGAGGCCTGACGTCTGCAACGACGCGAAGAACCTGGCCTGGGGCAAGCTCCGCAACGAGCTGTGCGACTTTCAGGTCAGCGCGGGAGGCAACCGGGTCGACTACAACGACGACCCACGAATCCACGAGGTGCCCGAGTTCTACTGCCTCGATCCGGAAGTGTGGAGTCCCGACCAGCCAATACCCACCGAGCACCAGCTGAAGGTGCCCAAGGACACGGTGAAGATCTATCACGCCGTCGGCAATTTCGAGCTGAGGACGAATGCCGAGGACCAGCGCAACATCAAGTCGACCCACATCTACGTGCCGACCATCCAGAAGCTGAAAGACAACGGACACAACGTCGAGCTCGTCTTCATCCGGGACGTGCCCGGCCGCGTCGTCCGCTACTACCAGCTGCAGTCGGACATCGTGGTCGACATGCTCACGTACGGCTTTTATGGCGCCAACGTGCGCGAGGCGATGATGCTCGGCAAGCCGGTCGTCTGCTATCTCCGGCCGGAATGGCTGGCGAGCATCCGGCGCGAGGTGCCCGAGTTCATCGACCAGCTGCCCATCGTCAGCGCGACGCCGGAGAACGTGTACGAGGTGCTCGAGGACCTGGTGCGCAACCCGGAGAAACGGCGCGAGATCGGGCGGCGCAGCCGGGAGTTCGCCATCCGCTGGCATTCATCGGAACGCGCCGCGGCGCGCTTCGACCAGATCTACACGGACCTCCTACGAGGCGGGAACGGTATGCCAGGTCATGTCAGGGAGTACGCGAACGCGCTGAAGGCGTCGTAGGTGGCGGGCGGTGTGCCGCCCGTGCCGGGGCTGGAGGCGTCGCGGGCCCATACCGAGAAGCGGTAGGAGCCCGCTGGGCTGCCACCTGTGCTCCACATGAAGGTCCCTCCACTGGCATAGCCGCGAGCCAGCGTCCAGGTGCCTCCGGGCGGCAGATACCACAACTCGTACTGAGGGTTCCCGCAGCCGCTTGCCGCCGCGGTGATCGCCACCACTGTTCCCGCCTTGGCGGACGTGGCGGGCGCCTGCGACACCGCGACGGCGGTACAGACGTGGGTGAGCGTGTACTGGAAGGCGGTGAAGGAGTCGTAGGTGTTGGGCGCTGTGCCGTATGTGCCCGGGCTGCTCAGGTCGCGCGTCCAGACAGAGAATCGGTAGGAGCCGGGCGACCTGCCCGCGGTGCTCCACTTCAAGGTGTTGCTCGGCGAGTAGGCCTGGGCGAGCGACCAGCCGGCGCCGGGCGACTGGACCCAGAACTCGTACTGCGGATTCGTGCAGCTGCTGTACGAAGCGGTGATCACCACCGGGGTTCCAGCCGGTGCTGACGAAGCGGGCGACGGGGATGCGGAGGTGGCGGTGCACGGCTGGATGCTCAGCGTGTAGTCGAAGGCGCTGAACCCGTCGTAGGCGTTGGGGCTGGTGGCGTCGCGGACCCAGACCGAGAAGCGATACGCGCCCGTGTCCGCACCGGTCGTGACCAACCGATATGCAGGGCTGGTCGAGTACGGCTGGACGATGCTCCACACTCCGGCCGGCGATTTCATCCAGAACTCGTACCGCGGATTGGGGCAGCCTGTCGCTGCGGCCGAGATCGTCGCCACGGTGCCGAGGCTCGCGGTGGTGGCCGGCGCCGCGGTGGCCGTGACCGAGGGGCATGTTGGCGTCAACGTGTAATCGAATGCGCTGAAGGAGTCATAGGAGCTGGTGCTCCCGCTGTTCCGAGCCCACACGGAAAAGCGATACGTGCCGGCGGCCTTGCCGGCGGTGTTCCAGCTGAAGCTTGCGGTGGTCGAGTAGGGCTGGGCGAGCGTCCACGTCCCGCCCGGGGGCAGCAGCCAGAACTCGTAGAGGGGGGTCGCGCATCCGGAGGCGGCCGCGGTGAGGCGCACCTGGGCGCCGGTCGGCTGCGGTGTGCCGATTGAGGTGTTCACGCCTACGCTCGAACAGGTCGCGAAGTGGCTCGACATCGCAGCCCAAAGCTCCGAGGCTCCGCCGCCGTAGTTCAGCGTCCAGACGCCCGCGCCGCGCAGTCCGTCCTGGTTGACCAGGTCGTACTTCTTGCCGATGGAAGCGGCGTCGTCGAAGTACAGCTCCCGCGTGCAGCCGAGCGAAGAGTTGTACCAGGTGTCCCAACGCTCGACGCCGGTGGTGTCGTAGACGTCGCGGTGGGCGGCGTAGCTTCCGCTGCGGACCGACGGGTCATTCTGTTCCGAGAGCGCATCGAGGTACGTGTCGGGGACCGTGGAGGAGGTCGTCACCGCGTTCGGTGAGAGGGTGGCGACGCATGCCTTGCGCCCGTAATACGGAACGCCGAGGATGACCTTGGACGCCGGCACCACGGCGAGGTACTGGCGCATCACGGTGGCGTCATTCCAGTAGTAAGCCGTGAGCGCTGCGGTCGGGCCCATGCAGAAGGTCGGGCAGTTGAGCGGAGCGCGATAGTAGTTGGAGTACTCGAGGTCGTACGCCATGACGAAAAACGAATCGACGTAAGGCGACATCGCATTGACGTCGAAGAAGCCGATCGAGTCGATCGCCGAGCTGCCATACGTGGCAACTGACAGATATGCGCCGGTGCCCAGCGATGCGCGGAGCTGGGCCACGAGCGAGGTCATCATGTCCCTGGCGGTAAGGCCGTTCGGGCAGGTCCCGTTCAGTCCCTCGTAGTCGACGCTGATGCCATCGGCTCCCCGACTGCGCATCGCGCGGACCGCCTGCAGCACCGTCGTGTCGCGGTTGACCAGCCCGGAGCACATGGTCGGCGTCCCGGGCGAGAAATCCTGCAGCACGATGGTCATCAGCACCTTGACCCCGTTGGAGTGGGACGTGTTGATGAAAGCGGTCGCCACGCTCGAGTTCCAGGTCTGCCAGCCGGAGTCGTCGATCATCACGCCGCTCGCGTTGATGTGGATGCCGAAATAGGCGACCGTGCTCAGCAGCGAGAAGTTCCAGCTCGGGTAACCCCACTCCGCGTTGCCCAGGCTGCTGCCCAGCGCGTAGCCGAAGATCTCACGGGTGGGTTTGGGCGCGGCCTGGAGCGCATGAACGGGCATTGCCGCGGCGTGGACCTGGCTCGCCGAACTGCCAGGCACGGCCACCGCGAGTGTGGCGATCTGGGCAAGGACTGTGCAGAACGTGAACAGGCGGCGCATCGCCGTCTTCCTCCTTGGCGGGAAGGATGGGGGACGTTTGGAAGAGCGTTGCTTCTTCTAGCGGGGGCTGATGATACCCGTTCGGCCCCCGATCAGAACAGCGAGTAGTCGAAGGCCTGGAACTGGTCGTACGAAGCGGAGCTGCTCACATCACGCGCCCAGACCGAGAAGCGATACGTACCCGGCTGGGTGGAAGTCCATGTGAAAGTGTTGCTGCTGCCATATGGCTGCACCAGCACCCAGTTGCCGCGCGCGAACTTGAGCCAGAACTCGAACTGCGGATTGGTGCAGCCGCTCGCGGTGGCGGTGACGGTCACGGTGGTGCCGGCCGGCTGGGGCGTCCCCGGGCTCGGCGTCGCCGTCATGCGCGTGCAGGGCCTGACCGTCAGCGTGTAGTCGAACGCCTGGAACGTGTCGTACGACGCGCTGCTCGAGCCATCGCGGGCCCATACAGAGAATCGGTACGTGCCCGCCGGCCAGCCTCCGGTGTTCCACTGGAAGGTCGCACTCGACGTGTAGGGCTGGACGAGCGTCCACACACCACTCGGCGTATGGAGCCAGAACTCATACAGCGGATTCGGGCAGCTCATGGCGGCGGCACTCACGGTCACCACGGTCCCGATGCTCGCGCTCGTGGCGGGTGACGGCGAAGCGCCCATTGCCCCGCACGGGGTCGCGTTGAGCACGTAGTCGAAGGCGTAGAAAGCTTCATAAGAATTGGGCGGTGTGGTCGTGGAACCGTCGCGCGCCCACACCGAGAAGCGGTAGGTCCCCGCGGGCAGGCCTGCGGTGGTCCAGGTGAAAGTCTGGCTGATCAGCCACGGCCGGACCAGCGTCCACGTACCGCTGGGCGACTTTAGCCAGAACTCGTAATAGGCCCCCCCCGGATCGCACGCGCCGATCTGCGAACCGCTGGCTGTGCCGGTGACGGTGATGGTCGTCCCGACCGATGCAGGTGACCCTGGAGATGCGCTGGCGCTCATTGCGGTGCACGCGGTGCTGGTAATCGTGAAGTTGAAGGCGCTGAAGGCGTCATACGCGTTGGCGTTGCTGGCGTCGCGGACCCATACCGAGAAGCGGTACGTGCCCGGCGGCACAAACGTTGACCAGTTGAACGCCGCGTTGGCGGAATACGACTGGACGAGCGTCCAGGATCCGCCGGGCGCGAGCATCCAGAACTCGTAACGCGGGTTGGGGCAGCCAGTGCTCGTGGCCGTGAACTGCTCCGGCTGGCCCCGCTGCACCGACGGCCAACCTGGCGATCCCGTGACGTTGATTCCTGTGCACCCGGTCACAGTCAGCACGTAGTCGAAGGCAAAGAACGAGTCGTATGAATTCGTGCTGCTGAGGTCACGCGCCCACACCGAGAAGTGATATGACCCCGTGGCTGCACCGGACGTGTCCCAGTCGAAGGTCGCGCTCTTCGACCAACCGCGGAGCAGCGTCCACGGACCGCCGGGAGGCAGCATCCAGACCTCATAGGTCGGATTGGGACAGCCGTTGGCGGTGGCGCTGATCGTGACGACGGTGCCTCGCGGCTGCGGCGAGCTCGGCAGCGCGCCGCCTGAAACCGAGCCACACGCGCTGGTCACGTCCTGGTTGATGAAGATCGTGCCGCCCGCGCCGCCAAGCCACGCGTTGTTGAGGTCGCTCCAGGCCACCGCGTCCAACGTGTTGGCGCCCGGCGCCGAGTCGTCGGACCACGACGTTCCGTCGAGGGTGAGGACCGCGGTGCTCGAGACACCGGCCGCCAGGCACACGGTCGTTGAAGCGCAACGGATCGCGAACAACCGCGCGGTAGTGCCCGATGTCTCGGCCTTCCATGTGGCGCCGCCATCGCCGGTCTTGATCACGGTGCCGGCATCACCGGCGGCGTAGCAGATCGATGTGGTCGGACAGTCCACGCCGCTCAGTACCTTGGCTGTGCCCGATGGGTATGCGTGCCATGTGCCTGACGTGCGCGCGAGCGTGATACCCGCAGCGCCGACGGCCACGCACGACGAATTGCTGGCGCAGCTGACCGCACTGAGAAACTGGGTCGTGCCCGAGCTCTCAGCGGACCAGGTGCTTCCGCCGTTGACGGTCGAAAGGACCTTTCCGTCTGTGCCCACGACGATGCAGTTCGTGGCCGAGGCGCAGCTCACGCTGGTCAGCGTCTCGTCAGCTCCTGACAGCGGATTTGCCCTGTACGTCCAGGTCGCCCCGGCGTCTGCCGTCGAGTAAATGGCGCCTGGCCAGCCGGCGGCGACGCAGTTGCCGGCCGCGGGGCAGCTGATCCCCAGCACGTTATCCGTCGTGGTCAACGGATGGCTTGTCCAGCTCGAGCCGCTGTCGTGAGTGACGACAAACGCATCAACTGCGGCCCCGTAGCAGTTGGCGGAGTCGGTGCACGCAAGACTGGAAATCGGGGACACGAGGCCGGCCGGGGCCTGCCTGCTCCAGGCTGCGCCCCCGGTGGTCGTGCGGGCGACTGTTCCGGAAGCCACCACGCAGGTCGTCACCCCGGTGCACGCGATGGCCTGCCAGCCCTCTCCAAACACCCCGGCCCACTGCAGGTCCCAAAGACCACCCGCGTTGGTGGTGTGGACCACACCCTGGCCGGTCGTGGCCGCGTAGCAATCCTTGGCGCTCAGGCAGCTGATCGCTTCGATCGTTTGCACGGTCACGGGGTTGTCGGTCCTCCAGGTCGTGCCGCCGTCGCTTGTCGCCGCGATCATCCCGTTGGTCCCGCCCGCAAAGCACGATGTCGAGGTCGGACAGGTGACGCTGGCGAACTGACCGCCAGGGCCGGCGCTGGGGTCGCTTCCGACGTCGAAGCTGACCAGCTATGTGGCTCCATCCGCGGTCGCGATGATGTGGCCCGGCTCGCTGGTAGTGCCCATCACAGGATCGATTAAGTTGCTCACCGACGCAAAGCAACGGGTCAAGCTCGTGCAGCTGACACCGTCCAGCTCGCCGGTCGTCGCGGGGACCTGGGTCGCGCTCCAGTGCGCACCGCCGTCGGTCGTCTTGGTGACCGTGGCCTTGACCCCCACCGCATAGCACACCGAGGCGCTGGGACAGTTGACGCCGAACAGGTCGTTGGCGGTGTTGGAGGTCTGTCCAGTCCAGTGCACGCCGCCGTCGACCGTGTTGATGACTGTGCCCGATACGCCGACGGCAAAGCACACGCTGGTGGAGGGACAGCTGATCGCGTGCAGCAGCTTGCTGCCGGCGGCGGTCGTCGCCGCCGCTTGGACCGCCCAGGTCGCGCCTCCATCCGCACTCGTCAGGACGTCACCCACGTCGCCCAGGTGCCATCCCGACCCAAAGCACGTGGTGGCGCTCGGACATGAGATCCCGCTGAAAAAGTCACTCACTGCGGCTTGCTTGGTCCAACCCGTGCCGCCGTTGGTGGTCGCCACGATGGTGCCGTAGCTGCCCACGGCCAGGCACTGGGTCAGGCTCGGGCAGCTGATGCCGTACAGGGCGCCCCTCTCTGGCGTCGAGGCTTGGCCGAGCGGGGCCGATTGAGGATTCTGGAAGTAGACGCTGCCATCGGCCCCTGCCGCGAAGCAGTGCGTCGTGTCGGGACAGGCTAGCCCGTACAGCGGCGAGCCCTGGTTGGTCAGCAGCTGCCATGTCGTGCCCGAATCGGTTGTTTCCAAGAACAGGCCTTTGTCGCCGACCACGTTGCAGTTGGTCGTGCTCGGGCAAGCGACGCCCTCGAGCGCGGTTGTGGTCGTGGAATTCTGCCCCGTCCAGGTC
>VBDY01000020.1 GCA_005882775.1 Chloroflexota bacterium | reverse complement strand
CGCGCCCATGTCGAGGGCCCGCACCTTGTCGCGCTCGTCGCCGCGTGCGCTGATGATTATCACCGATGGTAGCCGGCGCCCCTCAAGCCCTTCCAGGATCCGCCAGCCGTCGACGAACGGCAGGCCGATGTCCAGCAACATGACAGCGAACTCGGTCGCGTTGAGGGCCTGGATTGCGCCGGCGCCACTCCCGACGCGAGTGGGATCGAGCCCTGAGCTCTTCAGCGCGGCGACCAGGGCGCGGCCGAGGGCGTCGTCGTCTTCGACCACCAGTACCCGGGCCGGGCCGGCCTCGACAGCGGGCAGCTGGCTCATGCGTCGGTCTCCGCATGCGGCAATGTGAAACGAAACGTGGTGCCGGTCGGCCCGGACGCCTCCAGCACGACGCTCCCTCCGTGGGCTTCCACGATGCCGCGCACGATGGCGAGCCCAAGCCCTGTTCCGCCGCCGGCCTGGCCGTTGCTGCTGACCGGACTCTTGACGAAACGCTCAAAGATCCGGTCGCGCAGCTCCTCAGGCACGCCCGGTCCAAGGTCAGAAACCCGGATGCTGATCAGGCCGTCGGGCTTGAAAGCTACACCGATTCGCACCGGCGTACCGGGCCTGGCAAACCGATCTGCGTTTGCAAGCAGATTGTCGAACACCTGGCCCATCCGGCCCCAATCGGCCAGCACATTGACGGCGGCTTCATGGGCGTCCCACTCCACGTCGCGCTGTGGTGACTGCCGCTTCAGCCGGCTGACAGCGGCTTCGATCGCGTCTCCGACCTGTACGGGTTCCAGCTGCAGCCCGAGGGCGTTCCCCTCGATCCTGGCCATGTCGAGCATGTCCCCGACGAGAGCGCTCAGGCGGCGCGCCTCGCCTGATATTGCCCGCAGCTCGTCCTGGTGATCTACGCCGGGCTGGGGTGGCGAGAGCATGGTCGTGCTTGCCGTCAGGATGGTGGCAAGTGGTGTCCGAAGGTCATGCGAGACGTTGGCCAGCAGGTCGCTCCGATTCCGCTCAGTCTGCTCGAGGGCGCGGATCTGCTGCTCGCTCTGGGCGAGCCGAAGCGCCAGCTCCGCGGCCTCTGCCTGTTCACGGTTGAGGCGGATAAGGTCGGCGTTGACGCCTTGGAGCTGACTTGCCAGTCGCTGGGCCTCAAGCTGCGCGCGCCGGCGGTGAGACGCAAGTATTCCGACCAGGCCCCCGGCACCGAGGAATAGCCCTAGGTTGACCAGGTCTTGCTCGCTGGCAATGGTCAACGTGCCGACGGGTGGAACGAAGTAATAGTCAACGAGCAGGAAGCTGACGACAGCCGCCGCCAGGCCGGGCCAGAGGCCACGGAACACTGCGACCACCGCCACCAGGCACAGGTAGAGGAAGGCGTAGTCGCGCTGGCGAGTCCCGGTCAGG
Organism: Chloroflexota bacterium; assembly: GCA_005882775.1. Lineage (GTDB taxonomy): Bacteria > Chloroflexota > Dormibacteria > CF-121 > CF-121 > VBDY01. The sequence continues at coordinate 2,167 of VBDY01000020.1, read as the reverse complement.
AGCAGTAAGACGGTCAGCAGAATGGGGCCGCTGGTCGCGGCAATCCAGGTGGCGACAGTCGATATCGATAGCCGGATGCTCGTTTGCTAAGGCTAGTCTTGGCGACGGTGAGTCGCCGGCGGATCGTCCGAGTCGTCGGGCGCCAGGTACGCCGCGGACTGGGCGCCGATATATACGAATGCAATCAGCGCCAGGGGTGCCTTTAAGTACCAGGCTACGTGTGGCAGTACGAACCAGATCACAGCGGCACTCCCGAAGGCCGCGACCGCCGGCGCGATCCAGCGACGGGGGTTCTGTGTCCCACTTCGGCCGACCAGCAGATCGTGAATGCTCTTCACGTGTCTTCCAGTCAAGTATGGGCCCGCTGGCACGCACAGCCCCCATAATTCGCTCGTTGTCTGCAGTCCGCGGGCTCGCCCGGGCTCTTGCCGGTGTATTCGTATCCGGCCTGCTGCTCGCCGCCTGCAGTTCCGACCAGCAGAGTGCCACAATCGGCCCCACCCTGAACTGGCGGACGATCGACGGGAACCGAATCGCCTTCCAGAACGGGATCCCGGTACCCACCTTCTCCTACCAGCCGCGCTTGCGCCTCGACGTCAGCGGCGACTGGCGGCTGCAGACGACGACCCTGAACGACCAGCTCTCACTGATGCGGCGACCCGATTCACTCCCCCGGATCCTGCAGGAGGCCCACGGCCGCCAGGCCATTGCATTCGACGACAGAAGCTGGCCCGTTACGCAGGTGCCGGGTACATACAATCCGCCGCCCTCGCCCGGTCCAAATGGCGCCTGGTATCGGAAGGCGTTCGACATCCCCGACAGCTGGGGCAACCATGCGTTGACCCTGAAGTTCGGGGCCGTCAACTACATCGCCGATGTCTGGCTCAACGGCCAGTACCTCGGGTACCACGAGGGGGGATCCACGCCCTTCGCTTTCGATGCCACGGCGGCCATCACCCCCGGGGCCACCAACCTGCTGGCGGTTCGGGTCGACAACCCGGCATGGGGAACCCGCCAGGACATCGTTCCCTGGGGCCTCACCGACTGGTGGAATTATGGCGGCCTCTTGCAACCGGTCTGGCTGGAGGCAACCTCCTCCGTCTACGCCGTTCGCGCCGACGTCGTGCCGCACCTGGACGGCGCGGATATTTCAGTCGTGGTGCACCAGCGCGGTGGTGACGCCGTCCCAGCCGCGGTCGGGCTCGACATCCTGCCGGCGACGGTCAATCCGCAGAATGTCTCGGACCCGGATCCCAGAACCCTGGTGCCGCCGGCCGCATTACCCCTGGCCTCGGACAGGGTGGACGCCGGTCAGCTGAAGGCGGACGGCACTACCGAAGTGCACTCGAGTTTTTCCATCACAGACCCGGATCTATGGAGTCCGAGCAGTCCGGCTCTCTACGTGTTGCATGTCCGTATCCTGGTCAACGGCTATCGGGCCGACGACCTTTTCGAGACGTTCGGGCTGCGGCACATTGCTGTGGACCCGGGGTCGCCACGCCTATTTCTCAACGGCCAGCCGGTGGATTTCTCTGGTGTCGCCCTCCATGATGAGCGTGTCTTCCCGCCCGCTGCCGGCCGTCCGCATGGCGGTCCGGTCACCTCAGCCGATGACGTACTGATCCTGTTGGAGAAAGCCGCGTCCGCCAACGCCCAGATGATCCGGGCCGATCACCATCCCGCCAATCCAATCCTCCTCAACCTGGCGGACCGCTTGGGATTTGGGGTCTGGGAGGAGCTTCCCCTCTATCACTACACGCCGGTCACCTTCGACACAGCGATGGGCCGGGGCATCCCACAGCAGATGCTGAGCGAGATGGACCTGAGGGACATGGACCACCCCTCGGTCCTATTCCACGGACTCTCGAATGAGTCGACCGGACAGGCGGAGCGCCAGCGGGCGCTGACCACTCTGCACAACCTGGACCGCCTCAACGACGGAACCCGCCTGACCGGGCAGGCGGGGTACGGCTTCCAGCCTGATGACCGCACCAGCCAGCCGCTCGACGTTGCCGGCTACACCTTCTATTACGGTGTGTTCTATGGCAACGACCCCGCCGGCGGGACTGCGGCCGCATTGCAGACTATTCACGCTACCTTTCCCAGGAAACCGGTGATGGCGCTCGAGTTCGGCCACTGGGCAGACAACACCGCCCAGGAGCCGCTG
>VBDY01000126.1 GCA_005882775.1 Chloroflexota bacterium | reverse complement strand
ACCATCTCCTACCTGCTGGACAACTTCCCGCCCGGCACGCTGCGACGTGAACAGCGGAAAATGGTCGCCCAGCACCTCGATGTCTGCCCCGCTTGCGCCCAGCGGTATCCGAACCCGCCGCACCTGCAACGCACCGATGTGGTGGTGCCGCTGACCACCGCCGTCGTCACCCGCAGGCTGACCTCCAAGGTCCGCCACCCCCGCATCTCCTTTATGGAGGGGCGGGTCCAGAGCGGGTACAGAAAGCACTAAGCACTCGCAAAGAGACTTAACCGGCGATTGCGCCTCCGTTTCGGCCTCCGCACGGCCCGGCCGCTAGAGGGGGATGGCGGCCGGATGCCTTGCTCCGTGCCTACTCCGGCGCTCGCCGGACGCTAAAGCTCGCTCCGCTCGTTCTGCTTTCAAGCTAAAGGCCGCGCCTGCGGCGCGGCAGCGCGCTCCGCGCGTCCTTCTCTCGCGCTAAAGGCCGCGCAGCTTGCTAAGCCAGGCCTCCTCTGAATCGCCCACCCGTAGCGGCCAGGCGAAGCGCGCGTTCGGTGGCTCGCACGAGTAGCGGCCGTGCCTCGGCGAGCGCCTGCTCCAGCGTCATCGGGCCGGTAACTGTGCACTCGAGACCGTCGAAGATCGGGCGCAGCTCATCTTCGTCGTCGATCGCGCCACCGATGCCGATCACCGGGATGCCTGCGGCATGTGCGTGTTTTGCCAGAACCGCCGGGCCCTTTCCGAAGCGCGCCGTCTGGCCGTCGATTCGCCCCTCGCCGGTCAGCACCAGGTCGACACCGTTTAGCCGCTCATCCAGGTGCAGAGCCTCGAGCACCATCTCGGCGCCCGGGCGCAGGCGCCCCCCAACAAAAGCGACCAGCCCAGCCCCAAGCCCGCCGCTAGCCCCAGCGCCAGGGAGCTGCTCGACATCGATGCCGAGGTCGCGCCGGATGATCTCCGCCAGCCGCTTCAGGGCGGCATCCAGCTCTGCAACCATCTCCGGAGTCGCCCCCTTCTGCGGCCCGTATACGGCGCTTGCACCCTGCGGGCCGGTCAGAGGGTTATTTACATCGGACGCCACCTCGACCTGGGCCTGTTTCCAATCGCTGAGCACGCCCCCGGCGTCGATCCGGGCCAGGCGCTTGAGGGCAGCCCCTCCGGGTGGCAGCTCGACTCCGTTCTCATCGAGCAGGTGGTAGCCGAGAGCCTGGGCCATCCCGGCGCCACCGTCATTCGTGGCGCTACCACCAATGCCAATGATGAACCGGCGGGCGCCGGCGCCATAGGCATCTTGCATCAGCTCTCCCACGCCATAAGTGGTGGTGACTCGTGGATCGCGTTGCGGGCCCGGCACCAGGGCGAGGCCGGCCGCCCGTGCCATCTCGATCACGGCCAGATTACCGTCCTCAAGAACGCCGTACGCCGCATCGATCGGTTCACCACGCGGTCCGCGAACCCGGCGGGTGCGGCGAGACCCGGCAGCCCCGGCTACCAGCACTTCCATGGTGCCGTCCCCTCCGTCAGCGATCGGCAGGCGGTCAAGCCGGGCGCCTGGCATAGCTCGGCCTGCGCCCTCGGCCATAGCCTCGGCGGCCTCGATCGCGCTCAGGGTTCCCTTGAAGGCGTTGGGGGCGAGCATGATCCGCACCTGATCATGATGATCCGGTCGGCGGCCGGGCTCTAGTAGACGGGCGTCAGCCAGTCGCGGTACTTGGGATGGCGACCGCGAACGATCTCGAAATAGAGCTTCTGCAGCTGGGCCGTGACGGGGCCGACCTTACCATCGCCGACGGGGCGCCGGTCGACATCGATTACGGGCGAGATCTGGGCGCCGGTGCCGCAGAGAAAGATCTCGTCCGCCACGTACAGCTCCGAGCGGTCGATGGAACGCTCGACCACGTCCAGGTCCATCTCCTGGCGCAAGAGATCGATCAAGCCGGTCCGCGTGATTCCCTCCAGGATGTTGTCCTGTGGTGGGGGCGTCAGTACCTTTCCATCACGAACCAGGAAGATGTTCTCGGCGCTGCCCTCACAGACGTGCCCGTCCTGGGTGAGCATTATGGCCTCGTCAAAACCATTGTCCATGGCCTCGGTCTTGGCCAGGGCGGAGTTGACGTAGATTCCGGTGATCTTGGCGCGGGGCGGAGCCACGTTGTCGTCGATGCGCCGCCAGCTCGAAACCATGCAGCGGATGCCGCGCTCAATATCGACGTAGTTGCCAAAGGGGGTGACGTAGATGGCGAAGGAGTCCTTGAGATTGTGTAGCCTGACTCCGATCTCTTCGGAGCTCTTAAAGGCGATCGGGCGGATGTAGATGTCCTGACGGAAACCGTTCTTGCGGACGAGCTCCACGCTCAGCTTGCAGAGCTCGTCCAGGCTGATTGGGATCTTGAGCTTTAACACCCTCACCGAGCGCTGAAGCCGTTTGTAATGTTCCCGCAACCTCAGCACGAATAGCTGCTCGTGCTCGGGATTCCAGTAGCCGCGAATGCCTTCAAAGACACCGGTCCCGTAGTGCAGGGCATGGGTCATCAGGCCGAGGCGAGCGTCCTCGTAATGTTTTACCTCCCCGTCCAGGTAGACCCAGTACTGGGCCTGCTCCTTACGGCGGGCTTCGGCGGCCTTTGCCAGACCTTCCGCCTTGATCGCCATGAAGACGACCTCCTTTTTGCCCTCTAACAGGCGCCAGAATCGGGTACGCAACCCAGCGCGGTTTCGACCCTGGTCTCGATTATATGCCCGGTTTGGTTACCGAGCAAACAACAGCTTTTCTGTAAAAGAAACGCCCAGTTAAGAGGCGCAAAAAACCCTGTGCTAAGCTTTGGGCTCGGGTGGGTCCTTTACGCATGAACCCCCGGGTGGCTCGCTGGTTGACCCCCGGGCTCCACGTTAAACGGTGGCTGCTTCTCCTGATGGTCGGGCTGGTGCTGATCAGCCTTGGGATTGGGTACCTCCTGCGGGACTTTTACCAGTACGGCAGTTTTCCCAAGTTTGTGGGTCCGCTCACCCTCCAGTTCCTCCCCCGGCCAATCCGGGCCGTGCTGTTCGGCGCCGTCGGCGTCGGCATCATTGGACTCTCCCTGTACAAGCTGACCCAGTCCGTGCTCGGGCCGTTTCTCCCGGGCCGGGACCGGGCGCTGTCGGAGATCATCTATAACTTCCGCTTCCTGCAGAAGGGTCCCCGGGTGGTGGCCCTGGGCGGCGGAACGGGGCTCTCGACTCTGTTGCGTGGGCTCAAGAAGTACACGGGAAACCTGACCGCCATTGTCACTGTTGCGGACGACGGGGGCAGCTCCGGCCGCCTCCGCAAGGAATACCGGATCCTTCCGCCTGGCGATTTCCGGCAGTGCATCACCGCGCTGGCGGACGTCGAGCCGCTTATGAACACGCTCTTCCAGCATCGCTTCAAGGAGGGCAGCCTGAACGGCCACTCCTTCGGAAACTTGTTCATCATGGCCATGGCCGAGATCACCGGCGACTTCGAACACGCCATCCGGGAATCCGGCCGCGTCCTCGCGGTCCGCGGACAGATCGTTCCCTCAACCCTGCGCGATGTGACGCTGATCGCCGAGATGGCGGACGGCCAGACGCGAGTGGGCGAGTCTAACATCCCCCACGCGAATGGCGATGGCGAGGTGGTCACCGCCATCAAACGGGTCTTTCTCCAACCCGAGGCGACCATCAACCCGGAGGCGGAAGAGGCCATCCTCAACGCCGAGATGATCGTCGTTGGGCCGGGGAGCCTGTATACCAGCATCCTGCCCAACCTGGTGGTGGAAGGGATGGCGGAAGCTCTCAAGGCGTCGCCCGCGATCAAGGTGTTCATCTGCAACGTGGCCACCCAGCCAGGAGAGACCGATGCGTTCAGGGTGAGCGATCACCTCAAGGCAATCGAGAGCCACCTGGGTACGAACATCTTTGACTTCGTCATTGTCAATAGCAACAACAACTTTGCCCTGCCAACTTCCGCCCAGCAAGCCGGCATCAACCGGGTGCTCTACGACCAGGGAACCGTAAACGGGCGGAGCATTCACGCCATCCTGGTCGACGTGGTCAACCCGCGGGTCTCGACCCACCACGAGCCCGACAAGCTGGCCAAGGCAATCATGAAGCGGATCTGGAGAGCCTAGCCGGCGACCGCCGCGCGCGCCACCAGCGGGTGAGCGCGTCCTCCCCGAAGAAGGCCCCCAGGGCAAAGATCGCCCCACCGATCACATCGACGACGTAGTGCTCGCCCAGGTAGACGATGCTGACCCACACGCACACGGTGTAGAGGAGAATCGGCCAGACCCGCCGGCCCCAGAGCCGCAGTCCGAAAAGGAATCCCAGGAGCGGATACGCCGCGTGCAGCGACGGCATCGCCGCCACCTTGTTGGGGTTGACCCAGTGATAGACCGTGGCCGGCACCGGAATGCCTGGGATGTCCGTGTAGCTGGGGAGCGTGTGGTCAATGATCTTGACCACCGAGGGCAGCGCCAGCCAGGGCGGCTCGACCGGGATCAGGAGGTAAAAGATGAAAGCGGCAAATGACATCCCTATCAGAGCCCGTGAGTAGCGCAGAAACAGGGGGCGGGCCTGCAGCCAGAACAGGTACCCGAGCACCAGCGGAAAGGCGAAATGCAGGAAATAGAACATGGTCGCCGCGATGTCGTACCAGCTGACCTGGCCAGCGTGATAGAAGGTGCCCTGCAGGTCGAGGGTGGGCACGTGCCCGAAGGACACGGTGCGCTCGAGCCCTGTGACATCGTGCGCGCTAAAGCCCGTCTTCGAGCTGAGCCCACGCAAATACTCGTACGAGAGAAAAAGGACAAGGAACGGGATCCAATCAGCCAGAAAGAGCCGGGCCCGCCCCAGCACCAGGGCGGCGATGAGCATGAGCAGCAGCAGGCGCTCGGGCGATACCGAGAGGTGAAGGACGAAGACCATGAAGAGGGTGACGGCCGCCAGGTAGAACCCCACCAGGCCCGGAAGCAGCAGCGGCCGGCGGCCAGCCGGCGGACGCTCCGGCGCGACGACTGGCGGCACGGCCCAAGCTTAGTCGAGCCGCCGCGCAGAACCCCGGCTTAGACCCGGCTGAGAACCGGCTGGGAACGGTGGGAATCGAGCGAAGGCGTCGTTATATTGCAGGAGAATGCCAGAGACCAGCATCCCCGGGAAAGCGCCTGCACGAGCGCCGCGAGTCCTCGTCGTGGACGACGAGCGGAGCATCGTGGACTTCATTCGACTGGGCCTGCAGTACGAGGGCTTTGTGGTGCAAACCGCGCCGGACGGCCAGGCAGCCCTCCGCCTGATCAGCGAGTTCAAGCCGCACGTGGTGGTGCTCGACGTGATGATGCCCAAGCTGGACGGACTGGCGGTGGCCGAGGCGGTACGTGGCAACAAGGACACGGGCATCATCATCCTGTCGGCGAAAGACGAGGTCCAGGACCGGATCCGCGGGCTCGAGGTGGGAGCGGACGACTACCTGGTGAAGCCTTTCGACTTCGGTGAGCTCCTGGCAAGAATCCGGGCGGTGATGCGCCGGCGCAACCCCAGCGCCGGGCCGCAGCTCCAGGTACAGGACCTGACCCTGGACGAGTCAACCCGGGAGGTATGGCGAGAGGGGCGGCTGATCGAGCTGTCCGCACGCGAATTCGACCTGCTCCGGCTGCTGATGATGCACCCGAACCAGGTCCTGCCCCGGGAGCGGATCCTCGACCAGGTCTGGGGATACAACTTCTTTGGCGACGCCAACAATGTCGAGGTGTACATCCGCTACCTGCGCCAGAAGCTTGGCGACGAGGAGCACAAGCTGATCCAGACGGTTCGAGGAGTCGGCTACCGGATCAAGCCCTAGCCATGCGCATGCCCGGATTCACCCTCACCCGGCGATTCCGGTCGTTGCGTTGGCGCCTGACGTTCCTCTACCTCGGCCTACTCAGCATGTTGCTCCTGGTGCTGGGGGTGGGCCAGTACTTTGCCGCCAGGGAAGTGCTCTATCGCAGCAGCGCGGACGTCACGATCAACGAATACCAGGCCGTGCTGACCGCCTTCCGGCGCGAGGTCGCCAGCCGGGCCGCCTCGCCGCGGGCCGAGCTGCAACAGCTCGCCCAGGAACTCAAATCACGACGGATCTCAGCGGCGATCTTCGACCTGAACGGTGTGCCCCTGGTGCTCGCCCCGGCAACCCTGGGTGCCCGGGAAGACATTCCCTACCTGCCGCTCGCGGACTACCTCAACGCCATTCATCAGAAACCTCAGCCCTACTACCTGGCCCAGGCCGGGAACCCGCCCAGCACCCACCTGGTCGTCCTCAACCCGGTCAGGATAGGCGCCAGGGCAATCGGGCTGGCTCAGCTCAGCATCCCGACCGACGAGATCGACCAGACGCTCCGGGTCGATCGACAGCTCGCGATCGGCCTATCCCTGGTGGTCCTGCTCCTGGCTTTGCTGCTGAGCCCGCTGATAGTCGGCCGGGCGCTCCGGCCGCTCGACCAGATGTCCAGGACGGCCCGCGCCATTGCCGCCGGCGACTACAGCCAGCGAGTGAGCGTGGCCGACACCGCTGACGAGATCGGTGAGCTAGGTACGGCATTCAACAAGATGGCCGCCGGGGTGGACGCCGCTTTCGAGGTCCGCCGGGCGTCGGAGGACAGGATGCGCCAGTTTGTAGCGGATGCCTCCCACGAGCTCCGCACTCCGCTGACATCGATCGCCGGCTATATCGACGTCCTGGGACGACGCCAGGAAGTCGACCCGGTTACCCTGCAAAGCTCGCTCGCCTCGATGCAGGTCGAGAGCGCCCGCATGACACGGCTGGTCAACGACCTGCTCACCCTGACTCGCTTCGAGTCCGGAAAGGCACCCAGCCGCCGGCCGCTGCCTCTCGACGCCTGGCTCAACGAGACTCTCGACGAGCTGCACCTGCGAGAACAGGGCGCCTCGGAGACGCGGACAATCGAGCCCGGGATCGTGGTCGAGGCCGACCCCGAGGCTCTCAAGCAGGTGGTGTCCAACCTGGCCCAGAACGCCCTGAAGTACGCCCCTGGCTCGGAGCTGCGGTGGAGCCTCTTTAGAGAGGACGGACGCGCCGCCATCCGGCTGGTGGACACGGGTCCGGGCATTCCCAGATCGGACCTGCCGCACGTATTCGAACGCTTCTATCGCGGCGAGAAGGCGCGCGACCGCTCGGCAGGTGGCTCCGGGCTGGGACTGGCGATCGCCAGGTCGATCGTGGAAGCACACCAGGGGACAATCGATGCCGAAAGCGAACCGGGGAAAGGCGCGACCTTTACGGCCTGGCTGCCACTGCCTCGCGCTTGAGCCGGATAATCGCCGAGATCTCCACGGGGACACCCATCGGAAGCTCACTTGTTCCGAGCACCTGGCGGGTGTGGCGGCCGCGCTCTCCGAAGATCCTGAACACCAGGTCCGAGGCGCCGTTCAGAACCTTCGGCTGATCCTCGAACCCCGGCGCGGACCGGACGAACCCGCTCAGCTGCACGAATTGCTCAACCTGGTCGAGGGAGCCGGCGTGCTGCCGGATCAGGCTCAGGATGTTGAGAGCGCAGATCTCGGCGGCCTCAGCGCCGTCTTTCAGGCTGAGGTCAGCGCCGACGGTACCGCGAAACTTGATCTCGCCGTTCCAGACGGGGACCACACCCGAGGTGTAAAGCAACTCCCCGACCTGCTTCAGCGGGACGTATGACGCGAGGGCCCTGGGGGGCTCGGGCAAATCGATGCCCTGTGCCTGGAGGTTGGCCTCCGCCGATTCCAGGCTCAGGATCCGACGGGGTCGTGTCGTGAGCAGGGATCATCGACCTCCTCATGCCTCGTCCAGAGAGCCATCCGGAAGAGGGTAACGGGAGGTGCCGTTAACCGTCAGCCGTAAAGCGTGAAATGGTTGTTAAGCAGGGGCGCGGGTGCGTGACGGTGCTGTTTGCCCGGCTAACGGAGGTAGGTCCGCTGGTCCTCCCGGCGAATTCGCCAGCGGCGCAGAGAGACAACGCCGGCGATCAGCAAGAGGACAATAACCGCAATTCCGAGCTTCTCCCAGTCCTGGCCGGCAGTCGACCGCCGGCCGCCGGGTTCGCTGACAGTGGACGGTCGGGGCGTCGGGCTGGCTCTGACCGTGGCGGAGGCGCTCGGCGCGGCGGTGGCGCCGGTCACGGCGGCTCCCGGGTCGGTGATCCGGTAGACGCCAGCGGTTGCGCTGGTCGGATTCCAGTTCGCCGCCATCACCTGAACCGGGCTCAGCGGTTGCAGGGCCAGGGCCGTCACCCGGGGGTGGTCCGGCAGGCCCGCGCCAAGCGGGCTCCAGGTGGCTCCCCGGTCCAGCGAGCGGAAGACGCCCCCGGAGCCGGCATCGCCGTCGCTGGCAACGTAGATCTGGTCGCTGTTGGCCGGGTTGAACTCCACTACGTTGTAGTCGGTGGCGGGAAGGCCGTTGACGAGAATCCAGGTCGCCCCACGGTCGTCACTTCGGTAGGCGCCCTGTGCCGTTCCGGCCAGCACCGGCGCCTGCCCACCCGCGGGCGCCAGGCCGGTTGCGATTGCGGCCACGGTGACACCTCCGGGAAAGCCTCCGCTCACGGGAGTCCAGGCGCCGGTCAGGTCTTCGGAGCGCAGCAGGTAGCTGGGCGCCGTGCCGTTGTCGGCCCCGGCGAACATGGTCAAGCCGTTGGCTTTGGGCAGCAACGCCACCGCCGCGATGTCCAGGTCGCTCGCGCCCAGAGATTTCCAGCTGTGCGCCGCATCATTCGAGTAGTAAAGACCGGCCGACGTCCCGAGCAGGATGGTGGAGCCGGAGGTATCGATGGCGCGCACGTCAAGGGTATCGAGTCCCTGGTTCTGCGCGGTCCAGGTTTTACCCTCATCGAGGCTCTTGAAAATGCCATCCGCCTGGGTACCGGCGTAGACGACCCCCGGATGGTCGGCGTCCACGTGCACCACCCAGGCGGAGCCGCCGGCGTCGGCAACCGTCGTCCAGGATGATCCGCCGTCCGTACTGCGCATCACCCCTCGCTCCTGGGTCGCCTCGATCAAGACGTTGGGGTGCGCCGGAAATGCGGCCATGGACCAGACCGGCCTGTCGGGCTCGCCCGGATGTTGCGGGCCGGTGATGCTCCAGCGAGTATCCGCGGCGTCGGCCGACGCCGCACCCAGCAACCCGGCTGCCACGATGATTGGCGTGACGAGAATGGTGAATCGCAACGGTCTCACGTGGTTGCCAGCGACAGGATAGCAGACATTCCCCGGAAGCTCGCGCAGATTTGGACTCATGGTGCTGCTTGCGCGGTAGTCCGGTTTGATCTCAACTACAATGCTGCACGTGCGACAGCTCTGGCGGGCGCTGCACGCTGTTCCCCAGCTGCTCCTGGTCCAACCCGAACAACTCAGCTACGACGTCGTCTACGCGCTGGCGCTCGTCCCTCCAATGGCGACCGGGATTTTCTTTTTCCGCCGGAGCGCGGCGCTCCTGATCGCGCTCTGTTTTCTCACAGGCATCGTTTGCCTGCTTGCCCTGCAACTCGCCCGGCTGACCATCAACCTGCCGGCCTGGGTTGGATTCCGTGCCAACCATCCATTGATCAGCGGCCTGATCGTGGCCTGCTTCCTCTCACCACAGACGCCCGCCTGGCTGGGGGTCTCGCTGGTCCTGTTGCTCGTGGTGCTCGACCACGTGGTGTGGCCGCAGTTAGGCCGGACCATGGTCCACCCCGCGCTGGTGGTTTTCGGAATTCTCTTTGTGGTGCAAAAACAGCTACCCGTCGGTTTCGTCAACCCGTTCGACGGGCGGCGACTGGACGACCCGCTCAGTCTGTGGCACCGGCTCGGATTGCCCATCGACCCGGTCAAGCTCTACGTGGGGAATGTGCCCGGACCGATCGCGGCCACCTCAGCGGCCGCCGTCCTCCTCGGCATCGCCTACCTGTGGTATGGGCGAAAAATTTCCGCCGCGGTCCTGGGCGGCTTCCTCGTGGGCGTGGCCGCCACCGCCGCAGCCTACGGGTTTGACCTCGCCTTTCAGCTCGCCAGCGGTCCGGCATTGTTTCTAACCGGGTACCTCGCCGCCGATCGTCGCCGGGTGATCGTCCCGGACCAGCTGGCTGTCGTCGTTGCCGCCGGCGCCGGGATCGCAACCGTGGTGCTGCGCAATTTCGGACAGGGACAGGAGGCAACCTGGCAGAGCTGGCTGGCGGTTGGGATTCTGATCACGGTAGCCCTGCGACTACGGGCATTTCTCTCGACCCGGCCTAGCCTGATCCCAGCCGGCATCCGGCGATTACCTCTGAGCTCCTCCAGCGAACCGCGCCGCCCCCAGGCCGCGCCTATACCCGCGCGACAGCCGGTGATGGCGGTATCGTCCTCCTCCAGCCTTCGGCGATCCAGCACCCCGGCACCGCGCCGCCTCTACGACACGGCATCGGACTCCAACGACATGGTGCGGCAGATGCGGAGCGCTGCCGGACGAGGGCCGCTGCGTCAGGCCGGCACCAACCCGGTGCTCTGGACCCTGGCGCTGTTCCTTGTCAATCCGATCGGGCTCTGGCTCACCTGGACCAACAGCTCCCTCAGCCGCAGGACCAAGGAAATCGTGAGCGGCGTATCAGCGCTGTGGTACCTGGCGGTGGCGGCCGGCCTCTTCCTGGTGCTGACCCACGGGCTCCACCGGGCCTAACCGGGAGGGGTCCAGCCAGATCGTCTGATCCCGCGAGGCACCTACCGACACCAGGTCGATGGGTGCGCCAGATAGCTCGGCCAGACGGTCGATATATCGCCGGGCCGCCTTCGGCAGATCCTCGGGCCGGCGAACGCCGGTGGTCGGGGCCAACCAGCCGGGCAACTCCTCGTAGATGGGCTCGCTGTGCTTGAGGTGGCTGATGTTTGACATCGGATAGTCGTGGCGTTCGCCCTTGCTCAGGTAGCTCGTGCAGATCCGGATCGGGTCGAACCCGTCGAGCACATCCAGCTTGGTCAGGGCGATGGAGCCGATCCCGTTGAGTGCTACCGAGTAGCGAGCGACGCAGGCATCGAACCAGCCCACCCGGCGCGGCCGCCCGGTGGTGGTCCCGTACTCACGACCCACCTCCCGGATCTGCTCGCCGAGCGCGTCGGTGAGCTCGGTTGGCAGTGGGCCGTATCCCACCCGCGTCGTATACGCCTTGAAGACCCCCACCGTCAGGTCGACCCGGGTCGGAGCTATCCCCGAACCGGTCAGGGCTCCGCCTGCGCTGGGAGAGGAGGAGGTGACATACGGGTAGGTCCCGAAATCGAGATCGAGCATGCTGCCCTGGGCTCCCTCGAGCAGGATTCTCTGTTTGCCCTGCACAGCCCTCTGAACGATCGGGAATATGTCGACGATGAAGCGCTCGAGACGTTCCCCATATGAGGTGTACTCCGCCAGGATGGCGTCCTGGTCGAGAGGATCAACGGCGTAGAGGCTCTGCAGGATCGGGTTCTTGATCTTGCCGAGGACAAAGGCCAGCTTTTTCTCCAGGAAGCGCGGCTTTAAGAGGTCGCCGGCGCGAAAGCCGATGCGGCGAATCTTGTCGGCGTAAGCGGGTCCGATCCCCCGCCAGGTGGTTCCCAGACGATCATCTCCGCGCTGCTCCTCCTCGAGCTTGTCGAGGATCGGATGCCAGGGCATGATCAGGTGGGCGCGGTCGGAGATAAGCAGCCGGTCAACGCTGATGCCACGTCGCTGGATCTGCTCGATCTCCTCCAGCAGCACGCGCGGGTCGAGAACCACGCCGTTCCCGATCACGCAGGTCGTGTCTGGGTAAAGGATCCCGGACGGAATCAGATGGAAGCGGAACTCCTGGCCGGCGTTGACGACGGTGTGGCCGGCGTTGTTTCCACCCTGCGAGCGAATCACCATGCCGGCGTGTTCGGAGAGAAGGTCGATGATCTTGCCCTTCCCCTCGTCACCCCACTGGCCGCCGACGAGGATGAAGACTGGCATCAGTTTCTGCGGCGTTCCAGGTTCACGAACTTGGTCTGTTCGTCAACGAAGAGAAGGTCAAGCTTGCCAGTCGGACCGTTGCGGTGCTTGGCGATGATGATCTCCGCGATGTTGCGCTTGTCGTCCGCCAGATTGTCGTTGTAAAACCTCTCTCGATAGATGAACAGGACGAGATCGCTGTCCTGTTCGAGCGTGCCGCTCTCACGCAGATCCGCCAGCTGCGGACGATGGTCGAGACGCTTCTCAGGCTCTCGGCTCAGCTGAGAGCACGCGATGATCGGGATCTGTAGCTCACGGGCCAACCCCTTCAGCGACCGTGAGATATCGGACACCTCCTGCACCCGGTTCTCCTGGTTACGGCCCTGCATCAGCTGAAGGTAGTCGACGATGATCAGGCCCAGGTTGCTCGACAGCTTCAGCCGGCGGGCTTTGGTGCGCATCTCCATCACGGAGAGGTTCGGCGAATCGTCGATGAAGATGGGCGCCTCGGACAATGCTCCCATGGCCTGAGCGATCCGAGGCCATTCGGCGTCTTTGAGCAAGCCGTTGCGCAGCCGCCAGGAATCCACGGCCGCCTCGCTGCAGAGCAAACGGGTCACCAGCTGCTGCTCGGACATTTCGAGAGAGAAGATGGCGACCGGCGTCTTGTACTGGATCGATGCATGTTGTGCGATGTTGAGCGCGAGGCTGGTCTTCCCCACACCCGGCCTGGCGGCGACGATGATCAGGTCGGACTTCTGGAAACCGCCGGTCTTCGCGTCCAGGTCATTGAAACCGCTGGGGACGCCGGCGAGCACGCTCTGGTCCTTATGGATCTGCTCGATCTGGTCCCAGGTTTCCTTGAGGACGTCCTTGAGTGGAACCAGGTCCTGGGTGATGCGTCCTTCCGCGATATTGAAGATCACCTGCTCGGAGGCATCGAGCGCCTGGTTGGCGGGGGTGCTCTCGTCGAAGCCGAATGCGGTGATCCGCCCCCCGGCACTTATCAGCCGGCGCTTGGTCGCGTCTTCCTCGACCAGCCGGCCGTAGTACTCGGCATTGGCCGCCGTGGGCACTCCGGACTCGAGCTCGGCCAGGAACGCCTGGCCCCCAACTCGCTCGAGGACACGCATCCGCTCGAGCTCCGCCGACAGGGTGAGGAGGTCGATCGGCTCGGATTTCTCGAAAAGGTTCAGTGCGGCACGGTAGACCTGTCCGTGCTGATCCATATAGAAGTCGTCGGGACGGAGGAAGTCGGCGACCCGGACGATGGCGTTGCGGTCGAGCATCAGAGAGCCCAGCACGGACGCCTCCGCTTCGAGGTTGTGTGGGGGAACGCGCCCGCCGGTCACAGCCGGCGGGGCGGAGCGGAGGTCGACCCTCAAGCGCTGGTGACCATCAGCGGGATGCGGGCGGTGACCTCCTTGTGCAGCCTGACCTGGCTGGCGGCCGGACCCATGGCCCGGATGGGCTCGGGGAACTCGATCTTGCGACGGTCAAGCGTGATCCCGTGCTGCTGCTTCAGTGCCGAGGCGACCTCGGCGTTCGTGACGGAGCCGAAGAGCTTGCCATCTTTTCCAACCCGGATCTTGATCAAGACCTGGGCTGCCTCCAGCCTTAAGGCCAGGTCCCTCGCGTCCTTCAGCTCCTTCTGTTCACGCTGGACCGTGGTGGCTTTTTCACGCTCGACCCTTTGCACGGCTCCCCGGCTGGCTGCCACGGCCAGCTTCTTGGGCAGCAGATAGTTTCGCGCGTAGCCGTCGGCCACGTCCTTGCTCTCACCGGCCTTACCGGTGCCCTTGACGTCCTCCAGCAGAACGATTTTCACAGCCTCATACCGAAAGCCGGCGCCGAGTCTGCCACCAGGTGCGGGCCCGCTCCCGCACCGATTCCCTGCCATGCCGGATGTCCTGGTCGAAAGTGCTGGTCCCGAGGGCGATCCGCTGCTGGTGCTCGTCGACCACCTGTTTGGGGGCTCGGTCGACGAACATCTTGACCGCCAGAACAGTCAATGCCAGCGCATCCATCTCGCCCAGCACCGGAAACCACAGTGGGAAGTCGACCACCGGGTTGTAGATCGCGATCAGGGCCGCGGTCAGGGCAACCTTGTTCTTCTGGGGAACCCGAGGGTCCCGGTAGAGGCAATAGGTGAGCTTTCCGTAACGGGGAATTTCCCGAGCGATCCGTCGGAGCAGCCGAAGTCTCAGGAGCATCTTGTTTCCCCGCGAGCGACCCCACTGCCATCCCGCCGCGTGGGCCTGGCAGATTTTAGCAGAGCCCGACGCTAAGAAGACGCCGGATTTTCCGGGCCCTCGCCGACGTGAAGCCCACGAAATACCGGACCTATCAGCAGGCCCTGGATGGCGAGTGACGCGAACACGAACCCGGAGACCAGTACAAGGATGCGCTCGCGATCAGCCATGCCGGCCGGGATGCTCAGGGCCAGCGCCAGCGATAGCGCCCCACGGAGGCCGGCCCACACCAGGGCCGCCTGCATCCGGAGCGGCCAGTTGCGGAAGGTGATGATGGCGACCATCGCGATCCGCGCGACCAGGAAGGTGAGCACGACACCGAGGACGTCGACCGCCGAAGCGGTCAGCCGGTCCAGGTGCACCTGGAGACCGACAAGGGTAAAGACGAGGCTCGAGACGGAAAAGCCGACGACGCGCCAGAAGCGGTGCGTCAGGTGATGTGAGGCGGAATGAGGTCGGTTGCCCAGGACGACCGCGAGCATGACCACGGCCAGCAACCCGCTCACTCCGAGACGGTCGGCCAGCAGGTAGGTCCCATACGCGGCCACCACCGTAGCCGGAGCCAGGACGGGGACCCGGTCCGGTAACAGCCGGGCGAGGACCAGGCCAACCAGGCCGCCGGCAAGCAGGCCGCCCACGGTCAGGAGCAGAAACTGCCAGACCGCGCCGGACGGACTCGAGCCGCGCCCGCCGATGGCGGTCAGGGCAACCGCAAACAGGACGGCCGCGACGCCGTCGTTTGCCAGGCTCTCCCCCTCCAGGGTGACGCGCATGCGTTCCGGGACTCGAAGCCGGCGCATGGCCGCGAAGATCGACACCGGGTCGGTGGCGGCAAGGACCGCGGACAGCAGCAGCGCCTCGCTCGCGGAGAATCCGAGCCAGCGGAGGATGCCATAGCTGATGGCTGCGCCAAGCAAGGCCCCGGCGACGCCCAGCAGGAGAATCCAGCGCAGCTCGCGCCGGATCGCCGCCGCCCGCAATGAGAACCCGGCATCGAAGAGGAGGGCCGGTAGAAATCCGAGCAGAATCAGGCTCGGGCTGACGGTGAATTGGGGAAACCGGTTGCTGCTGGCCAGCAGCGCCCCGACAAGGAGCAGCAGGAACGGCCACGGCCAGCGCCGGACCGCGGTCACTCGCGCAGCAGCTCCGGGTGGTCCTCCACAAATCGCCAGGCCGCCTCGGGATCGGGAGCCAGCAGGCCATCCACCATGGCGTCTTCAAGGGCCGCCTTCACCCGCTTGATCCATGGACCGGGCGGCCTGCCGGTGCGGGCCATGAGTTCGTCGCCGGTGAGCGGCGAACGAATCGCGTTGATCGCGGCCGTGTCGAGCCGGCGGATCCGCGCTTCCAGATCGTCGATCTTCTGGACGCCCGGGTAGTGGCTGGCCCTCATGTCGGCGCGCGCCAGCGCAAGCAGCCGCTCCAGCTGGGGACCGGCGTCGCGTACCAGCCGGCGGACCGCCCTGTCCTCCCAGGCGCTCGGGTCGTACTGGATCGGGCGCATGTGGAGCCGGATGAGATCGGTCACCGCATCGATCACCTCGCCCGAGAAACGAAGACTTCGCAGAGCCTGCTCCGCCATCTCGGCCCCTACCAGCTGATGATTGATGAAGGTCACCTTGCCATCCTTCACTTCCTTGGTGGCCGGCTTCCCCACGTCGTGGAGAAGGCCTGCCAGCCGGGTGACCAGGTCCGCAGGCGTCAGTGCCGCGGCCTTCAGACCGTGGCCGAAGACGTCGTGGCTGTGCCACCCGCCCTGCTCCATTCCTTTTCCCGCCTCGAGCTGCGGAAGTATGCGAACCAGCAGCCCGGTTTCGTCCAGCAGGTTCAGGCCGCGTTCCACGTCGTTTGCGAGCAGTAGCTTGGCCAGCTCGTCGCGGATCCGCTCCATGGAAACCACCGGAGGTTGCAGCCGCCCGGCGTTT
The DNA here is from genome assembly GCA_005882775.1 of Chloroflexota bacterium. Taxonomy (GTDB): domain Bacteria; phylum Chloroflexota; class Dormibacteria; order CF-121; family CF-121; genus VBDY01. The sequence continues at coordinate 24,706 of VBDY01000126.1, read as the reverse complement.
TCGCGGATGGCCACGGCTGTCGCCGGATCGAGCTCGAACTCGAGAGTCGTGGCAAACCGCACGGCGCGCACCATCCGCAACGGATCCTCGTCGAAAGTGGCCCGGGGATCGAGTGGTGTGACGATCCGCCGAGCGCGCAGGTCGTCGAGTCCACGCCCGGTGAGATCGAGCACCGAGCCATCCCAGTCCATGAGGAGGGTGTTGACAGTGAAGTCGCGGCGGATGACATCCTCCTCGAGCGTCCCCGGGCGCACCTGCGGCTTGCGGCTCTGCGGGTCGTAGCGCTCGGTGCGAGCCGTTACGAACTCGAGGGCGTACAAACCGGCATCCACGTGGGCCGTGCCGAAGCGCTCGAAGACCACCGGTGGATGGTCGCTCAGGCGGCTGGCCACTGCGGTGGCCAGCTCGATGCCATTTCCCTTCTCGACCAGGAAGTCGACCTCGCGGATGGCCGCCGCGCGTGCCCCGCCGAGCAGGCGGTCCCGCACGTACCCGCCAACCACGAGCGCACGACACCCCAGCCGGGCAGCCTCCTCCTGGATGACGGTGAACAACCGCTCCATGCCGGGGAGCGCCGGTGGATCGATCCGGGCGATCACCGGGTCGCCTGGACCCGAGCCGCTGAGGTCGCCTGAAGGCGGGCCCACTCGACCGCGCCCACCAACCCGGCATTCTGGCCCAGCCTGGGCGCCACGATCCGAAGCCCCCGTCGAGCCGACTCCCAGGACGAGACCTTTAGGGATGTCTGCATGGGCCGGTTGATCAGCCCACCCGCCTTCATTACGCTCCCTCCGAGGATGAGCAGCTCGGGATTGAGCAGGTTCACCAATGTCCCCATGCCAATCCCCAGGGCGGTCCCGGCACGGTCGAGCAGGCGGCGGGACAGCGCGTCGCCGCCGCGGGCCGCCCGTACCACCTCGGCCGCGGTCGGCCCATCGCTCTCACGGTGTCGCCGCAGCTGCGTGCGCGCACGAGTCTCGAGCGCTTCTCTGGCAGCCCGGGCGATTGCGGTGCCGCTGGCAATCGCCTCCAGGCAGCCGCGATTGCCGCAGTTGCACAGTGGCCCACCTGGCTCGATGACGATGTGCCCCACCTCACCCGCGACACCGCTCGCCCCGCTGTAGAGCCGGCCGTCGAGCACCAGGCCGGCGCCGATCCCGGTGGAGACCGTCACGTAGGCCAGGTTGCGCGCCCCCTTCCCGGCCCCGGCGCGGGCTTCGCCGAAGGCGGCCAGGTTGGCGTCGTTCTCGAGATTGGTTGGGATGGCCGTCCGTTCGGTCAGGATCGATGCGATGGGCACGTCTCGCCAGCCCGGGAGGTTGGGAGGGGAAAGCACGACGCCCGTCTTACCGTTCGCCGGCCCGGGCATGCCGATGGCCATGGAAGCAACCTCCGCCGGCTTGATGCGCTCGTGTCGCAAGGCTTCCTCGATCGTCTTCACGATCCGGTTGATCACGTGCTCCGGACCCCTATCGGCTTCCGTCGGATGGCGGACGACGTGCTGGATGGGCCCACCGGCGCCGGCAATCGCCACCCGCAACCGCGTCCCGCCGAGATCGATCCCGACGTAGTTCATGGAACCGGGCGACGAGGCAGGGGCCGCAAGGTAGCCGCGGCGATGACGGCGCCCAGGAGCAGCACCACCGCCGTGATCACGAATATGAAGTGGTACTCGTCGAGGATCGCCTGGCGAACTCGAAGCTCATAGGTCGCGAAGCGAGCCAGGTAGTCCGGAAGCGCGGAGAAAACCGGGGGGATCAGGTGGGCCGTCGCCTGCTGAAAGTGGAATAGAGCGAACCCTGCCAGGAGGGAAAACCCGATCAGCATCCCGACCAGCCGCATCAGCACCAGGAAGGAAGCCGCCGCTCCGCGGTGCGCGTCTCCCACGACGTCGAGGAGTGCTGCGCTGACCGGCGCGATTTCAAGGCCGAGCCCGAGCCCGGCGCTGAAGAGCTGAAGGTCCGCGAGCCTGAGAGGCAGGCCGAGCAGGTTGTGCGAGAGCGTGTTCTGGTCCCAGCCTGAAAGAGAGAAGAACCCAAGTCCAGCCAGGGCGAGGCCGGCCGCAGCCACCGCGCGATAGCTGCGCAGACGCTGGGCGAGGAATCCGCCCAGGAGAGCGCCAATCGGAATGCCGATCATCAGCCGGAAGAGAAGCACGGCGGCCTGCTGCGAGTTCATGTTGAAGACCAGGTCTGACTCGGCCAGCACCGGGATGAAGACCAGCGCCACCATCAAGCCTGCCCCCGATATGGCGTTGGCGACCGCGGCGCCACTGAATGAGGAATCGCGAAAGTAGCGGACGTCGATCAACGGACGTGGGGCGCGCCGCTCGCGCCGGATGAACAGAGCGAAAAGCACAAGCGCCACCGGCGCCTGCCAGAAGAATCCCGCTCCGACCGGACTCCTATCCGGGTCCCCCGCGTAAAGCGCGAGCGTCAACAGAGCCAGGCCTGCGCCGGCGAGGGCGGCTCCCGGCAGGTCGAGCGGAGTTTTGGCTCGGACCGTGTCCCCGGAGCGCACCTCGGGCCACAGCGCCCAGAGGAGGAGGGCGACGAAGGGAAGGTTCAGCCAGAAAATCCACTGCCAGCCCCAGGCAGAGGCAATCACGCCACCCCAGAGAGGTCCGAGCACGCTGCCCACTTCCTGGAGGGCGCTCACGCCTCCGAGCACCGGGCTGCGGCCGCCGGCGGGATACAGATCAGCGGCGAGAGCCAGCACCACCGGCACCAGCGCCCCCCCGCCGGCCCCCTGCAGCAGCCGGCCGGTTACCAGGCTGGGAAGGCTTGTGGCTGTTGCCGTGATCAGTGAGCCAAGCCCGAACAGCACCAGGCAGGCGACGAACACGCGCAGCCGTCCGAACCGATCGCTCAGCCCACCAGCCAGGGGCATGACCGCGAGATACCCCAGCAGGAAGCCGGTGATGATCGGAGTGGCCTTGGCGAGATTGGTTACAGGCAGCACGGGGATGTGGACGGAGGTCAGCATCGGAATCAGCGCCGTCACCACCACGTACGCGTCCAGGGACGCGACGAACAACCCGGCGCTGGTCAGCGCCAGGACCGCCCGCCGGTTAGCTGACCGGGGGCGGGGTGACGGTGACGGGCTGATCATGATTCGAGAACTCGAATGTGACGGTGGACTCCTTCGCTGGATCGAAGAGGTGGCCCTGCAACCGCGCCCGCCAGAGGTTGTCGCTGGCACTGTCAATCCAGTAGGTCGCGGTGTACGACCCCTGATCGCTGATCAGGGTGAGCAAACGATGGACGCGGTCGGCCGGGAGCGTTCCACTGATGACCCAGGTTGATTGCGAGCCGACGTTCTCCTGCTTTCCACGTTTTGGGGATTGCGTGTCCTTCAAGGCGGCGAACAGGCCGTCCTGCTGGTCGAATAACGAATGCGGGTCGAAGAACTGGACGACCTCAGCGGCGGTCAGCCGCTGCCACCCGCCGGTGAAGGACTTGAGATAAACCTGGTCCGCGCTGAAGATGATCTCCAGCTGCACGAGAACGCCACCCTGCCGAAGCTGGACGCTGGAGTGCAGGTCCGGCGGATGGGCGTCGCCGTTGGCCGACTCGACGGGGATGGTGCTGCCGGTGAATCCCTGAATCTGCATCTGGAAATGGAAACCCTTGAGCAGGACCATGTGCTGGCTGGTCTTTGCCAGCAGGGGTCCGGGGTCAGGCGGTGGCGATCCACACGCTGCCAGCGGGCCAAGCAGGCCGGCGCCAAGACAGAGCACCTGGGCCCGCATCCGTACTGCCCGGGCGGTCGAACGCATCAAACCCTCAGGATACGGTCATCCCCGACCCGCCGGGTGACTTTTTGTGCGTCCAGCCATTCCAGCAAGGGCAACACGTATCGGCGGCTCGAGCCGAGTAGATCCCTCGCCTGCGCGACCGTCACCTTTCCCTCCCGTTGGAGGTGCCTGGTCAGCCGATCCACGGCCTCCTGGTAGGCCTTAGCGGCAAAAATAGTGTCGTCGTTCAGCCGGATTATCCGACCGGTGGCGGTGAGGTACTGGAGCAATGCCGGGGTCAGCTGGTAGCGGCCGGCCAGGTCTGGCAGCGGGGGCGGCGCAAACGGCGCCGCCTCTAGCTCGGAGATGAGAGCGGCGATTGCGACCTGCTGGTCGGGCGAAGGATTGGCCTGGTGCCCTGGAAGCGCCAGCTCACTGCCCCGCTCGATGATCAGGCCGTCGAGCGCCATCCGGGCAACCGCGGGGGGAAAGAGGGATGCTGCCAGCCCAACCCGGCTTCGCAGCTCCTCGCGAGGCATTCCGGCCCGCAGCGGGTGCACACGGTGAAAACCCTCCAGGGCGATCCGAGCACGCTCTTCCAGCTGTTCCCAGGCGTCGCGCGAGAGCATTGTGCCGTCGAGGCGGACTGCTGAGCCGGCCGCGATCAGCTCCCCGCCAAGCCGATCGATCAGACCGGCGTCCATCCCGGTTCGGCGAGCCAGCTCGGCGATCGTCACTCCCGTTCGGTGACGGCCGAGCTCGACCATCAGGGTCGCAGCTGGATCCCCGCGCTCGCGTCCCTCGAGGTCCGCGATCACCCGGGGGTCATGTCGCCGGTGCCGCCGCGGATTGGTATCGAGAATCACACCACCGGCCACTGTCTCGATAGGTGCCGGCCGGCGAAGGATGAAGCGGTCGCCGACGACCGCCACCACAGGCGTGTCGCTGAAGATCTGCGCCCACGCGCCCGAGCCCGGCCCGACGATGTCGTCCTCGAGCAGGGAGAGCTCGACCGGGACTTCAGCGGTCCCCAGGTACAGAAGGAGCCGAGACCGGTGCAGGATCGGGTGGGCCGAGCTAGCCAGCACGCTCAGACGCACGTCCAGCCGTCGGGTCGGCGAGAGCTGCCGGGGAGGCGCGATCACATGACCGCGGGCGATGTCCTTACGGTCTGCGCCAACCACATTCACCGCGGTCCGGCTTCCCGGACGGGCCAGATCGACCGTCCGATTGTGTTGCTGGAGGCCTCGGACTCTCAGGCTCCGCCCGGTCGGGTAGAGGGCCAGGTCATCGCCAACCCTCAACGAACCCCCGACCAGGGTTCCGGTGACCACTGTTCCAAACCCCGACATCGCAAACGACCTGTCCACCGCCAGGCGTGGCCGGCCGGTGTCTGGCCGGGGCGAGGCGCCGGCCAGCTGTTGATCGAGGGCATCCTTCAACTGATCCAGGCCCGTCCCGCTGAGAGCGGACACCGGGATGATGGGGGCGGCTCGGAGGGCGGTCTTGCTCACCACCCTATGCACTTCGTCGGACACCAGGCGCAGCCAGTCGGAATCCACGAGGTCTGCCTTGGTCAGGGCGATCACCCCGTGAGTCACGCCGAGCAGGTCGAGGATGGCCAGATGTTCGTGGGTCTGCGGCATCGGACCTTCATCGGCTGCCACCACGAAGAGCACGGCGTCGATGCCGTGAACTCCGGCCAGCATGTTCTTGAGGAATCGCTGGTGCCCGGGCACGTCGATGATGCCCAGGTGGCGTCCGCTGGGCAGGTCCATGTAAGCAAAGCCGAGATCGATGGTCATCCCTCGGCGCTTCTCCTCTTCCAGGCGGTCGGGGTCGATGCCGGTCAGGGCCTTGACCAGGCTCGACTTGCCATGATCGATGTGGCCGGCGGTGCCGATGACGAAGGCAGCGGGCGCCTGCAACGGGTTCACCGGACGGCGGCGATCACCGCCTGGAGCAGCCTCTCGTCCTCATCCGGCAGCACGGTGCGCGGGTCGAGCACGACGCGGTCGTCCTCGATTCGGGCAATCACCGGTGGCGACTGAAGCCGAAGCCTGTCGAGCAGCTGCGCCGGGCGAGGACGCTCCGCCGCGATCATCACCAGCGTGGTGGGAAGGGTCTCGCCGGGGAGCGATCCGCCCCCGACCGCCGAGTAGCCCGACCGCACCTCGGCCGGGACGCCTGCCAGGTTGAGGCCCTCGGCCCAGCGGCCGGCACGGGCGCTCAAGCTCTCCCGATCGGCCCGGATCATCTTCCAGACGGGGACCTGGTCATCGCGGCCGGTGATATAGAGGTCGAGGGTGGCAGCCAGGGCCGCAATCGTCAGCTTGTCCACCCGAACCGCGCGCGCCAGAGGATGTTTCAGGCATTTCGCGACCAGCTCGGCACGGCCAAGCAGCAGGCCGGCCTGTGGACCGCCGAGCAGCTTGTCGGCGCTGCATACCACCACGTCCGCCCCGGCTTCCAGGCTCTCCGCAATCAGCGGCTCGTGAGCCAGGCCCGGCGCACGGCTCTCGCGCAGGGCACCGCTGCCCAGGTCATAGAGGAGCAGAACATTGTGCTGGCGCGCCAATTCGGCCAGCGCCGACAGCTCTGGCCTCTCGGTGAACCCGACGACTTGAAAATTGCTGGGGTGGACGCTGAGCAGGGCCGCGGTGCGGGGTGTGATCGCCTCCGCGAAATCCTGGGCGCGCGTGCGGTTGGTGGTCCCGACCTCCACCATCTTCGCCCCTGACAACCGCATGATGTCGGGCATGCGAAAGGCTCCGCCAATCTCGATCAGCTCGCCACGCGAAACGATCACCTCCCGGCCTTTGGTGAGCGCCGCCAGCATCAGCAGAGTGGCCGCCGCTCCGTTGTTGACCACGGCAGCCGCCGCCGCACCGGTGAGCTGACACAGAACATGGGCGACCGCATCGTGCCGGCTGCCCCGCTTGCCTGAGCGCAGGTCGAGCTCGAGGTTCGAATACCCGGTAGCCAGCAGGCTGGCCGCCTCCGCCGCGGACCTGGCCAGGGGAGCCCGGCCGAGATTTGTATGCAGGATCACGCCGGTCGCATTGATCACCGGGCGCAGCCGCGGGGTACGCATGTCGGCGACCAATGCCTCGATACTGGACCAACGGCGCGACTCGTCGAGGAGCGGGCCGCCCCGCTCCTGTTGCAGGGTCCGCTGCACGGCGAAAACGACGAGTGGGCGTCCGTGTTCGGCGATTAGCCGCCTACCGCGATCGTCTTCCAGCAGTTGGTGAACGCTCGGCAAGCCGGATAGAGCGTCCACGTCAGAAGCCGGGGAACGGATAGACGGGAGTCCCTACGAGCAGGTTGGCGGCCGTCGTGTAGACGGGTTGGATGACATGGCCGAAAACCCCGGGCGCCAGGAAGAGGATCAGGACAAAGACCAGAGCAATCACGGTGCGATTGGCATCGATGGTGTAGAAAAGCTGCGGAGACTGGCGTCGGAACAGGGTGGCGACCAGGTTGTAGCCGTCCAGAGGAGGAATCGGCAGGATGTTGAAGACGGCAAGCACGACATTCAGGTAGAACGCAACCGCCAGGATCGCCGCCAGAATGGCGAGCGGCGCCTGACCCAGGGTCAGCTGAACAAAGCAGGCTGAATCGGCGCAGATGACGCCCGAGCCGGGGGCGGTCACCAGGAACTTGAGCGGAATCGAGATGCCGATCGCGATCAGGAGGTTTGTCAGCGGCCCCGCCACCGCGACCAGCGCCGGGTCGAGCCGGTGACGCATCTGGCCAGGGTTGATACGGACCGGCTTGGCCCAGCCAAAGTGGATCAGCAGGATGGCGATCGTGCCAATCGGATCCAGATGGTGGCTGGGGTCGAGCGACAGGCGCCCATCGACCCGCGGTGTCTGATCCCCACGAGCCACTGCCACCTGCGCATGAGCCCACTCGTGGAGCACCAGGCCGAGCAACAACCCTGGGATCAGGAACATCGAGTTGATGATGAATTGACCCGGATCGTTGAACAGCACCAGGAGCTAAGTGTAGGTAAGAAACGAAAAGGGCCCCGCTCGGCGAAGCCCTCTACGAATGAATGAAAGCGCGCTCAGGCTGCGGCGGGTTCGGCGACGAAGGACGGAGTCGGGACGCTCACGGTTGACTCATCCGCGTGGACCGCGCTCTTGCCTCGCAAGATGCCACCCTCATCGATGATGAGGGAGCCCACCACGATATCGCCATAAAGCTTCCCGGTGGCAAGGATCTCCAGCCGGCCGGTGGTGCTGACGTTGCCCTGGATGGTGCCGCCGACGACGACGTTGCGCCCGGTCACGTTCCCCTTGACCCGGCCATGTTCGCCGATGGAGAGGTCGCCCTCTGTGGTGAGGTCTCCGAGCATCTCGCCGTCGAACCGGATATTGGAGCTCGAGTGGAGCCGGCCCTCCAGCTTGATCTGATTGCTGAGTACGGTTTCTGCGGCGATGGGACCGGTTGGCTTGCGGTTTTGCCTGGGTTCGAACACGAGCGCCTCCTCGAAAGTGGTTAGACCATCAAGGAAACGGAGGCCCACGTAACTTTCTTGCGTTCCGCCTAACGGATCAGAAACGACCCCGCGATCAGGATGACAAACATCAGGGCGGCAGTGATGGCTATCCGGCGCAGGTCAGAACGAAAGTAGGGGACGCGATCGAGCGGAATAGCTGCATCCTGCGGTGGCAACGGTGGAGGTACCGACCGTCCGCGAACGGGACGCTGGGCAGCGATCGGCGCCGGCTGGCTGGGACGGCTCGCCGGAGCGGGAGAGGATGAGGGCCGTGTGATCGGTCCGGGCTGGGACGGACCACGCTGTGGCTTACGCGGCTGCCGCTTGTTCTTACGCGCCATTGATCTCGGGACAGGAGTTTACCGGGAAAGTGGATAACCGCTTGACACGTCGCTAGATGCTGTGGTACAAATCGCGCCGGGTACTACATTTAGGGTGTACCCGAGCCGCGAGCCAACAAGGGCCAGATTCTGCAGCCGTCCTGCCATCGCCGCTGCAATGCCCCTCCTCATCTGGTCCTTGTTGCTTTTTACCCAGGTTTTCAGTAGCGCGCGGTCCAGGCCTGGTTGCCGTACTTCTCCCTGCAGAGATCGCCGGCTGCCTCTCGCTCGCCGGCTGTGATTTCCGCCGGCCGAAGCCGCACACCAAACACGCGGGCGAAGGCGCTCGCGATCGCATCCGCCAGTGCCGCCGGCCTGCAATCACTGTGTCCCTCGAGTCCGGCGATCCCTCGGACCATCGAACGCCGCCAGCGATCGCGCTCGTCATGGTCGAGTCGCAAGCATCCGAGCAGCTCCTCGATCTGCGGCTCGAACAGGATGCTGCCGTGCTGGAGGAGGGCACCACCCCTGCGGACCTGGGCACTGCCCACCAGCTTGCGGCCGTCGAGCAGAATCTCGTGCGCGGAGGCGCGGTCGAAGCAGGCCGGGCCGTGGCCGGCGCCACCGTCGGGCTCGGCTCGGGCCAGGGTGACCCAGGCACCGGCCGCGCGAAGGCCCTCGAGCAGCGCCTGACTGAGGCGGAAGTACGACGACGGTACGGCCTGGTCGCCGCTCAGCACCGCCACCGGCATGGCGACGCTGTAGGTCAGCTCTCGATCGTGGAGGATGGCACGGCCGCCGGTGGGACGGCGGACCACACCGATGCCAGACGCGGCACAGGCCTCCTCGTTCACCACCGCCCGAGGTTGGAAGTAGCCGAGGGAAAGGCAAGCCGGCCGCCACTGAAAAAACCGTAGGGTGGGCGGCGACGCGCCGGTCGCCACGCCATCGAGGATGGCTTCATCAACCGCCATATTCCAGACCCCCTCCCCGGGCGGGTCCATCAGCAACCGCCAGTCGCGCTCCTCAGACATTGAACCGGAAGAGCACGACGTCCCCATCCTTCATCAAGTAGTCCTTGCCCTCGAGCCGGACCTTGCCTCGATCCCTGGCGGCGGGGTATGAACCCGAGGCGGACAGCTCATCGAAGGCGACGATCTCAGCCTTGATGAAACCGCGTTCGAAGTCGCTGTGGATGACACCCGCCGCCTCGGGTGCGCGGGCACCCTGACGGACCGTCCAGGCACGCACCTCGCTCTCGCCCGCCGTCAGGAAGGTGAGCAGGTTCAGCGACCTATAGGCCTCATGGATGAACGCATCGAGGGCCGGCTCCTTGAGGCCGGCATCCTCGAGGAATGCAGCCGCCTCCTCGTCAGGCAGTTCGCGAATCTCGGCCTCGAGACGGGCGGACAGCACGATCACCTGGGTGCCCGCAGCACTCGCGGCCGCGTTCACTGCCGCCAGCTCTGGCGTGTTCTTCCCGATCTGGTCCTCCCCGATGTTCGCCACGTAGAGGATCGGCTTCGCAGTCAGAAAGGAAAAGCTCCTCATCATCCGGCTCTCTTCCGGCTGCAGGCTCACGCTTCGGATCGGTTGGCCGGCATCCAGGTGGGCGGCAAGCCGGTCGAGCACACCCAGCTCGTCCTGCTCCTTCGCCCCGGGCTTGAAACGGGCGGTGCCCGCGATCTTATCTCGGCGCTTGTTGACGACATCCAGGTCGGCGAGAGCCAGCTCTAGGTTGACCATCTCAATATCGCGCTGTGGATCGAGCCCCTGGGATACGTGCTGGACGTTGGGGTCCTGAAAACATCTAACCACCATGGCCAGCGCATCGAGCTCCCGGATCTGGGACAGAAACAGGTTGCCCATGCCCTCGCCGCGGCTCGCGCCCTGGACCAGACCGGCCACATCTACGAACTTCATGACGGTGGGCGTGATCTTTTTCGGTTGATACATCCGGGCCAGCACTGACAGTCGTGGATCGGGAACCTCGACCATGGCCGTGTTCGGCTCGACCGTGCTGAAGGCGTAGCTGGCCACCCCGGCACCCGCTCTGGTGAGGGCGTTGAACAGCGTGGTCTTGCCCACGTTGGGCAGGCCCACGATGCCCACCCCGAGCGTCATCGACTAAATACGCGCGTATCCTGCCAGAGCAACGCCCGACGATTCTAGCGAGTGAAGCGGGCCAAAAGACGAGGGCCGCGCCCAGCCGGAGGCTGTCTCTCTGGCGCGGTCCCCGTGTTCAGTAGAGCGAAGCCTCCTGGTAGCTGTCCAGCCAGTCCTCCGGCCGAAGCGGGTTGTTCCAGCGAACGAGCTCGGCCTCGGTTTCGTCGTACGGTCCATCGTCGTCGTCGTCCGGATGCGGTTCGGGCAGGTTGCTCGTGTTTATCATGGCGCCCCTCAGGCGCTCACGGGTTCGGCGGCAGGCTCGGGCGCTATCTCTTCGGTGTTCCCCTCGTTCTTCGGGCTCAGGATCTGCATGAAGTCGATCACCACCTCGGTGGTGTATCGTCGAAACCCGTCCTTGCCGTCCCACTCCTTGCTCCGCAGCTTGCCCTCTACATAGATGAGCTTTCCCCGGCTCAGGTATTCCTGGCAGACGCCGGCCAGCCGGCCAAACGCGACCAGAGAGTGGTACTGGACGTCCTCGGTGCGATTGCCGTCCTCGTCCCGACCGTAGCTGTTGGTGGCCAGCCGAAGCTTGGCGATGCTCAAGCCCTTCGGGCTGGTAACGATCTCCGGATCCCGAGTCAGCCTTCCTATCAGATGTACGCGGTTGACCATCAGACACTCCTTCAATTCACGAAATGGACAGGTCGCTCAGCCGCGGGCATCACCTCCCCAGCCGCCCGCCGGCAGCAGCGGGATCGGATCGGCGGGAAGCCCGCCCAGGCGGACTTCGAAGTGGAGGTGAGGGCCGCTGCTGTTCCCGGAGGAGCCCATCAATCCGATCACCTGTCCGGTCACTACCTGGCCGCCGGTGCCCACGAGCGGAAAGTAGAGGTGGCCGTAAAGGGTGCTGAAGCCTGGATCACGCAGGATCACGACGTAGAGCCCATAGCCACCACGCTCGCGGGCGACGTAGGCGGTGCCCGGGGTGGCGGCGTAGACCGGCGTCTTCAACGCGGCCGCCAGGTCGATGCCGCTGTGGAAATGGTGCTCAGGGCACTGCTCGGACCACGGCTCTCGCTCGTAGCTGGTGCACCCGAAGGGCTGCGTCAGGACGGCACCGTGGACGGGGAGAGCGATGGAACCGATCGGCGCACCCGTGCCGGCGCCAGCGGTGAGCATGGCGGCGAAGAGGAGGGGAAGGCCAAGCAACACCAGGCAGGCAATCACCAGCGGCTTTCTGAATGACCAGGCGAGCAGGAAGCCGCGATAGGTGACCAGGCTCACGATCCCGCCCGGTGGGTGCCGACCGCAGTCTTGATTGCTCGCTTGGCGGTTGACTCGGCCAGGTGCTGGGCTTTCGATTCCAGGTGGGCCGAGGCGTTCATCAAGCCCGGCACCTTTAGCACCAGGTAGAGGACGGCCAGCCCATAGAGAGCCTGCATGACGCTACCGCTGAGGTCGCTGGAAAACAGGCTGGCGAACCGCAGGATCAGGACCTGGACAAACTGCATGAACACAGTGATCAGGAACAGACGGGTCCAGCTGCGGGCGTAGTTCTTGGTCTCCGGGAGGATGAGACAGAGTGCCGCCAGAGGCGCGATGGCCAGGAGTACCGAGAGCAGGGCAAACCGGATCACGTAGGTCAGGGCGAGGATGCTGATCATCACCACGATCGCCAGCCGGACCGCCAGCTGAAACAGCGGAAACCCGAAGGGATTGTCCAGGGCGAAATGCCAGGGGAAAGCGGCGGCCGGCCCGGGCCCGGTTTGGAGGGGGGTCGTCCAGGCCGCGTGCACCAGCACGTTGTTGAGGTCGATCGCCATCTGACCGAATAGCAGGCCGAAATGCGCCAGGGCGATGGCAGCCATGGTCCTGGGGAGCATGACTTTGAGCGTGTAGTGCGGCCGAAAGCCGCGTTCCCACATGCTCCGCAGAAATGCCCAGACGTAGACCAGCACCAGCAGGGCGTCGGATATGCCCAGGGTGAGGTGATACATGGCCTGGAGAGCCGGGTCGGAGGTGAGTGCCTGGGCGCCGCCCCGAGAGAGGTCGTGCGTGCTGAGCAGGTAGGTCTCCGCATATCCCGCCACAGAGCCGCGAACGTCGTTGATGACGTGATCGAGGAAGCCGCTGAGGAGGCTGGAGAAGATCTCTAGCACGGCCTGAAAGGCTCACCGGCGCTCAGCGATTGACCGAGTCGACCAGGACCCGGACCAGGAGGCCGGCCATTTCCACCCCAATGGTTCCGAACACGATCCGGCCGATCCAGCGCTTTGCCTCCATGACGCTGCGCGGCTCGATCGCGATCATCTTCCAGATGAAGGCGAAGACAAACGCCAGCGCGCCGATGCTCCCGGCAAGACCCTGGCCGTAGCCGGTCCAGACCTCGATCAGGTGTTTGAGCTGATCCATCAGCGGCGGCCTTCCATGCCCGGGATCACCTTGTGTGCCAGGTACTTCTCCATGGCGCCCATCAGCCGCCGCAGGATGTCCCACTGGCTATTCATCAGTCCGCGGTCCTGCTCACCAAACTTTGAAAAGAGGTCTGGAGTCAGGGCGATCCGGCCTCTCGCCGCGGGGCTCGGGGACGTGCGACCAGGCGCTACCACCGGCGATCCCGGCGCGGTCACCGACGAACCCGGCGCGGCTGCCGCCCGGCCGGCCGGAATCAGCAGGGGAGGCGGCGCCATCACAAACCGGTGCGGCTGCATGACCAGGTGCAGGCCCAGCCCGGTGAAGGCTGCCAGCACCGTCACCTCTCCGCCGATCAGGACGAGCTTCCAGGTTTGCGGCATCTTCCCCTTCCTTCAATCGAGCAGCCGAGCTGTTGGCCGGGATAGAGTGCCACAAATCTGTGTATTTGTCAAGACGATGAGATCCAGGAGAGTCGGATCATCCGGCGGATACAGTGGTCGATCTATGAGAGCGCGGGCCCAACCAGTCCTGTTACCGCTTGGGATTTTCGTCGTGCTCGGGCTACCGGCAGGCAGCCTCGGCGTCGCCTGGCCTCACATGCGCACTTCGTTCGGAGCGCCGCTCGCCGGGCTGGGGCTGCTCCTGACGCTGGCCACGCTTGGCTTCCTGCTATCGACCGCCTGGACCGGGGCGCTGAGCGACCGGCTGGGCCTACCCACCCTGATCGCAGTGATGTCCGCGATCGCAGCGCTCGGGTTGCTCCTGCTCGCGGTGGCCACTCAATGGTGGATGGCGCTACTAGCCGCGCTCATGATCGGCATGGGATCGGGCCCGAGTGACGCGGCTCTCAATGCGTTTGTCGCGATCCATCACGGAGTCCGCCTGCTCGGATGGCTGCACGCATCCTGGGCGTTGGGCGCGGCGTTGGGGCCCCAGGTGATCGTCGGCGCTGAGGCCGTCTTCGGCTCCTGGCGACCGGCCTACCTGGTCATGGCTGCCGCCTTTTTTGTGGCGGCCGCGCTGGCCATATGGCGGCGGGCAGAATTTCGAGCCGGTGGGCTCCCGGCAGCCGTGGCAGCGGGCGAGCAGGAGCCAACCCACCGTCGAGTCGGTGACCACGCCGGCGTGGTGGCCTTGCTCGCCTCCCTTTTCTTTCTCTATGTGGGAGTCGAAACCGCGAGCGGACAGTGGCCTTACTCCGAGCTGACCACGGCCCGCGGGGTGAGCGGAGCAGCGGCAGGCCTTGGTGTCTCGCTCTACTGGTCGGCGCTGGCGGGCGGCCGGATCGCGCTTGGCGTTTTCGGCAACCGGATCGGCGTCCGCGGGCTGCTCGACCTGAGCGTCGGAACGGCAGCGGTCGGGGCCGTTGGCTTCTGGCTAGCGCCACCCCTGGTCTCCACCCTGGTGGCGCTTCCGCTGATCGGCCTGGCTCTGGCGCCGATCTTTCCCTTGTTCACGGTGGTCACGAAAGAGCTGATCGGCGCCGGCGCAACCACCCGGGCCATCGGATACCAGACCGCGGTCGGGATCGCGGGAGGGGCGCTGGTTCCGGCAGGGATCGGACTCTTGCTGCAGTCACTCGGACCGCTGACGCTGGGACCCGCGCTGTCGGCAACCGCCGGCGGGTTCGCCGCCGCGCACCTGCTCAGCCGCCGGTTTCTCCGGCCGCCTAGGGCTTGAAGGAGCTGATCCGCCGCTCGGTGCGCGCCTCGGCCAGGCTTTCCTCCGCTGCGCTGAACAACGCGGCCCGGTCTTCCTTGCCGTTCTCGCTCATCGCCACACCGACGTTGAGTGAGAGCCGAAGGATCTCTCCTCCGGCGCTCGCGGCAAACGGGTGCTCCTCCAGGGATTGACGGATCCGCTCACCCAGCCTGACGGCGACCTCCCGGTCGGCATGCGGGATCAGCAGACAGAACTTTCCATCCTGGATCCGGCAGAAGGTGTTCACCTTGCGCGTCTTCGAATTCACCACCGCAACCAGTTCGCGCAGAATCCGCCCCAGCCCAGCTTCCCCATACTTTCCGCGGAGCACCTCATAGGCGTCGATCTCGAAGACGGCGATGGCCAGGTTGTTCCCGAATCGAGAGGCCCGACTTACCTCCCGGTCAAGCAGGTCTTCCAGGTAGCGACGGCTGTAAGCCCCGGATTGACTATCGCGGGCCGCGGATTGTTCGGCCTGGATCAACTTGCGTCCCATCACGATCGCGTAAAGGCCCTCGGTGACGAACTCATTGAGCGCGCTCAAAGGTTCCTCGAGGTCGTCGCGCGGCAAGTCATAGCCGACCACGATCGCGCCGAAGGTGCCGGTGGCGGCCTTCATGGAGATTGGCAGGCCGACCAGACTCCCGGTGCTGACGGCCTCGTTCGTCAGATAGCGGCACCAGGCGCTCTTCCCGATGTCCGGAACCGTCACCGTGCGGTCGGCGTGCTTGACCCACTCCGCGATCCCCTCCAGAAGCCGGCGCTTGGCTTCGACGAGAGGATCCGGGTGCGGCTGGTCAAACGCGGACGCCAGGTCCGAGCCGCTGTCATCCATGAGCAGCACCAGCGCGTAGTTGGCCCTGGTCAGATAGATGACTGTCTCCACCATGTGCTGGCTGAGCATCTCGGAGTTGGATTCCGCCACCTGCTCCTGCAGCCGGCGGAGCGCATGGGCGACCCGCTCCTTGGCCTGCATCTCGGCCAGCAGGTTCAGGCCGACAGCCACCAGCTCACCGGCGCCCAGCAGCTTCTCGGCCTCCCGCTCCTGGACAGCCTCGGCCGCCTGAATCAGCTCGTCCGGGAAGACCTTCAGCTGGAAAGCGAGCTCAGCCAGCGGCTCGACGTCGTTTGGCGCGTACCTGACGGCAGGACTCAGCATCGCGCCGATCTGCTGTTGCTTCTCGTTGCGGATGGGCGCGAGGAAATGGCCGACGCCGGCGTGACAGTTCGCCATGGTTTCCTGCTCCCTTTTCAGAAAGCTGTTGTCGAAGTAAAGGGGGCAGACTTTGCGCTCCTGAAGGATCCGGCAGTAGCGCGGGTACTCCTCGACCGGCGTCAGCGGACGCGCTTCGATGTCGAAGACCTGGAGGCGCAAGCCGGTGGACGCTTGAAACCGGTCCACCATCCGGGAAAATTCCGGACTCTGGACTAAGGGGGCGAGTTCTCCCTCTTGCGGTTCATCCTCCATCTTGGCGCTCGATGATAGGCCGGCGTCAGCCCCCGGCCTGTCAAGGCAACAACGCTGTAACGGGTCAAAACCTGTTGAGCCGGAAGCGTGCGGCGGCTGAATTCAGCCTGAGTTCAGCCTGAGTTCGGCGCCTGAGCCCTTCCCGGCGTCATTCTAGGCTCCCATCGCCGCTAGACTGGAGCCCGTGCTGGCGACCCGCAAGCTGACCAAGAAGTACGGCGCGCTGACCGCGGTTGAGGGCCTCGATCTCCAGGTTGGGCCGGGCGAGCTGTTCGGTTTCCTGGGCCCCAACGGCGCCGGCAAGACCACCACCATCAAGATGCTGGTCGGATTGCTGCGCCCCACGTCAGGCTCCGCCACGGTGGCCGGATACGACATCCAGCTCGAGCCGGAGCAGGCGAAGGCACGGATCGGCTACGTCCCGGACTCTGCCAGCCTGTACGAAAAGCTCAGTGCCCGGGAGTTCCTCGAGTTCTCGGGCGACCTCTACCACGTCGACCGGGCGGCCCGTGACCGGCGAATCCAGACGCTTCTCCAGCTATTCAGCCTTCGCGACCGTGCCGACGACTTTCTCTCCAGCTACTCGCGCGGCATGCGCCAAAAGATCTCCCTGGCAGCCGCCCTGCTCCACGATCCGCAAATTCTCTTCCTGGACGAGCCCACCGTCGGCCTCGATCCCAAGAGCGCCCACCAGATGAAGGACCTGCTCCAGGATTTCTGCCGCGAAGGCAAGACCGTGTTCTTCTCCACACATATCCTCGAAATCGCAGAGCGAATGTGCACCAGGATGGCCATCATCGATCGCGGCAGGTTGATCGCTGCTGGAACGCTCGAGGAGCTACGCGGCATGGCGGCGGCCTCGGTGACGGCAGCCGGCCTGATCCCAGCCTCCCCCGACGGACAGTCGCTGGAACAGGTGTTCCTCCGCCTGACCGGAAGCGAAGACGATGAGGACATGGGTGCGATCCTCAGCGAGCTCGAGGGTTAAGCTGGCCGACCGCGTCCTCGATGGGTTGCGGCTGGGTCTGACGCTGTGGCTTGTCCAGTTTCAGATCTTTCTGAATCAGACCGTCCGCAGCCGCAAGCCCGGCCGGATCGCCGGTTTCGTGGTGGGCGTCGTCCTCATCCTCTTCTGGTGGGTCAACATTGGGGCGCTCACCCTGGTGGCGGTATCCGCCCGGGCGTCTGCACCGCCCGTTGCCCTGGTCACCATCCTGAGCATCGCTTTTCTCTTCTACACCGGCGTGCTGCTCTTCTCCAGCCTGCTGTTCAGCCTGAATGCGCTGCTCCTCAATCCGGACCTCGAAATTCTGCTGACGGCGCCGCGGTCGGTCGAGAGCGTGCTCGCCGCCCGAATGGTGGTGCAGGTCCTGCGGATGCTGGTGCTGAGCCTGCTGTTGACGTTTCCGGCCCTCGCCATCCCTTCGGTGACCGGCAACCCAGCAGTGCTCCCAGGCTTCGTTCTGCTCCTGGTCCTTTATCCGGTTCCCCCAATCGTGCTGATTTCGGTGCTCACCCTGGCGCTGGTCCGCTTCGTGCCCGCCGGCCGAGGCAAAGAGATCGTGGCCCTTCTCGGCGTGGCCGTTGGGCTGACCATCAACGTCGTCAACTTCCTGGTCAATCCAGCTTTTCGAGGATCGGGTTTTCGCCGGGCGACGGTCGATGCCACGCCGGGGATCGTGACAAATTCGTGGTTGCCATGGTCGTGGGCGGGGAGAGCGGCAGCCGGCCTGCTCGGCGGTGACCTGCCTGCCGCGCTCGGATGGGGACTCGCCCTGCTGCTGGCATCAGCCGGAATCCTCGTGGTGGGCGTCCTGGTCAGCGGCCGCCTCTACCGAGCCGGCTGGATCCAGACCGTACCGGGCCGGCACCGGCGCGCCGCGGCGGGCCGCCGGCGCGAGTGGAAGACGCCCGGCTCGATCAATCCGGTGCTGGCAGGGATCGTGCTGAAGGATTGGCGGATGCGCACCCGTGACGTGGCTCAGCTTGTCCGGTTCGTCATGCCCGTCATCTTCGTGCTGCTGCTTCTCGGGATTCGGGGAAGCGGCCTGGTCAGCGCGGTGCAGGCAGGAGGGCCCGGACCGCTCACCGCACTTGCGGGACTGGTGCCAGCTTCGGTCCTCTTGCTCTCCCTGAGTGGAGGTCTCGGATTGTCGGCCATCAGCCTCGAGGGAAAAGCCATCTGGATTTACGCGGCATCGCCCAATCCGATCGGACGGCTGCTCTACGCCAAATGCTGGGCGAGCGCACTGCCCACCGTCGTCGCCACCCTCCTGGTGGCGGTTTTGATGGAAGCGCTGGTCCACCCGGGGTGGCTCTGGGGCACGGCGGCGATCGCGATCCTGGCGGTGCAGGCGGTCACACTCACGGCACTGATGGTGGCCATCGGCGGAGTCTGGGCGCGCTTCGATTGGACCGACGCGCGCCGGATGATGCACCCGGCTGCCGGGATCCTCGGATTCCTGGCGCAGCTGGCGATCATGGGTGCGACGGCGCTGCTGGCCGCAGGCTCCGTGGTGCTGGCCGGGGCGCTGCACCTGGAGATGGCGACGGCCTTTTTGGCGGCCCTGGTGCTGGCGGCCGCCGGCGCCGCTGTCCTGGCCTACGGCGCGCTGGTGCTGGCGGCGGACCGGCTTCGTTCGTTAGAGGTCGCTTAGCTCCTCGCGGAGTGCGGCCGGCTCTGGCTCGCGCTCGGGGATCGGACCCGCCTCATGATGGTGCCGGCAGCGCGCCTCGTAGGTAGCGGCTCCCCCGATCACCACCAACGGGCTGTCGGGCGAAGCCGGCCGGCCATCGATCAAGCGCTGGGTGCGGGTCGCCTGGCGAGAGCCGCAGCCGGGATACTGGCAGGAAGCCTGCAGCTTGGTCAGCCGGTCTGCCCTGGCCATCAGCTCCGGCATTGGACCAAACGGTCGGGCCAGGAAGTCCAGCTCGAGACCCGCGACCACCAGGTGCCTGCCGGCGTTGGCGAGCTCCTCCAGCAGATCAACGATGGCCTCTTCAAAGAATTGAGCTTCGTCGATGCCGATCACGCGCGTGTCCGCGCGCAACTGGTTACGCAGGTCCTGGACGCTGGGGACGGCTATGGCCGGGAATCGAATATCGCGGTGCGAGGCCACTGCCTCCAGCGCGTAACGGTCGTCGAGTGCCGGCTTGAAGGCCTGGATCGCAGCCCCCGCGTAGCGCTCCTGGTCGAGGCGGCGGATCAGCTCCTGTGTCTTCCCGCTGAACATGCAGCCCGCGATCACCTCCAGGCTGCCGGCGGGCTCGTCGAACCAGTGCTCCTGGAAGGTGTAGGGGCGCGGTGTCGGGCTGTGATGTCGACGGCACACGGGTAGGAAGCGCTCCCGCTCGCCGTTACCGGCCGAGAACCGCTGCGTACGGCTCGCCAGGTTACGGCAGCCCGGCTGGGCGCAGACTCCATCGTCGAGCTTTAGCGCGGTGTCCGCCGAGCACATCAGGTCGGGCATCGGCCCCTGCGGCTGACCGGTATAGTCGAGCTCCCAGCCCGCGACCACTACGTCGACGCGGTGAGTCGTCGCCAGCCGGTTCGCCGCAGGAACCAGGCCCGGATCCATGCGCTGCCCGTTATCGATGGCGACCAGCTCCGTCCGGGGGTCGAGCCGATCGAATTGGGAGGCGAGCGGTGTCTCCGCAGCCACTCGCTCCACCGCGCGACCCTGCCGCTGCGCGCGCTCGACGTCGGCCTCCAGCTTCTTGGTCTTTCCGGAGTGAGTGGGTCCGCAGTAGGCCGTGATGCTACCCAGCCGCCTGCGCTCGCGGTCGGCCCGGTAGCGGTCGGCGTCCACGACTAGGTCTCCCGGCGGAACTCTGCCCTGGCTTTCTCCACCAGGCCCGGGTCGGCAAGCAGGTCCGCGCCCGTCATCGCCAGCGCCTTGGCCGCATCGACCATGGCCTGGTAGCCGCGCAGGGAACCCGATGCCTCGAGAAATTGCTGAGAGTGTCCGGGAACATCGGCGGGCGCGATCCCGAGGGTCGGGTGGAGCGCGGGCACGACATGACTGACATTACCCATGTCGGTGGAGCCGGCATTCTCCCAGGGCGCGCCCTCGACTGAATGCACTCCAACGCGACGGAGGTTCTCTTCGAATAGCCCCGCCAGCACCATGTTGTTACGCAGGTCGGTATAGGGTTCCTCTTCGAAGCTCAGCTTGACGCTGCAGCCGGTCGCCAGCGCGGCTGCCTGGAAAATGTTTTTCACCTTCTGCACCAGCTCTTCCATGTACGCGGTATCGCGGGCCCGCACAAGGAACTCACCGCTGGTGCGCTCGGGAATGATGTTGGGTGCGGTGCCGCCCTCTTTGAGGAATCCGTGCAGGCGCGCCCCTTCGCGGAGCTGCTGGCGAAACACGCTGATGCCGTTGTAAGCCATCACGAATGCGTCGAGCGCGTTGATGCCCTTCTCGGGGTCACCCGATGCGTGGGCGGCGCGCCCGGTGAACTCGAAGTGCATGTGGGTGACGGCCAGGGCCCAGTGGAGCACCTGGGTCCGGGTATCGGGGTGGAACATCATGGCCGCGTCCACCTCCTGGAAGATCCCGCCGCGGATGAGCCGGATCTTGCCGCCACCCCCCTCCTCGGCGGGGGTGCCGATCACCAGCACCTTGCCGGGGTGGCGGTCGAGCAGATCGGCGAGTGCGATCCCGGCGCCGACCGACGCGGTTGCGATCAGGTTGTGGCCACAGCCGTGTCCCAGTCCACGCAGGGCGTCGTACTCGGAGAGAAACGCGATCGCCGGGCCATCACCCTGGCGGCGGGTCGCCACGAATGCGGTGGGGGTACTGGCCACCCCGACCTCGACCGAGAAGCCGTGCCGTTTGAGCAACTCGGTGAGCCAGCCGACCGCCTTGTGCTCCTCATACGCGATCTCCGGGTTGGCGTAGATGTCGCGACTGACCTGCTCCAGCTCCGGGCGCAGGGCATCGATACGCGTGGCGAGACTGTCCTTCAACCCGCTGCTCGAAACCTGTGTGACCGACATGCCGCAGCTATTCTAGCCAGCAGATGACGGATTCAATCAACCTCGAGCAGTCTTCCGACGATGAGCTTGCCCAGCGTGTTCGGGAGCTGATGGCGGAAATGGGTCCTCTCGAAGAGTCACTGGCCAGGCTCCGGGTGCAGATCCAGCAGGTCGCGACCGAGCAGCGCAGGCGGGAGAGATCGCGTCACCTTAAGGCGCGGCTGCAGGTGCGCACGACCGTCGCCGAAGGCCAGATGCCCACCCTGCTCCAGGTGGCGCAGAGCGCCAACGACCTGGTACCCAAGGAGCTGCCGCTCACGGCACTGCGATTTTTCCGCGACAGCGGCACCCCGGTCGGCCTCGGCTACGCCACCGCAAGGGAGCCGGCCGTATGGATGACCAACGGATCCGCGACGCTGGCGCTCAAAACCGTGGCCGAGATACGGGCTCGCTTCGAAGAGGGCTGGGATTTCGGGACGGCGGCCCACCCGGGCGTGCGGATCCATATCCCCAACTCGCGGACGGAAAAGGTGGTTCAGCCGTCCGAGGTTTTCGTCCGGACAAGCGACACGGTCTGACCGAGCCGGGCCGGGATCGGACGGCCTTGCGGGCGGTGGATGCGGACAGCCGGGTCGTAGTCAAGGGGACCGCCATCGACGCGAAGCGTCTCCCGGTCGCGATGGACCTCAAAGCGGAGCTGCCGGCGGTCGTCGCGAAGCTGCGTCACCCGATCGGCCCCCGGGTAGACCTCGAGGCTCAGCGGATCCCAGGCGCGTTCGTCGCTATAGCGCAGCTCCGGACCCAGGGGCAGGATCGCCCCTGCGCGCACGAAGAGCGGCATGATGTCGAGCGACGCCTCGTAGGCGATCCAGCCAGGGCCCTTGAACCGCTGGTCGGTCCAGTAGTCGTACCAGTCGCCCGCCGGCAGGTAAATGTCTCGTGTGCCCTCCGGCTTGAACATGGGCGCGGCCAGCAGGTCCGGCCCGAGCAGGTACTGGTCGTCGATGTTGTAAGTGGTCCGGTCGTGGGGATGGTCAAAAACCAGGGGCCTGGCGAGCGGGATGCCACTCGCGGCGTCGAGCGCTGCTGAGTACAGGTAGGGCAGCAGCCGGTAGCGCAGGTTCGCGTAGCGCTTGAAGATCTCGAGGGCTCGGGCGCCGTACGCCCAGGGCTCGCGTGGTGACGTGTGCCCGTGCACCCGAGCATGGGAAAACAGCAACCCCATCTGGCACCAGCGCACGTAGAGCTCCGGGTCGGGCGGGTCGGTCACCCGAGTCAGGCCGAAGAAGCCACCCATATCGAAGCTGCTAAAGCACATGCCTGACATCACCCAGTTGAGCGCGCCGCGCAGGCTGGCGGCCATGTCTTCGAAGGTGCAGGCCGCGTCGCCTCCCCACTGCACCGGGTAGCGTTGAGACCCGGCATAGCCGGAGCGACCCCAGACCAGCCCATAGCCGTGGACCTGCTGGGTGACCTCGAAGACGGCGCGCTGGTAGAGAAGCGGGTACAGATTGTGGAGCTGTTCCGCCGGCATCCGGTCGTAGGGGACGGCGTCGTCCGGCATGTCCTCGGCAAAGTCGGTCTTCATCACCGCGGCACCCGTCTCCAGCACCTGCCGGTTGCGGTCCTTGAACCATGCGACCGCCGCCGGATTCGTGAAATCGACCACGCCACTCGGCTTGCGCCACCGCCTGACCAGGGCCGGCTTGCCGGCGCGGTCCTTGAACAGAAAACCTTTCCTGCGTCCGTCCCGAAACATTTCGGAGGTGGTCGGAACATACGGGCTCTCCCAGAGGCTGACCCGAAAGCCCATGGATTTGAGCTGCCCGATCATCTCGGCCGGCCTGGGGAACGCCTTTTCATCCCAGGTCAGGTCGCAGTGGTGACCTTCGTGGTAGCGGAGCCAGTAGGGATCGATGTGAATCACGTCGCAGGGAATTGCCTCCGCCCGCAGGCGCCGGGCAACCGCCATCACCTCTTTGCGGTCGCGGTAGCCCCACCGGCTCATCCAGAGGCCAAACGACCAGGCGGGCGGAATCGCGGGCAAGCCGGTCAGCGCCTGGTAGCCATGGAGCAATGACGGTATGCCGTCGCCCATCATCAGATAGAAGCGCAAGTGGTTTGCCCGGGCGGTGGCCTGCCAGGCAGCGGTCGAGGCCTGACCCAGGTCGTAGTAGAAGGGCGAGGTCATGTCGAAGAACACCGCATACCCCTGCGAGCTGAGCAGGAGCGGCAGGTTCTTATAGGCCCGGTCACTCCGGATTCCATAGGCATCGGAAGTCCAGGCCGCGAAGGCCTGGCCCCGGCGGTTCATAGCCCCAAAATGCTCGCCGAGCCCGAACAGCGCCTCGTCGGGACGAAGCCGGGCTGTTAGCCAGGCTAGTCCTCGGGCGTACCCCGAGGGCCGGTGATGGTAGCGCATGCGGATATCGCGGTCGAGCAGCTCCTCGGCGAACAACTCTCTGCCGGACCGATCGGTCAGCCGCAGGCGATAGGGGTCACGGTCGACCTCCAGGGTCATGGCGCTGGTCGAGATCGACCATCCGGCGGAGTGCTGCCCGAGGCTCCAGTCGGCGCTTGCTGGAGCATCCGGAGTCAGCAGTCGCGACGGGCGTTCGGCCCCGGGACCGAGGTGCACGCGGATCATGTTCGGCGCCACCGGCCAAATCTCCAGGGCAAGTCGCCCGCCGCGGTCGTCCTCGAGTTCGCCCCGGAGCGACGCGCCCGTGGCCTCGAGCTGCCGGAGGCGCTTCAGGTGGCGCGGACTGCGGGGCAGAAAGTCTGACGCCGGTCGGGGCGAGTCGGCGAGCGCCTCTACCAGCCTCGCTCGATCCACTCGTCGAGGTGCGAGCGTTCCTTTCCGATGGTGGTCGGCTTGCCGTGGCCGGGAAGGACCTGGATCTCATCGGGCAGGGTGAAGAGCTTGCCGCGGATGCTCTCGATGATGGTGGGGAAGCTCGCGTAGGGATTTGCCGTGTTTCCCGGGCCGCCTGGGAACAGCGTGTCTCCGGAGAAGAGGTGCTCACCGACCAGAAAGCAGACGCTCCCCGGCGTATGGCCCGGTGTGTGGATCGCCCGCAGCTCGTGCTCCCCAAAACGGAATACATCGCCGTCCTTGATCCGCCGATCGGCTGGGATGGGCATCATGCGCTCGTCGTCCTCGTGGCACGCGAATCGCGCCTGCGTTTTCTCACGCACCGGCCGCAGCGCCTGGACGTGGTCACCATGGCCGTGCGTGGTCAGGATATGGCTGACAGCGAGACCCTCGAGCTCCTTGAGGATGCGCGGCGCATCGTTGGCGGCGTCGATCAGGAGGCCTTCCTTGGTCTTCGGATCACTAAGCACGTAGACGTTGTTGTCGTAGGGGCCGACCGCGAAGGAGGTCAGGCGATACATGCGCTCAAGTCTACGCAGGAGCTTTTTCGGCGATCCTCGAGAGTTGGGTACATGCGATGCTTACCGGATG
>VBDY01000066.1 GCA_005882775.1 Chloroflexota bacterium | reverse complement strand
CGCCCACCAGGAGCAGGGCTCCCAGGACGTAGCTGACCGCGACCAGCGCCGGCGAGGTGACGGCGCCTGTCCCCGCTCCGCTGAGGAGCACGGCTTGCGATTCTAGCAACTAGTACTCAACTTCTCCCTCGCCGGGAGCCCAGTAAGTCTCCTCCTTGATCGAGCCGTGGTCAAAGCCCCGGCGTTTCAGGATGTCTCTGGCGTTGACGATCATCCCAGGATTGCCGCAGAGATAGGCGGTCGTCGTTTCCGGCCTCAGCCCCAGGTTGTCGGCATACTTGCGCACCAGGTCGTCGACCCGGCCGCGCTCGCCTTGCCACTCCGGATCTTCCCAGGGGCGGCTCACCGTGGGGACGTAGGTGATCCAGTCGTGCTCGGCGGCGGCGGCTCGCAGCTCCTTGTCGTAGGCGAACTCCTCGGAGCGGGCGGCTCCCTGCAGGATGACGAACCGCTGCGGCATCTGTAGCCGGCCCTCGCGAAGATCCTTGCCCAGGGTTCGCACCATGCTGATGTAGGGAGCGATTCCGGTGACCGTCGAGACCAGGAAGTGGTCGGTGTGGCCGGACTTGGCGTCCAGGTTGAAGATGCCCTTCGCCTTGCGGCGCATCCAGACGCAGTCGCCGACCTGCAGGACATGCAGGCGAGGCGAGAGCGCACCCTCCGGCACCTTTTCGATGAAGAACTCCAGCTCGGGTTCGTACGGGCTCGAAACGATAGAGAAGGCTCGCTCGAGCACTTTGTCGTCGTGGTCCTGGACGCCGAACGCGACGTACTGCCCGGCCCGAAACGGCAGTTCCTCTGGAGGCTTGATCCGGACCGACCACAACGTCGGTGCGTAGTCGGTCCGCGAGACGATCGGCGCGCTCATGTACTTGTCGGGCGCCGGCATCAGGCCATCCTACTCAAAGCCCCGATCGACTCTGTCCGGCTCCTGGGGTATTGCTGGAGGCAGGGGCTCACCGAAGACCAGGTCCAGCGCCACGCCAAAGATAGAGAGCGCCAGCCCGACGCCAACCAGGGTCAGGGTGAGACCGGCGCCGCCCTCCGCGTGGCCCCAGAGAACCGCGCTCACGAACAGCAGCGCCCCGATTGCCGTGAGCCAGTAGGACAGCCGTCCGCTGACCGCCATCCGCACCGCGATCACGCCACCCAGGCAACCCATATAGACGATCAATACCAGCGCCACGATCGAGATAAACGGGTAGTGCGGAATTCCCTGGAGCGCGATCAAGCCGCGCGGGCCGAGATCGGACCCCCGCCGATCAGCCGGTCTTGGTCATAGAAGACCGCCGCCTGCCCCGGCGCCAGGGCGCGCTGCGGCTCCTCGAAATCGACCCGCGCTCGGTCGCCCAACGGACTGACCAGGGCCGCCGCGACGGCTGCATGCGAGCGGACCTTCACTCCGGCCGGAAATGGCGAAGCCGGAGCCCGGCCGGCGACATAGCGGATGTCTTCCACCATGCATGAGCGCGAGAGAAGCTGCTCCACGCCTCCCACCGTGATCGTGTTGCTGGCGGCGTCGATACTGCTCACGTATTGCGGGGCCGCCGTCGGGCCCGCGGACTCGACACGAAGACCGGAGCGCTGGCCCACGGTGTACATGGCGATCCCGTCGTGCTCACCGACCACCTGGCCGGCGGCGTCCTTGATCGGGCCGGAGCGCACCCGCTCGCCGTACCGCTCTTTGAGCAGCGACCGGTAGCTGCCCTCGGCGACGAAGCAGATTTCCTGGCTCTCCGGTTTTAGGGCCGTGACAAGCCCGAGCTCACCTGCCCGTGCCCTGACCTGCACCTTGGTCAGCTCCCCGATCGGGAAGCGGACCCGGGCTAGCTCCTCCTGGCCCAGCTGGTAGAGCACGTATGACTGGTCCTTTCGCTCGTCCGCCGCCCTGCGCAGCTCGAACCCACCGGCGCCGCGCGTAATCCGGGCGTAGTGGCCGGTGGCCACCACGTCCGCGCCCAGGGCGAGCGCCTTGCGCAGCAGGAGACCGAACTTGATCGCCTCGTTGCAGCGAATGCAGGGGTTGGGCGTCCGCCCCTGCAGGTAGGCCTGCGTGAACGGGTCGATCACCGCCGACCGGAACTCGTTTTCGAAGTTGAGGACGTAGTAAGGGATGCCCAGCGTGGTCGCCACCCGGCGGGCATCTTCGACCGCGTCCAGCGAGCAGCATCCGTGGTGCTTGTCGAAGTCTCTTTGGGCCATCTCCTTGGGCCAGAGCTGAAGGGTTACTCCGAAGACCTCATGCCCCTCTTCGCGCATCAGTGCCGCCGCTACCGAAGAGTCGACCCCCCCGCTCATCGCCACCGCGACCCGCATCAGTGGGGCAGCTTCTCGACGGTGATCCCCCGCCCTTTGCAGTACTCGAGGGCGCCGTCGATCTCGCTGGGTTCGCCGTCCAGGTCGAGCTCGACCCAGCCGGTGTCCTCCACGAGTTCGGCGCGCCGGATGTTGGTCACGACCCTGTAGTCCTTGCCGATCTGGTAGATAACGGGATCGTTGACGGTGGCACCGGGAAAGGTCAGGCGGACGGCGGTCCGCGCCACGTTCAGCGGCCCGTCCCGGTCCTACCGCCCGCGACGGCCGGCACGATCGACAGATCGTCGTTTTCAGTGAGCGGCGTCTTGAGCCCGGAACCGAACCGGATGTCCTCGTCGTTCCGGTAGATGTTGATGAACTGGCGGAGCTGGCCCTTGTCGTCGTAGAGCCGCTCCCGGAAGCCGGGATATTTCAGATTGAGGGCGTCCAGTGCCGCAGAAACATCGCCTGCATCGACCTCGACGATGGCGGCGCCGCGGGTCAGCTGGCGCAGCGCTCCGGGGACGCGGATCTTAACGGCCATTCGCTGGTCATTATAGGTATGAAAAGGCGGCGGCCCGAGCCGCCGCCTCTCCCTGTAATCAAGCGACGGCTTTGGCGGCGACCTCCGGCTTGTTGCGCTGAGCAATCAGGTAGTAGAGCGCCCCGACGATCAGCACGACGGCGACGGTGGCTTCGAAGATAGGGATGTTTCCGATCACCCCCGGCAGTCCACTCAGGTTCGGCAGCGCGCCGAGGTTGGGATTGCTGGCCGCCCTCGGCCAGAGGAAGTTGACCAGCATGCTGCCGCCCCACAGGAGTCCCAGGATGTTGACCACCAGGCCCCAGCCATGGAGCTTGAAAGGCGCGACGTCCTTTGGCCACCCTCTCAGCCGAGCGATCAGGATGGCGATGTTGCCCAGGATGTAAGACAGGTAGATCATCCCGGTCGCCGCGATGGCGACCGTTCCGGCGCCTGAGTAGTAGAGGTAGGGGATCGCCGACAGGACGCCGACCACCACGCACGTCCAGACCGGCGTGTGCAGTCTGGGGCTGACCTTGTTGTAGACGCGAGCGAATGGAAGCTTGCCATCACGTGCCATGCCGAAGGCCAGCCGGATG
>VBDY01000042.1 GCA_005882775.1 Chloroflexota bacterium | reverse complement strand
AAGACATATTTCAAGGTGGCCTCGTCTCCGGGCCCGGATGGGTTGCGGTAGGCGTAGGGATAGGGGACGTGATAGATGCTGGGAAGGAACGGTTCGTAGCGTTCGCGGTAGTAGCTCTTCGAGGCTGTCAGCGAAAGCGCCCCGTAGGTCCGACCATGGAACGCACCCTGGAAGGCGATGATCGCCGGCCGCCGGGTGACGTAGCGGGCAAGCTTGACCGCTCCCTCGACCGCCTCAGCCCCGCTGTTGGCGAAGAAGACCTTGTCCAGTTTTCCGGGCGCGACGGCCGCGATTCGCTCGGCCAGCACGATGTTCGGCTCGTGGTGGCCGACCACCGACAGATGGACGAGCTTGTCCAGCTGCTCGTGCGCGGCTCTCAGCACCCACGGGTGCCCGTGGCCGAGGTTGGTGACGGCGATGCCGCAGGCAAAGTCGAGGTAGCGGCGACCGTCCACTGTATATAGGTAGGAGCCCTTGGCGTGCTCCACCACCAGCGGGGTGTATCGGTAAAGGACCTGCGCGAAGTGGGCCCGCTCGCGGGCGAGCCACTCCTGCGGACTATCGCTTGCGGGGGTTTCTCGTACGACTTTCATCATGCCTCCTTGAATACGCACTCGGGTCGGACCGCGTGGTCGACCCGGATGCCGGAGGCGGCTGCCCATCGGTAGAACACCACCACGAACACTTCAACGGATTGTGGCTCATAGTCCAGCGCAAGGGATAAGCTTACGCCGCTCCGAGGACGCGACGCGGCACGCGCTGTGTGGTGAGGAAGCCGGCGAACATGATCAGCACCCCCACCGCCTGGCTCACGTAGAAGAGCTCGTACACCCCCAGCCGACTGAGTCCCGTGCCGGAGGCGACGACCAGCGCCCCGACGGCTATCAAGACCATCGACCAGACGCGCTCACGCGGCTGTCCCCGCCGCCAGAGTCCGTAGGCGGACCAGAGCGCGCCTCCCACCAGGACCACCGTCCCGCTGATGTTGATCAGGACCGCCGTCGCAATCGCGAGGGCGTTGAAAATGCCGCCGGTGGGGAAGCGCTGGGGGACCTGCCGGGTTTCGAGGAAGGCGCTTCCGACCTGCGCCCCGATCACGCCCACCAGCCCGATGGCTGCGAGCAGGACCAGGACCGTGAGGGCAAGCGAGGCGTAGCGCGGCGCCAGCAGGTAGACGCTTCCGAGCCCGAGGACGCCGACCAGCAGGATGGCGGCAGTGAAGTAGTAGGTCTTGTAGAGGAAGGCGTTCCACAGGCCGCCCGCGCCCAGGGTTTCCGTGAGGGCTGCCACCGCATAAATCGTCAGTGCGATCGCCCAGGCAAGCGTGAAGGGACGGCGTTTGGTTCGGTATTGCAGCCAGAGTGTCAGGGCGAAGGCGGCACTGATCAGCGTGGCCGCCAGCGGGTAGAAGAGCATTCTCGGTTCAGTTTACGGCGGCTATCTCCCTCCCCCTCTGGGGAGGGCGGGGTGGGGGTTTCAGCGAGTGCAGGCCGTGTCCCAGATGCTCAGGTCGCCGCCGCTCAGCGGGCTGGTGTGACCGAAGTACTGGCTGTCGTCGCGTCCCCGGATGTCGTTGACGTTGATGGTCGCCCCCGGCATGAAGGAGTGCCAGGCGCCATTCATGTAGTAGCTCGAATCGAGCAGATCCTGCCGGGAGCCAGGGTCGCGTCCGCCGGGCATCTGCGACGCCAGGGACAGGGTCTCGGCGTAAACCTCGGCCCGGGTCGGGGTGAACCAGGCCGGCAGATCGTCGTGCAGGTCCCTGCCACCCACCATGAATGTGAAGTTGCCCTTGCGGTAGTTGTAGAGGACGTCGTAATAGCTGTACGTGTTCGAGGCCTGCGGCGGATCGACAAAACGGCTGAGGGGCGGCTCGCCGACCTTCTTCCATTGCTCCATGGTGTGGCGCTCGCCGTTGGCGAACTGGACCCAGCCGACCTGCACGTAGGGCGCGTCCGCGCCCAGCGGGTGGTCTACGGTCAGCATGGTCCAGGTGTAGACGAAATCACCCTGGCTGACCGGGTCGACGTAGGGGACGTAGTTGAAAATCCGGGCGTAGACTCCGCCGATCGTCTGCCCGCGGCCATCAACGTTCCACCCGGCCCAGCGGTTCAGCGGAAAGTCGGAGGGCCGGTTGGGGTTGCAAGCACCCTGGGCCGAGCGAGGCTGGGCGAAAGTCCCCGTGACCGGCGTCATCAGCCCGACCGAGACCAGGACCACGACGATGGCCGGTCGCATTCCCATCCCCGAAACCGACGCTACCGAGGTCACTTGAAGTTGTCAAGGGGTGAAATGCCGGTCGCTCGGTGTGGCAGCTTGACTGCACCTGGCTATTCCGTTTAAATAGCCGAAGCCACGGCACATCCCAGCATGAGTCATGCCCACGTTTGAGTAGAGTCATCGCAGTCGCCAACCAGAAAGGCGGGGTTGGCAAGACGACGACCGCGGTGAATCTCGGATGCGCGCTCGCTGAGCTCGGCAAGCGCGTCCTCCTGATCGACCTCGATCCCCAGGGCCATCTGACCATCAACATGGGGTTCAAACAGCCCGACCAGATCGAGCTCACCCTCTACCACCTGCTCCTCGATCCCCAGGTCACCCTCGGCCACGTGGTCAAGCACAGTAACCTCGGGGTCGATTTCGTGCCCTCGAACATCGAGCTCTCGGGCGCCGAGATCCAGCTGGTGCAGGAGATGGGGCGCGAGACCTTCCTCAAGGAAAAGCTCAAGCCGGGCGCGGACGAGTACGACTTCATGGTGATCGACTGTCCGCCCTCTCTCGGTCTGCTCTGCGTGAATGCACTGGTGGCAGCCGACGAGGTCCTCATCCCCCTGCAGTGCGAGTACTTCGGGATGAAGGGTATGCAGCTATTGCAGAACACGATCGAGCGGGTCCGGGCCAAGCTCAACCCGCGGCTCCGTATCAGCGGCATCCTGGCAACCATCCACAAGTCGCGCACACTGCATTCGCAGGAAGTGCTCGAGCTGGTCCGCGAGCGGTTCGGCGACCTGGTCTTCGACATGGTGATCAAGGACAGCATCCGGTTCGCCGAGACCCCACTCGCCGGGATGTCGATCCTTCAGTACGCGGGCAGCTCGGAGGGAGCGAATGCCTACCGTGCCCTGGCCAAGGCGGTCATCAAGCGGGAGCACGCGCCCGAGGTCGAGGTAAAAGAGCAACCGGTCGCGAGCCGTGTTTAAGCGGGTGGCACTGACCGGATCGGCCGAGCTGTTCCGGGAAACGAACCAGATCCCGGACCTTCTGGCAGAGACCGAGCCGCCCCAACCGATTCAAGCGCCGATCCACCAGCTGCCCATCACCAGGCAGGGAGTCACCTATTACGACTACAAGCTGACCGAAGGCCAGGTCAACGCCCTGGTCGATGCCCTGCAGAAGGTCAAGTACCCGCATACCCTGAAGGCGGCGCGACCCAGCATGGAAGAGTTCGAACACCTGGAGGCGCTCCGCCAGGTCCTGCTCGAGGGAGTCCGCTAGCCCGCCGGTACCTTCTGGAGGCGGGCGAGCACCAGTGAGGCGAGCGCATCCGCCAGGCGTGGGTCGTCATTCAACATCGGGATCCGGCGCAGATCCATCCCGAGCTCGCTGGCCCTCTGCTTTGCCTCGACGTCGATGTCAAACAAGATCTCGAGGTGGTCGGCGATGAAACCGACCGGGGCGACGAGCGCCTGCCGCTGGCCGTTCTCGTTCAGCCGCTTCAGGGTGTCGAGCAGGTCCGGTCCGAGCCAGGGCTCGCCCGTCTGGCTCTGGCTCTGAAAGGAGAAGCGCCAGCGATCGACCTCCGCCCGCCCGGCGACGGCTTCGGAGGTCTCGAGTAGCTGGTCCTGGTACGGGTCGCCTTCGTTGAGGATGCGCGCGGGCAGGCTGTGGGCGGTGAACACCACCGTCACCTGGTCCGGCTCGGCAAACTGCTGCCGCGCCGCCGAAACCCGATCCGCCAGAGCCTCCAGGTATCCATCCAGCAGGTGCCAGCTCTCTACAAAGTCCAGGTCGATGCGTCTACCCGACTGGTCGATGGCCCTCTGTACTCGATCCCGATATCCGCCGGTGCTGATCTTCGAGTAATGCGGCGCGAGCACCAGGGCCACCACCCGCTCCGCCCGGGTCGAGGCGATCTCCTCGAAGGCCTCCCAGATGCGAGGAGTCCAGTGTTTCATCCCCAGGTGAACGGTGAACTTCTGTCCCGCGGATCCGTGATTCAAGCTTTCCTGGAGCCGTCCAGCGAGCCTGGTCGATACGGCAAGCAGCGGGGTCGGGACACCGACGGTTCGGTATTTCTCTCGAAGCTCGGCGAGGGCGGCCGGCGACGGCGCCCGCCCGCCCCGGATGTCGGTGTAGTAAGGCTCGACGTCCTCAAGGCTGTTGGGACTTCCGTAGGCCATCAGCAGAACGGCAATCCGCTCAGCCGGCATGGACAAGCTCCACCAGGCGCTGCAGGTGCTCGACCGGGGTGGCCGGCAGCACGCCGTGCCCCAGGTTGAAGATGTGACCGGGCCGGCCGGCCGCACCCTTGAGGATAGTTTTGGCTTTGGACTCGATCACCGACCAGGGACCGAGCATTGCGGCCGGCTCCAGGTTTCCCTGTACGCCTCGCGTGTAGCCCAGCTCGTGCTTCCAGGTCGCGCCCAGGTCGACGCGCCAGTCGAGACCTATGACATCGCCCCCGGCGTCGCGCATCGCCGGAATCAGGGCCGCGTTGCCGGTGCCGAAGTGAATCGCCGGGATCCCGTCCGAGCGTAAACCGTCGAAGATCCTGGTCACCCAGGGTGCCGCGAACTCCTGGTAGTCGGCGGCCGAGAGCGTCCCCACCCAGCTGTCAAAGAGCTGGACCAGGTGGGCGCCGGCCGCCGCCTGGGCCCGCAGGTAGTCGAGCACCATCTCGGTCAGCCGGTCCATCAGGGCTCCCCACAGTCGCGGTTCGCTGTACATCATGGATTTGGTCCGCAGGAAATCGCGCGACGGCTTACCCTCGATCAGGTAGCCCGCGAGCGTGAATGGCGCGCCACTGAACCCGATCACCCCGACGGCGGGGTCGACCTCGCGGCGCAGGATCCGGATTGCTTCCAGGACGAATGGCACCGCTTCCACCATGGGCGTGGCTCTCAGCGCCTCCACGTCGGCGGCGGACCGGATCGGGCGATCGATCACCGGTCCCACATCTTCGACCAGCTTGAGGTCGACTCCCAGGCCGAACGCGATCGGCAGCATGATGTCGGCAAAAAGGACGGCCCCATCCACACCCAGCCGGCTGACCGGTTGCAGGCTTACCTGCGCGCACAGCTCAGGGTTGCGGCAGATGCTGAAGATGTCGTGGCGTTCGCGGACCGCTCGATACTCGGGAAGCGAGCGACCCGCCTGCCGCATGAACCACACGGGTGTGCGTTCCACCGGCTGGCAGCGTGCCGCCCGGACAATCGGGGGCGGGCTGGGCAGGGCAGGATTCTCGCGACCGCGCGCGGCCGGTTCTTGCAGTACCCTCATCCGGAAACGACGCTGACCTGGCGCGCCAGCCCCGCCGTCAATGGGTCCGCGATCCGGAGCCCGAGGGCGAGGTCGAGCGCGCGACGCGGCTCCATCCGCACGCAGGTGAAGATGGGGGTCTCCCGCTCGGTGTAGCGCGATGCCTGCGATTCACGCAGCTCCATCACCAGGTCGAGGAAGGCTGCCGGCTCGTCGCACTCGAAGGCGACGACGAACTCCTGGTCGTCGAGGCCGAATGAGTACGCGGTGTTGATCTTGACCTGCGGGTAGCGGTGGCCGATGGCGAAGTGCTCGACCATCATCGCCTTGCGCCGCTCATAGGGGAGCC
This sequence comes from Chloroflexota bacterium, assembly GCA_005882775.1. Lineage (GTDB taxonomy): Bacteria > Chloroflexota > Dormibacteria > CF-121 > CF-121 > VBDY01. Next base: position 22,195 of record VBDY01000042.1, on the reverse strand, counting down.
GATACCAGATCCGCTTCTTCACCATGGGGTAGACAAAGAGGTAACGGCCGCCGGCTGGCTGGAGCCGGGTGCGACGCCCCTCCTGGTCCGGGTGGCGGTGGCGGCCGAGGTAGGGTGACGGCCGCATCATGGCGAGAAAAGAATGCGCAACGGTCAGCCGGGCGCCCAGGGCGGTCGCGCGCCAGGCCGACTCCGCCTGCTGGATGAGGTCGAGAGTATCGGCCGCCTGCCAGACCAGCATGTCGCAGTCGCCTCGCATCCCGACCGTGCTGTAGGTGAGGAGCGTTCCCGCAGCTCTCTCATCGAGCCCGGCGGCCAGCTCTGCGGCTGCCTCGGTGCGCCTGTCGTCCGGCCAGCCGAGGACCTCGCCCGGGACCTTCCAGAAGGTGTATTTCACCAGCTGCCGTTCGGCCATCCGTACAAGCCTAACAACGTACGCTTGTCTCGTGGCTCGTCTCTCCATCCAGAAGGTGCACGTCGGCGAAAAGGACGTCAACTGCTACGTCCTGGGCTGCTCGGACACCAAAGAGGCGATCGTGATCGACCCGGGCGGGGACGCGCCGAAGATCCTATCCCAGCTGAAGGGGCTGACCGTTCGCTGGATCTGTTTCACGCACGCCCATCCGGGCCACACCGGCGCCAAGGAGGAAGTCAAGTCGGCGACCAGGGCGCCCACGGCGATGCACCTGGCAGACGCAACGGCACTGCTGAAGTCAGCCGATCGATACCTGATCGGCGGCGACAGCCTCCCCTTCGGCAGCTTCTCGCTCGAGGTCCTATTGACCCCGGGACACACGCCCGGCGGCCTTAGCTTCAGGGTGGGAAACCATTTATTTACCGGCGACACGCTCCTGGCCGGCAAAATCGGCCGGGTTGATCTTCCCGGGTCGAGCCCTCAGCAGATGGTGCTCAGCCTCCACGGCCAGCTGCTGGTGCGGCCCGACAACACCGTCGTCTATCCGGGCCATGGCCCCAATACCACGATTGGTGCGGAGCGGGTGGGAAATCCATACCTGCGTTTGCGCTAAGTACGGGATGACTTGTCAGCAAGCCTGGCTGGGCTGTAGCCGGCTTAGCTAGGCAGTCTTCTTCTCGGCGTAGAGCGCGTCGATCTCGGCCCGGTACTTCTCGGCGACCCGTTTGCGTTTCACGGACATCTTTGGTGTCAGCTCGTCGCCAACTGTGAAGTCGCCGTCCAGGATCTTCCATTTTTTTATCTGTTCCGGGTGGGAAAGGCTTCGATTGACCTTGCCGATCGCCTCACCGACCAGATCCTGTATGGATCGGTCGTTCGCTCCCTTCGCCTTCGTCGCCTCGCGGTCGAGCGTGATCAGCGCCGCCACGAAGGGGCGGCTTTCACCGAGCACGACTGCGTGGGCAATCCCGGCACGGCCGCTCAGCATGTTCTCGATCGCTCCGGGTGCGACATATTTTCCTCCGGAGGTCTTGAACAGGTCCTTCTTGCGGTCCGTGATCTTGAGATAGCCGTCCGCGTCGAGCTCACCGATGTCGCCCGTTTTCAGCCATCCGTCGGCGAGCGTCTCCCCCGTCTCCTTCGCATCCTTGTAGTAGCCGGCGAAAACGTTGTTGCCGCGAACCAGGATCTCTCCATCCTGGGCGATTCGAACCTCAACCCCTGGCAGAGGCACTCCCACCGTCCCGAATTTCGCTTCCCCGGGCCGGTTGAAGGTGGCGGGCGCGGTGGTCTCGGTCAGGCCATAACCTTCGAGGATCTCGAGACCGATCCCGTAGAAGAAGCGGATGATCTCGGGCGATATCGGCGCCGATCCGCTCACACAGATCAGGATCTGATCGAAGCCCAGGGCTTTTCGAATTCCCTTGAAGACGAGCCGGTCGGCCAGTTCCCACTGCCGGCGCAGGAGACCGGATGCTGGCCGGCGCGCCTCGTAGGCGGCCGTCCTGCGGGCCGCCACCCCGAGCGCCCAGTCGCGGATCAGCCGGCGCGGCCCGTGAACCGCGTCCAGCCTTACCTGAATGCCCGCGTAGATTTTTTCCCAGAGGCGCGGCACAGAGGTGAAATAGGTCGGGTGCACCTCACGCACCATCTCCATCACCTGGTTCGTATTCGGACAGAAATAGACCTCGCAGCCCGTGCAGAGCTGTCGCAGCTCGCTCACCACCCGTTCCAGGACGTGAGCCAGGGGAAGGTAGGAAACCACGCGGTCCTGGGCCGAGCCGGGGAAGCATTCCAGCGTGTCCTCAGCCGTCCAGGTCAGGTTTCGGTGCGTGAGGACGGCCGCCTTTGGGGTTCCCGTCGTGCCGGAGGTGTAGATCAGGCTGGCCATATCGTCAGGCCGCACCGCCTTCCACCGGCTGGTCAGCAGCCCCGGGCGGTTGCGAGCGAATGCGTCACCCCGGCGCAGTGCTTCCGTCCAGGTGATCACCCAGCCGTCCAGCTCCGGCGGATCGCCTTCGATCAGGATCACCCGTTCCAGGGCCGGGAGTTCGTTGCGCAGTCCGGAGATCTGGTCGAGCAGGTCCCGGTCGGCCACGATCAGGACCTTCGCTTCGGAGTGGTGGAGCAGGTAGGTCACCTGATCGGGAGCAAGGGTTGGATAGACCGTCACCGTCACCGCCCCGGCATGCAGGATGCCGAGGTCCGCGATCTGCCATTGTGGACGGTTGGTCGACCAGATCGCGACCCGGTCCTGGGGGCTGAGACCCTCGTTCAGGATGGCGTTGCCCAGACGGCCGACGGCATTAGCGTATTCCCGCCAGCTCACCGAGGCCCACTGGTTGCCGGCCTTGAAATGCAGCGCGGGTGCGTCCGGGCGGCGGGCAGCGGTCACCTGGAACAACGCAGGGATGGTGTCCGGTAGCTCGGCCATGCCTGGCGTCGGCTCGGGCCGGGCGATCGCGTTCATGGCAGCACTATACGTCCAACTCGGCCGGGCCCATGGCACGTCCCGCGCCCCGACACCTCAAACGCTCGCTTCGCAGCACGTCTCAAACGCTCGCCCGGGTGGGGCGACGCCCCGTAGCTCCGTATCCTGTAGGGGTGGTCGTGGGCACCTGCGAGCTCGGCTTCCACCTGGCAGACAATCACAGTCTCAAGGGGAAACGTCAGGTAAGCCGCTCGCTTGTGCAGCGCATCCGGAATAGGTTCAACGTCAGCGTCGCCGAGGTGTCGGACCAGGACCGGTGGCAGACACTCTCGATCGGCGTCAGCTGCGTCACCGACGATGCCCGGCATGCGAATGAAATTCTGAGCAAGATCGTGGACTACGTCGAAGATCACAACGAAGGAGCCGTTTTGCAACACAGCCGGATCGAGGTGCTGAGGACGTGACGCCCGCCACCCGCCAGGGCGAGGCCATGGGCAGCATGGAGAAGGGCCCGGTCTCCGAGGTGCTGGCAGCGCTCGCCCGGGACGACCCGAACGGTGTGGTGGCAGCACTCGACGGCCAGCTCCATCACGGCCGGCCGGGAAGCCCGGCCGCGCTCCGCCAGCAGGTCGGCGAGACGATGGCGGTTGCGCTCGCCTCGCAGTCCGGAAAGATCACCAGGTGGATCGATATCCTCGCCAGCTCCGCATCGCCGACCGCGCGCCAGGTCGCCTGCTTGCTCCTCGCCGACCGCTATCCATCCGACCGGACGGGTGTGTTGCAAATGGCCGAGGTCCTGGCCGACGACCCGCACTGGGAGGTCCGGGAAGCCGCTGCCGGATTGCTCGGCACACTGCTCGACCGCGACTTCGAACGGATTCGGACAATTTGTGAGGAGTGGCGGTCATCGCGGTCAGAGAACCTTCGTCGGGCCGTGGTCCTCGGGGTCAAGTACGCCGCGCGCCGGGATAAGCCCGACCGAGTACCGGACTTGATGCGAATCCTGGAGCCGCTCCTGCGCGACCCGACCCCCTACGTCCGCCGCAACCTCGGTCCGTTCGCGCTTGGCGACGGCATGCTGCGGGTCGATCCCAAGGCCACCCTCAAATATCTGCGCGAGTGGTCGAACGATCGCGACCAGATTGTCCGCTGGAACACAGCCATGGCATTCTCATCCGCGATCGGATCCTTCCACTGGCCGGCGGCGAAGGGAACGCTCGAGCGCCTGGCCCGGGGTCCGGAACCGCTGGTCCGGATGGCGGTGGCCAAGGCTATGCGCCGGTGCCGGCAGCGCTACACCGAGGACGTCGAGGAGACCCGGCAGCGCTGGTTGAAGGACCGCGACCGCGAACCCACCGCGCAGCTGATCGGGCCATTGCGACGGCGCTAGTACTTGAGCGATCCCGTTCTCGCTGAATCGTCGCGGTCGCTGATAGACGCCTTCCAGGCTACCCTCCCCTGGCCCCTGGACCCGTTCCAGGTGGAGGCCATAGAAAAGCTCGAAGGCCACCAGGGAGTCCTGGTGTCGGCGCCCACCAGCTCGGGCAAGACGGTGATCGCGGACTACGCCGTCTTCCGATCAGAAGTACCGCGACTATGTCCGGCTGCATGGGGAAGGATGGGTCGGCCTGGTCACCGGCGAGAACACGATCAACCCGGCAGCGCCCGTGGTGGTGATGACGACCGAGATCCTCCGAAACCTGATCTACGAGGACCCGCAGCGCCTTGCCCGGGTCCGGTACGTGATCCTGGACGAGATCCACTACATAGACGACTTTCCCCGGGGCGCCGTCTGGGAGGAGATCATCATCCAGGCGCCACCTCACATCAAGCTGATCGGGCTGTCCGCGACCATCAGCAACTTCGCCGAGGTGGCTGAGTGGATGACCCTGCAGCGAGGCGACATCGCCACCGTGAGCGTGCGCAAGCGGCCGGTCGATCTACGGCTCTGGCTGGCCCTGCGAAACGAGTTCTATCCGCTGCTCGACCCCGCCGGCGGGATCCCCCGCGACACCCGGGCGAAAGCTCAGGCGGAGTCGGCGGTTGACTACCGCCTGGCCCAGATGCGGAGACCACCGGAGAACGACCTCCTCCCCGTCGTGGAGAGACTCCGGGCCCGCGAGTTCCTGCCGTCAATCTATTTCATCTTCTCGCGCCGCGGATGCCGGGAAGCCCTGGCCCGTTGCGCCGGACACGGCCTGGACCTGACCACAGCCGCGGAGAAAGAGGTGATCGACCGAATCGTGACGGAGCGGCTCGCCCAGGTCGAGGACCGGGACGAGGTCGAGCTCTACCGGCAGCTGCTGGACGCGGATCTCCTGCGCCGGGGGCTGGCCATGCACCATGCGGGTCTCCTCCCCTATCTCAAGGAGGTGGTGGAGGTGCTGTTTCAGCAGGGTTTGATCAAGGTGGTCTTCGCCACCGAGACGCTATCACTGGGCATCCACATGCCGGCTAAGGCAGTGGTGGTCTCCTCGTTCACCAAATTCGACGGGCAGAACTTCCAGCCGCTGACCTCGGGCGAGCTCACCCAGCTGATGGGCCGAGCTGGGCGCCGCGGAATCGACCCGATCGGACACGGCATCATCCTCAAGGAACCGGACGTCGACATCGGCACCATCTACGAGGCCGCCACCGGCGAGGAGATGACGGTCGAAAGCAAGTTCGCTCCGACATACAACATGGCGCTGAACCTGCTGCGTTATTACCGGCCCGAGGAAGCCGACGAGCTGATGGAGCGGTCGTTCGGCCAGTACCAGAAGATGGTGGCCAGGCGTGCGCTCGACGGCCGGGTCTCGATTCTCGAACAGCGTCTGGCAGACCTCTCCAGCGGTCGATTCGCCCAGCAGGGCGACCCCTGCTGCACCGAACGGACGATCTCGTCCTTCACGCATGCCGAAGACGAGATCGCGTCCCTGCGCGCACGCATGCGGCGGCTTCGGCGCGAGCACTGGCAACGCGGGCGCAGGGGCGGCCGCCGAGCCACTAAAGACCCGGGTGGCAAGACCCTTAACGAGCTCAGGGAAGAAGTCGCCCAACTTCAGCACAAGCTGCAACAGCTACCCTGCCGGCGCTGCCAATACCTCAACGAACACAAACAGCATCACCAGCAGCTGCGCGACCTGCAGGCCCGAGTCCGCACGTCGGAACACGACGCCGAACGCAGCGAGGGCGAGTACAGGCGGCGGATGGTCGCCTTACGGAGCATCCTGGAGGAGCTCGGCTTCCTGGAAAACCTGGTCCCGACCCCAAAGGGCCTGCTCGCTTCCCGGATCTACGGGGAGAACAGCCTGATCATCAGTCAGGCGATCGAGGATGGCTGGCTCGAGGAGTTGACCCCGGCCGAGCTCGCCGCCTCGTTGGTAATGGTTACGGCCGAGGACCGCAACCGCGACCGGCCCCGCGAACGGCAGCGGCTGCCGACCAGCGGAGTTGCGCTGGCCCAGAAGCGCCTGCGCATCATCTATTACCGGTTCTCCGCCAGGGAGAAGGAGAAGGGCGAGGAGAACCTGCGCCCCCTGTCCACGGACTATGTGAATTTCACCTACGACTGGTGCAGCGCCACCCCGCTGACCGAGATCCGGCCGCCGTTCGGGGTTGACATGGGCGATGCCGTCAAGGCCCTCAAGGGCCTCTACAGCGCCTTGCGACAGGTTGAATGGGCGGTGGTGGAGCGGCCGGCATTGCGCCAGCTCGTGTTGAAGGCACGCGAGACCCTGGAGCGCGATCTGATAACTCGGATATGAAACGCCTCTATCGCGCGCCGTACGGGGCGCGCTTTGGGCCGGCGGGCCGACACCTCTATCGCGCGCGTTGCGACGCGCGCTTTGGGCCGGTGGGCACGCCTCGGGCCTGGATCGGCCCTCGGCTCCGTCGGGCTTAAATCAGCCCTCGCCTCCGCTCTCTTCCTGAGCCAGCTTTTCCGAGATCCGAACCATCCGCTCCGGCAGGTCGGCGATATCGTAGAAGCGGAGCATTTTCTTCAACCGCTTGGCGATCCCGACCTGGACCTTGACCCCCAGGCTCATCCGGCCGAATACCCAGACCTCGTCGCAGCGAGAGAGCAGATTGTTGATGGCCTCGCGTACCAGCTGCTTGGAAACCGTGTGGAGCAGGTAGTAGTCGAACAGCATGAACGGGTTGAGGGGAACGTATCCCTGATCGAGCACGAATTTGGAGATGTGCATCCGCCAGTAGAAGTTGCGGTTCGACATGGCGATGTAGATGAGCCGCTTGGGGTGGCGAAGCGTCTGCTCCAGCTGCTCCAGCGGACTGGCCTCAGGGACGGGCGCGAAGATCGAGGCCAGGATGTCATCGGCAGACTTGCCCGCCAGCTGCTCCCCGGGCTCCAGAGCCGGCGTGGCGGGTGCTTCCTCGGGTTCAACCGCGTCCCGGACGTCCCCCATCGTTGTCGGAAGTTTAGGCGGGGGCTAGATGGCCGGTCAACTTTTGGGCAGGTAGGCCCGCACCAGGAGCCGCAGGTTGTCGAGGGCCCGGTCGACCAGGACTCGATTCGACGGATCGTTCAACCAGCGACTCGCCCCAGACGGGTGTGGCAAAGGAACCAGTACCGGCCGGCTTCGAGTGCGCAACGAGACCGGCTTCCCCGAGCTGCTAAAGACTCGACCGACGAGCTCGCTGAGCGGCCGGCCCGGGAGGAAGCGTTCATGGGCCAGTCCGCCAACCAGAACGATCACCGCCGGCCGGAGGAGGGCCAGCTCCTGGTCGAGCCAGGGTCGGCAGAGCTCCACCTCGGCCCGACTCGGCCGCCGGTCGCCGCTCGATCCGGCACTCTTGCCCGGAAAGCATTTGGTGATGGCGGTCATGTAGACGTGCCGGCGCGCGGTTGACTCGTCCGGGTATCCGGCCCGGGCCAGCCAGCGCATCAAGAGCTTGCCGGAGCGACCCTGAAATGGAACCCGCCGCGCTTCCTCGACCAGGCCGGGCGCCTGGCCGATCAGCATCACCTGGTTGTCGCGATGCCCGCTGACGACCGGCCCGGCTACCGGCAGATAGCCGGCGATGACGCACCTGGTGCAGGCGCGGATGCGCTGGTGAAGAATGGGAATCGTCTCTTGCATTCGGCCGAGAGTATGGTAGGCATCGCGGATGCCTTTATTCATTCCGAAGCAAGAGACGGTGATCGCCTTCTTCGAGCCCCTTCTCGAGCACGGCGAGCGGATCGAGACCGCCTTCTGGTGTGAGCAGCGACTGCCGCTCTGGCTCGCCTACCTGATCGACGAGGTCCCCCTCGGCGATATCGTATTCATGAAGATCCGGCACCGCTACTTCGCCTGCCTGACCGACCGCCGGCTTCTCTTCATGGGCTCGAGCGGCATGCACAACCCGATCCCGGCAAAGCTGCGGTACTATCCACGCGCCTCGGTCAGTTGCAAGCAGTTCACGAACTGGTTCGGCGGCCATGTCTCCATGGACCTCCTGATAGATGGCCAGCTACAGCGCTACCGCGTCCCGCGCTCGCAGATCAACCAGGCGAGGCCGTGCAAGTCGCTGGACGGGCAACCGGGCCCGGGCGGCCCGCCGACCGGTGTCGGCCAGGTCGCCCCGCCGCTGACCTAGGCCGCGGGGCGAGTCGGACTAAGCGTGCAAGAACCCCAACACGTGGTACAGCAGCACGGCTGGCCAGACGATGGCTTTCAATATCCCCAACAGTCCATCGCCAAAGGAATGGGCTTGCTGGACAAAATAGACGGCGGCGCCAAAAAACGCGATGAAATACGCGCCGCCCGATATCCCGCTGGATGCGCCGTAGTTTCGCACGTTAACCTCCTTACGAATCGGGAAATGCCGCCGGTGGTCACGAGATGAGCACCTGGGATTCCGCGCAATTAGCGCTGACCTACCTGCCTGAGACGGATTGCGATTAGCTTCTTGACGAGCGCCCTGGGGAGTGGCCGCTCGATCGGAAACTGCAAGGCACCCTTGGACGTCACGTAGCCGGCGACGTCATCAGGTATCTCGGCAAATGCGGACCCACTGTGCGGCAGGTAGCTGAGGTGGTTCTTGAACGCGGCGAATCCAGCAATGACCTTGCCCCGGAGTCGGTACGCGGGCATCCCATACGAGATGCCCTCTTCCGCTTCGGGAACGATGCTACGAATGGTCTGCCGCAGCTCTTGCAGGGTGGTCCGTTTGGGCTCCTCGAGATTCGCCAAATACTCGTCAACCTCTTGTTGCGACATGAGATCAATTCTGCACAGCTTGCGAGGGTGGTGTCCCCACCCCGCTCGCCGCCTACGCCCTAGCCAAAGTTGCAGTCGAGGGTGACCTTTGCGAGGGCGCTCTCGAGAACGGCCAGCTCCTGGTCGTCCAGCTTGGTAAGGAATAGATCGGAAACTCCGCGTATGTGGACCGGAGCTGCCACGGTCAGACGGGCCAATCCGGACTTTGTCAACTGGACCACGACACCGCGCCCGTCGGCATCGGCGTGGGCACGACGCACCATGCCTTCGTGAGCGAGCCGGGTGACGCGCCGAGTCATGCCGGAGCGCGAGATGAGAGCGTGGTCCGCCAGCTCTGTCATCCGCAGCGAACCTCCAGCAATGGCCAGCTGAGCCAGCACGTCGAAGTCCGCCAGGGCCAGACCGGTCTTGCTTTCGAGATCGGTCTCAAGCTGGCGCAAAAGCGTGGCGTGGGCCCGGAGCAGCGCGTCCCACGCCTGCAGGCCGCGCCTGCCCGGCACCTCCCTCGCCAGGATCCGATCCAAATGTGCAGCGGCGTCCGGTTTTGAAGGTACTTGCATATGCAATCACCAGAAGGTAGAATGCTTGTGTTTGCAAGTATATCGATTACCGGAAGGAGGCTGCGGATGATCAAAGAAGTCGAAGTCGACCCGGATGGATCGCTTACCCGGCGGTGGGGCACCAGGGCGAACGACGTCCGAGTGAAAAGAACCATGGCCGCCCTCGAGGCGAATGGAATCACGGTCCTCCGGGCGTCGGACGCCGCCGCGGCAAAGCGGATCGTCCTGGACCTCATCCCGGACTCCTCCCCGGTGCACCAGGGGGCATCGCAAACGCTCGACGTGCTGGGTATCACGTACGAGATCGAAAAGTCCGGTCGCTACGCGGCGCTCCGCCCGCGGATCTGGAGCATGGATCGGGAGACCGAGGCCCACGAGATTCGCCGCCTCGGCGCGGCGCCGGATGTCATGCTCGGGAGCGTCCATGCGGTCACTGAGACCGGGTCGCTGCTCGCGGCTTCCATGAGCGGCAGTCAGCTCGGGCCTTATGTCAGCGGCGCCGGACGAGTCATTCTCGTCGTCGGGACGCAGAAGATCGTGCCCGACCTCGAGCAAGGTCTGCTCCGCATCAACGAATACGCGTATCGGCTAGAAGACGCCCGCGCCCAGGCTGCGTATGGCATACACAGCGCCGTGAACAAGCTTCTCGTTATCAACCGGGAGATCACCCCGGGGCGGATCACGGTGGTGTTGGTCGACGAGGTGCTCGGTTTTTAGATGCCCCGGACAGAAGCACGCCCGACTACATCAGCCCTGGCAATCCCTAAATCGACGCTGGGCGTTGGCATCGTCGGAGTCAGCCCCGTCCGGGGCTGGGCCGCCACCGCCCATATCCCGGCACTGCGCGCGCTGCCGGGCTACGAGATCCGGGCACTCAGCGCGCGTAGCGCAGAATCCGCGCGCGCAGCAGGCGAAATGTTCGGGGTCAGCGCGGTGTTCTCAGACCACGAGCAGTTGGTGACCAGGCCAGACATCGACGTGGTCGCCGTTACGGTCAAGGTCCCGCACCATCGAGAGCTCGTCTCCGCCGCACTTGCCGCCGGCAAGGCCGTCTACTGCGAGTGGCCCCTTGGCCGCGACCTGGACGACGCGCGAGAGATGGCCGCGCTCGCTGCCAAGCAGGGGGTGCGCACGGTCGTCGGGTTGCAGGCCCGCCAGGCCCCGGCGGTCGAGTTCGTCCAACAGCTGCTCCGAGATGGATACGTCGGCGAGGTCCTGTCAACGACCATGGTCGGACTCTCGATTCCGGGCGACGTGGTGGGACGGCCCAACGCCTACATGCTCGACAAGGCAAACGGGGCCAACCTGCTCACGGTCCCCCTCGGCCACAGCCTGGACATGCTGAATTACGTGCTGGGCGAGTTCGTCGACCTGTCAGCCGTGTCGGATATTCGCAGGCCACTGATTACCATAGAAGAGACCGGGGAGCGGATCGTGAAAACGGCGGCCGACCAGATCGCGGTGATCGGCACCCTAACGTCCGGGGCGACTGCCAGCGTCCACATCCGTGAGGCAGTGGCCGGCGGTACCGGGTTCCTCTGGGAGATCAACGGGACCGACGGTACCCTCCGGATCACCGCTGACGCCGCACTGCCTGAAATCTTTCCCATGACCGTCGCGGGAGCTCAGGGGCGGAACGAGCCCGCCGAGCTTGCTGTCCCCACCGCGCTGACACAGAAATGGCCCACGCTGGCGAGCCTGGAAGGAGCCCCTGCCTTCAACGTGGGGCGTGTCTACGCCTCGTTCGCGGCAGACATCGACAACGGGACTCACACGGTGCCAGACTTCGCCGACGCTGTCCGCCGCCACGAAGTAATCGCCGCCATCGAGAGGTCCGCGGCATCAGGGAAACGCGTGAAGGCGTGAGGCACAGGGGTCAAGTCGCGACCCCCCTCTAGAAAGTTCTCGTATCTGAGCTGGCCAACGAGAAGGCTGGTGTCCCCGACAGGATTTGAACCTGTGCTCCCGGCTCCGGAGGCCGGTGCTCTATCCAGGCTGAGCTACGGGGACAACCGAAGGAACCGATTATACGGGCCGTATTCGGGCCGAATCCGCCGATCCTGGCCGGCCCCGAATCGAAAACCGCGACCAGGATTACGAAATCCGTTACGGCCCGTCACCCTGCTGATTTCGATCCCTGCCTAACGTAGGCCATGGATAGGCTCGACGTGCCGCGAGCCGCCTGTCCTGGAGGTGGGTCAGTTGCGGCGCTTTTTGAACCTGTGGTGTGCGTTGGCCCTGGCGGCCGCTGTCATGGCGTGCGCGGAAGTGCTCTGGCCGTAAAGCGGCATTTTCAGACCTCTTGCATGTTAAGCAGGGCTTGTTAGACTGTAGTCCTTGCTTAACAAGCGGCGTAGGGGCCGCCCGGCACGGCCGAACTCCGGGCCGGGCCAACCCCTCGGAACCCGAATCCGGCAGGCCCGCCAGAATCTCGGCCTGAGCCTGGCGGCGGTCGCCGGCAGCGACTTCAGCCGGGCCTTCCTGAACCAGGTCGAGCTGGGCCGGGCGCAACCCTCGACCCATACTCTGCGGATCATCGCCGAGCGCCTCCAGCAGCCGATCGAGTACTTCCTCGAGGACCCGGAGGTCTCCACGGCCGCGGTTGAGCTTGTGCTGACCGAGGCCGAAACCCGGCTGCATCAGGGCGACCCTGCCCGGACCCAGCACCTGATGAAACAGCTGCTCAGCCGCCCCATCTCACAAGACGCGCGGGCGCGCGGACAGCTCATCCTGGCCGGGGCCTGGCTTCGCGAAGGCCAGGCCGCCAAAGCCATCCCAGTGATCGAAGAGGCGATCGCAACCGCGGTCCGCTCGAGCTGGACCGCGCTGCAGGTGGAGCTGTTCGACTCCATGGGGCGCGCCTATTACCTGCTGCGGCGCCCAGGCGAAGCCGGCCGCTGGTTTGATCGCGCGCTGGAGACATTTGAGACCGGCAAACTCAAAGATCCCGTGTTGAAGGCCCGCATCCTCCGGCATCGGGCGGATCTGCACTACGTTGCCGGCGAAGCCGGCGAGGCGATCGCCGCCTATCAAGCCGCGATCGAGGCCGCCGAGCAGGTCCTCGACATGCCGGCGCTGGCCGGCATCTACGAAGGTCTGGCGCTCTCCTTCCATCAGACGGGCCAGGTTACCCGAGCGCTCGGGTATGCACAACGCAGCCTGCGCATCTTCGAAACGCTCGAGGATGTCAGGATGAGCGCCCAGCTCCGCAACAACATGGCCGAGATGCTGCTCCGCGAGGGACGCGCGAAAGAGGCCGAACCTCTGTTCCAGGCGGGTATAGAACAGCTCGAGCGCATCAATGAGCGCGAGCTGCTGCCCACCTTGCTGGCGGGTGCTGCTGAGTCCGCTTTGGAAACGGGTGGCCTGGAGCGTGCCCGGGGCCTGGTGTCACGGGCGCTGGCCGCCGCCCAGCATTCTGAAGACCCGATCGCCAGAGTGGCGAGCGAGCGGGTGGCCGGTCGGGTGGCACACGCGGCTGGGCAGCATGCCGATTCGCGCACCCACTTCGAAAAAGCGCTCGAGTCCGCGGCTGTGATCGGCACTCCCGAGCTACGGGCCCGGGTTACCTATGACTTTGCCCGGACGCTCGAGGCCCAGGGCGACGCGGCCGCTGCCGCGCTCCGCTTTCGCGAGGCGTACGAGACCCGGCAGCCCGTCCGCGGCTGACCGAACCGTCGGTCAACCGTTCTGGCACCACAGTAACTAATACTTGACAAGGGGCGAGACGCCGCCGATAATGGCGGCCACGGAAGGTGGTGTCGTCGGTGCGACGAATCCCCCGCCACCGTCCGGATTCGTATAACAATTTGCTTTGTGGACGTCTCTTTCTGCGATAGACTGAGCACAGAGAGTCAAAGGGGGACTTAATGAACGGCTATTCGAGGAAAGTCGGGGCACGGCTTCGGAGCCTGCGCAAGCAGCGCGGCCTGACTCTCCAGCAGGTTGAAGTGCTATCCAGCAAGCGACTCAAGGGGTCGTTGCTGGCCGCCTACGAACGGGGCGACCGGAATATCTCGGTCACCCGGCTGCACCAGATCGCAACCCTCTACAGCGTTCCGGTAACGCAGCTGCTGCCCGAAGAGCTCGAAGGCGCTGGGGAACCCGCGCTTCCGCCCAAGCTCGCAATCGACCTCAGCCAGCTCCAGGGACTGCCCGAGCGTCAGGGATCGATCCTGGCCCGCCACCTGGCGCGCCTGCAGCAGCAGCGGCAGGACTTCAACACCCCGGTTGTGACCTTCCGCCAGGACGATCTCGAGCAGCTCGCGGCCGCCTACAAGACGACCCCCGAGATGCTCCGCCGGTCTTTGCACGAATGGGGTGTTTTTAGAACTGGGCCCGGCCAGCCACGTCCCGAGGTCGAACGGCAGCCACCCGACGCCCCGTCATCCGGGGGATGACAGGGCCGAAGACTAAAAGGGTATCTCGCCCTGCGGCTCGCGCGGGGATGAGTCGACCCGTTCGCCGCGAAGCTCGGCGATGGTGGCGGGGTGGGGTGGCTCGTCCTTATCACCGGGCTCGCTCACGGGAAGACTCTCTATCCGTTGCCGTGCCTCGTCGAGCTTGCGCTGGCACAGTTGCAAGTACTCGCGGCCCCGCGCCACCGCGGCGATCGCGTCTTCCAGGCTGATCTTTCCATCTTCCAGGGTCCGGAGCGTTTCATCGAGCCGGGCCAGGGCCTGCTCGTACGACAGCTGCTCCATGTCGCTCATGGTTTAGTCCGCTCCACCGTGCAGTCCAGCCGGCCGGCCGCCAGCACCACCTCGACCTGGCGGCCCGGCGCCGACTGGGCGGCGTCGCGGATCACGGTGCGACCGTCCTGGTCCAGGCAGATGCTGTAGCCGCGCTTCAGCGTTTCTTGCGGACCGAGGCTGCGCAGCCGCTGCTCCCGGCTTTCGAGCCCGCGGGCGCGATCGTGGACAGTGCGAGAGGCTGAACTTGTAAGACCGTCCACCAGCCCACCTACGCGCGCCGACTCGACAACAAAGCGCGCCTGGACGAAGGCGACCATCCGACCGTACCGAGCCCCTGCCTCGGCGAGCGAGCGTTGCCTAAGACGCAGCACCTCGCGTGGGTCGCGCTGGCGAAGCATCCGCTCCAGGCCGGCCAGGTGGTCTTTCCGCCTGGCCGCCACGTCGATCCCCAGCCGTCCGAGCTCACGGGCGCGCGTCTCGAGCTGGTGTGCGGGCCTGACCAGGGCGGCCATCCCCGCCCGCTGCAGACGCTGGCCACGATCGGCGAGCAGGCGCATCAGGTCTGCTTTGACCGGCACCACCAGCTCGGCGGCTGCCGTCGGCGTCCGCGCCTCCCGATCGGCAACCAGGTCGGCAAGCGTCCGGTCCGAGGTGTGTCCGAGCGCGGTTACCACCGGCATCCGGACAGCCTGGATGGCGCGCACCACTGCCTCCTGGTTGAAGGCCATCAATTCCTCGAAGCTGCCGCCGCCCCGGGCCACGATACAGACGTCGGCCACGGCGTCGGCATCGCACTGGCGGAGGGCGGCGACCAGGCTGCGCTGCGAGGCCATTCCCTGGACCTGCGCCGGGTACACCACCAGACGGACATTCGGGAATCGCTCCCAGATGGTTTGCTGAAGGTCGTGGATGACGGCGCCCCCGGGCGAGGTGATCAGCGCGATGCAACCCGGGAGGAACGGCAGAGCTCGCTTGCGCTCCTGACTGAAGGCGCCTTCGGCGTCGAGGCGCCGCTTGAGCTGCTCGATGGCTTCCTTGAGCTTGCCCACCCCGTCGTAGTCGAGCCGGCTGACCACCAGGTTGAGCCGCCCCGATTGCGCGTGGAAATCCACCTGGCAGGTCGCGACGAGCTCCTGCCCGTTCTCCGGCAGAAACGGCAGGCGGCGGGCGGTCGAGCTGAATATGACCGCGCCCACGGTGGCGCCCGGATCCTTGAGGGTGAACCAGACGTGCCCTCGACTGACCGAGACGCCGCTGACCTCCCCCTTGACCGCGACACTCTGGAAGCGGGCGGCCAGCAGGTCGTGGATACGGGTGTTCAGCTCCAGCACGGTGAGCGGGCGGATCGCCTCCTGCGGCTGGACGGCCATCAGGGCACCGCCTGCGCCATCGGGGCGTCGCGCCGGTAGAGGGCGGCCTCCACGCAGCGGCGGAGCGCCTCTGCTCGCTCGGTCTCGTCGGTGAACACACGGACAAAGGTGGTCCGGATGGGCAACCGCCGAAAGAGATCGGCGACCGCGCTCTGCTCCACGCTGTCGCTGGTCGGGTTGTACACCTTGACCGGGAAGGGATCACTCAGTGGGTTCTGTGGTCGCGGATCGACGGAGGCCAGGTCGACTTCGAAGGAGGCGTCTTTCAGGTCGGGCGGTAGTGCCGCTCGGATGCGACTCTCATAGAGCCCGGGGCTCGAAAAAGGCAGGTCCTCGGACAGGTTCGAAAACTCGTAGTAGTCCTCGAATATCAGTCGCCACTTGAGCTCCCGCCGCACGATCCTGGCCCATTCGCGACCGAGCTCGCCAAGTGTTCCCGGTTCCTTTTGCCATCGGTCGACCGTCTCGATCAGGGACCAGTCGGTAAGGCGCAGGTAGGGCTCCAGGTCGATCTGGGGGTCGCCGGGCAGGATCTGCCGGATGGTCTCGCGGAAGATCTCGCGCATGTGCATGTCGATCCGGCGCACCGTGCGATGGTGGTAGATGGTGTTGTAAAGGTAGAGCCGCGCGTTGAGGAACATCAAAAGCGCCTGGGCGCCGTGCTGATGCAGGACCAGCCCCTCGTCTCCCAGGAACGAGTAGTGCATCAGACGAGCGATGTCGACGGGACCTAGGGTTACGCCGCACATATATGCGTCGCGCGGTACGTAGTCCATGTTGTCGGCGGTATACACCCCGTTGAGAACGGCCTTCATCAGCCGGACCCAGCGGGGCGGCGTCCAACCGGGCAGCGGCGCGGCCGCCATCAGCTCCGCAACGGCGTGTGAGTCGACGATCTCGCCCTTCTCCAACGGCCCGGAAGGGCTGGAGCGCAAACGCTCAATGGTCTGGGAAAGGTCCCCGAGCACGAGCGTCTGGCCGATGTCTTCGTGGTTGATCGAGAACTCATCGAGGTAGTTCTGGTCGAAGAAATGGCCAAAGGGGCCGTGTCCCACGTCGTGCACCAGCCCGGCCACGCGTAGTGTCTCCTCGACGCAGGGCAGCGAAGGCGTATCCCGGGCCACTTTCTGGAGGTTGGGATAGAGCTGGCGGGCCCATTCGCCGGCGACGTGCATCGCCCCCAGCGCGTGCTGAAAGCGCGAATGCTCGCCACCCGGAAAAACCCACCAGGCGGATTGCAGCTGGTGGATGCGGCGAAGCCGCTGCAGCCAGGGGTCGTCGAGCAGGTCCTGCTCGGCGGCGGCCGCGCCGCTGTGGCCCCGCTTGGTGATCTTGATGTAGCCGTGGACCGGGTCTGCGACCAGGTTGACGGCGTCGTAGCCCTGCGCGTATTGCTTCATCGGTGCGTCAATTTTAGTGTCGCGCTAGCATCGGAGCGTGGAGAAAGCCGTGATCGTAGATGCCCTGCGCACGCCGATCGGCCGGCACCGGGGCCGGCTCAAGGGCGTAAGGCCCGACGACCTGGCCGCGCTGGTGCTGGCGGAGGCGGTGCGACGCAACCGCCTCGACCCGACGAGCATCGAGGACGTCTACCTGGGCGACGCCAACCAGGCCGGGGAGGACAACCGCAACGTTGCCCGGATGGCGGTGCTGCTGGCCGGGCTGCCGGTCGAGATTCCGGCGGCCACCATGAACCGGCTGTGCGGTTCCGGGATGCAGGCGGTGGTGTCGGCGACCCGAGAGATAGAGACCGGCAACGGCAACGTCTTCCTGGCGGGCGGCGTGGAGAGCATGACCCGCGCGCCCTTCATCCTGGAAAAACCACCCGAGGAATTTCCCAGAGGGCCACGCACCCTGCACGACAGCACGCTGGGCTGGCGCATGGTAAACCCCAAAATGGCGGAAAGGTACCCGCCGATCAGCCTCGGCCAGACCGCCGAGGAGGTGGCGCGACGCTACCGCGTCTCGCGAGAGGACCAGGACCGTTTCGCCCTGGAGAGTCACCGCCGCGCGGTCGCAGCGCAGGACGCATGCCGCTTCAAGGATGAGCTGGTCGCCGTGGCGCTCGACGACGGCGTCCTTTTCGAGCAGGATGAGGGACCGCGCCGCGACACCAGCCTGGAGAAGCTGGCCGCGCTCAAGCCGGTCTTCGAGAGCGGCGGCACGGTGACCGCCGGCAACTCTTCGCCCATGAACGACGGCGCGGCCTGCCTGGTGCTGATGTCCGAGTCCTTTGCCAGGGCCCAGGGCCTCACCCCTAAAGCCCGGGTGCTGGCGGCGGCCAGCGCCGGCGTAGATCCTTCGGTTATGGGGATCGGCCCCGTCCCGGCCAGCCGCAAGGCGCTGCAGAGGGCCGGCATCGACCTGGACGATATCGACCTGGTCGAGCTCAACGAGGCCTTCGCTTCGCAATCGCTGGCCTGCATCCGCGAGCTCGGTCTGGCCGAGGAGAGGGTCAATGTCAACGGTGGCGCCATCGCCCTGGGCCACCCGCTGGGAGCCAGCGGAGCGCGTATCACCGCCACCCTGGTCCACGAGCTGGCCCGCCGGCAAGGGCGCTACGGCCTGGCGACCATGTGTATCGGCGTCGGCCAGGGCATAGCACTTGTCGTCGAGAACCTGATCCGCTAGACGGATCTCCCTCCCCTTTGGGGGAGGGTCCGGGTGAGGTCTTGCCGCGGCGGCCTGTTACCGCGGCAGGAGAGTCTGTTAGCAGGTTGGTACCCGGGCTTGGGAGCCCGGATGAGGTGTGTGACGCATCATCTGAGAGGAGCCGCAATGGCAGCCGTCATCGCGCGTTTGCGCACGAAAACAGCACGGCTGTTGCTGGCCTGTTTCACCGCCCTCTTCGTCCTGACCACACCAATCACCGCCGCTGCCGCATCGAATGCACCGGACCCCGCGGAATCGGCCGTGGATACTCTCTGGAATCAGCCCCAGGGGGTCCGCGCCGACAGCTTCCTCTATGTGATTCAGTCGTGGTGGGACGGTCTGGGCCGGTCGACACAACACGATTCCACCCAGCGCGGCTTGAGCGAGCTCCAGCAGGCGAACTCTGACCTGCTCAACGCGTACACCCTGCTGGCCGAGCAGCGCATCGATCCGGGCCCGCATCCTGTTCCGGTAATCGACCCCTTCATCTCATCGGTATACGGCTTCATCACCGGAAACCATCCGAAAGCGGTGCTGGGCACGGCGTTCGGCTGGGTCAACTCTTTGCTGCTCAAGCTCGAAGGCCGCGGCTCGACCCAGGCCATCATCCAGAACCTGCTCAACGACTACCAGCAGCGGCAGGCGGCCGCCGCCCGCGACTTGCAGGGCCGGCCGGCGAGCCAGGCCATCCTGGCGAGCAACTGGAGCCGGCAGGATTCAGTGCTTCAGAAAATCGAGTCTGACGTGGACGCACACGATGGCGTGGGCGCCCTGGTGGCGCAGCTCCAGTCCAGTCGCAAGAGTGAATCGCCTAACGGCAAGGACAAGGGCAATGGCGGCGCCAGGGATAGCCATGGCAACGCAAACAGCGGAAAGAGCGGCGGAAAGAAGTCCTAGGTCTGCCGAAAAACCTTAGCCTTCGTCCTCGTCCTGGACGCCTTCCAGGGTCAACATGAGTCCGTCCTGCAGGTCGTAGAGGGTGTCCATCGACTCCTGGATTCGCAGGTCCTCGGGCGCCCGATTGCCGAGCGGGTGCTCCATCTCGGCCGCCAGCCGCTGGACTCGCAGGGCCAGGTCAGGAGGCATCTGGGTCTCCTCGGCCATGTTCAACATCTCGAGCTCATCCAGCATCCGGTCGATGTAGCGGATCCGGTTCCGGCGGGCGTAGCGGAGCTCACGTTCGACGTGCCAGCTCTCGCGCAAAGCCGAGATCTGGACTGACGTCTGCTCGATCATCCGTCCGCTTCCGACCTCTCTGGCCATAGTCGCCGAGCAATACTGTACTTTCGAAGAGGATATTGGTCAAGACAATCACTCTTGGTTCAGGGCTCCTGCCCAGCTGAGCCCGCTCCGATCTGGGTACCTGCTGGTATTGGGCTCCGCCGCCCTGTTTGCGGCCGGGGGAAACGCCGTAAAGGCCCTCTTCGGACTCGGATTTCAGCCCCTGGCCCTTGCCCAGCTCCGGATCGCATGGGCGTTCGCCTTTCTCCTTATTTCACTTTCCGTAGCAGGTAGGCCACTCCTTCGCATCAGACCCACCGAGTTGCCGGGCCTGCTGATCTTTGGCACCCTGGGCGTGGCCGGCGTCCAGCTCGCCTACTACCTGGCAATCGCCCGTCTGAATATCGCGGTCGCCCTGCTGGTCCAGTACCTGGGGCTGGTGGCGATCACCGCCTGGGAACGCTATCGCCGTCAACAGGCAGTGCCAGTAAATGTCTGGAGTGCCCTGGCCCTGGTGCTGGTCGGCGCCTTCTTCACGGTCGGCGCCTACCAACCCTCGCTACTCCGGCTCAATCTGCCCGGGATCGGCTTTGGGCTGGCGGCGGCGGTCCTGCTGGCGTTTTACATGCTGCGGGCTTCCGCCCTGCTGGCGCGCCTCAACACCTGGACCATCCTGGTTTACGCCTTCGGCGCGGGGACCCTGATGTGGACGGCCTACGACCTGGTGATGCGCCCGTCCCTGCCGTCTCAGGTATGGGTCTGGTTTGCCATGGCACTGGTCGGCCTTTTCGGCACCCTGGTCGCCCACGGTCTCTTCGTCCTCGCCCTGCGCACCATCCGCCCCTCACGCGCGGGAATCGTCGCCACCGCCGAGCCTGTGATCGCCGGACTGATAGCCTTCCTTCTTTTCAGGGACGGGCTTGAACCCCTCCAGCTGCTCGGGGCCGCGGTCGTGGTTTGTGGGATCGTGCTGGTGCAGATGGGTGGCGAAGGCGCGGTGGCGCCGACGCCCGCCTACCAGTGAGCGGCTTCGACCTGGCGATGGTGTCCGCCGGGCTGCGACGGGTTGCCATTGCGTGGGACCCGCACTTCATACCGCGCTGCGACAGTACCCAGGAACTTGCCCGCAGCGCCCTCGAGGCCGGGGCCGGGTCGGGCTGGCTCACCATCACCGACTTCCAGAGGCGCGGGCGCGGACGGCAGGGCCGGGCCTGGTACGCGCCGCCCGCGCGCGCGCTGCTCTTTTCGGCTCTCCTGAGGTCTCCGGTCGCCACCCCCTCCCTGGTTCCCCTGCTCGCCGGCCAGGCGGTTGCCCAGGGGATCGAGGACGCGACCGGTCTCTTGACCGAGCTGAAGTGGCCCAACGACGTGCTGGCCGGCGGCCGCAAATTGGCCGGCATCCTCTGCGAGCGACCCAGCGGGCCGCTGGTAATCGTCGGGGTAGGCGCCAACGTCAACCAGTCCGCGGAGGAGCTGACGCAGGAATCACCGGCCACCTCGATCGCTGTCGCCCTGGGCGAGCCGGTCTCGCGAGAGGCGGTCATGATCGCCCTCCTCAATGCCTTCGACACGATCTGGGAGCGTGCCGCCAGAGAGGGGAGCGCATGGATCGTGCCGGCCTGGCGGTCGAGGAGCCCGATGCTGGGCCGGGAGGTGACCTTCAACCTGGGAGGCATTCAGCAGGCGGGCGTCGCGGAGGACATCAGCGATGACGGGGCGCTGGTCATTCGGGCTGCGGATGGACGGCTGACCAGGCTCTCGGCGGGCGACGTTCACGAGGTCAGGACGCCCGGAGCTCAGTTGTAGGTGACGCCGTTGTCCTCGATGTAACCACCCTCGTGCGTCGCCTGCGGGTCATGGTGGGTGAAATGGATCAGCCCGCCTTCGGCGTTCCAGATGTACTCGCCGTGCACCAGCACGTGGTCGCCCTCCCTGACCGGGACCCGGCGGCCGACGCTGATGTTGTGCTCGACCTCGACCGTGATGTCTCCCGACGAGAGCCTGATGATGAACTGCTCGTGTGTGCCCGAAGAACCGCTCCGGTCAGGCAGGACCGTAACCACGGTACCGTCGGCGGTGACCTCGACGCTCGAGGTGTGATTGCGATAGTCGCGGACGATAGCGGCGTCGTCCGCTGACGCGGTCGCCGAGCAGGACGCGACGGCAAGCGCAAAGGCGGCGGCGATGACGCCACGCAGGCGCCGCGGGTAGCCGGAGCGCAGTGTGAGGCGGCGCACCCGGGCACCGCCTCCACCGATCGTTAGCTGACTTTGACGTCCCCCGTCATGGCAGCGTGGACGGTGCACTTGTATGGATAGTCCCCGGCGGTTGGAAATGCGACGGTGAACTTGAAGCCGGCCTGCTGGAGGCACGAATCAAAAGAACTGTTGTCGGCGGTAACAGTGTGTCCGGCGCCCTGGTCCTGGAAGTCCCAGGTGATGGAGTTCCCGGCCTTGATGGTGACAGTTTGCGGATCGAATTTGCCTACCGTATTCGGATCGGACACGACCTTGACGGTGGTCACAGTGCCGGTCGGCGAGCTCACACCGCCGGTCGGGCTGGTGCAGCCTCCCCCGCCGGTGTCGCTGGTTGAGCCGCCGCAGGCGGGGAGGGCGAGGGCAATGCCCGCCGCCACAATCATCACTTTCC
>VBDY01000125.1 GCA_005882775.1 Chloroflexota bacterium | reverse complement strand
CCCGATGGTGGCTGAGAGCTTTTTCGCATTGTCGCGTGCGCTCGCGCGAAACATCTCTTCGTACCGTCCGTCTCCGGCGCCCAGCACGACGATCTGGAGTTCGAGCCGCATCAGGCCCCACATGATGTTGGCGATCAGGTCGAGACCCTTCTGGTCGTAGAGGCGCGAGATCAGCCCGATCAGCGGGACCGCAGGGTCCTGGGGAAGCCCGGCCTCTTTCTGGAGGGCCAGCTTGTTTTCTGTCTTGCGCTCGATCGCCTCGCTGGTGTAGCGGACGGCTATGTTCTCATCCGTTGCCGGATCGAAGACCTCGTAGTCGATCCCGTTGATGATGCCAGACAGTTTTCCGCGAAACTGGCGGAGCAGCGGGTCCATCTTCTCTCCATACTCGGGCGTGAGAATCTCCTCGGCGTATCGATGGCTGACGGTGTTGACGGCGTCTGCGTAATGCACGCCTCGGGCCAGCAGATTGACGGTGTCGTCCAGCCCGGGGATGCCTGGCCTGATCAAGCCCCACGAATCCAGGTTGGCCAGATGCAGCGCCCCGTAGCCGAACACCCCCTGGAATGCGAGGTTGTGAATTGTCATCACGGTGGACATCGAGGCGTAGAAGGGATCGTCGGCATAGAGCCGGAGCAGCATGTTCGGGATCACCGCAGTGTGCCAGTCGTTCACATGGACCACGTCCGGCTGAAAGCCGAGCGGCTTGAGCATCTCCAGGGCGGCCCTGCTGAAGTAGATGAAACGCGCATCGTCGTCCCAGAAGCCGTACATGCCCTCCCGGCCGAAGAACTGGGGATTGTCGATGAAGTAGACGGGAACGTCATCACCGATCCTCCCCTCCAGGACGTCCGCCGGGATCGACTGGGCCGCGAGCGGAACCGCGAGGTTGCGCAAGACGGGTCGCAGCCGGTAGCGGTCGGGGTCGATGGTGCCGTATCGGGGCATCACCACCCGGACGTCGTGCCCCAGCTGACGAAGGGCCTTCGGTAAGGCGCCGGCCACATCGGCCAGGCCGCCGACCTTCGCGAAGGGCGCGACCTCGGCGGCCACGAGCAGGATCTTCAAAGGCGCCGCCTCGCGCCCCTTGAAGACATCGCCCGGGACCCGGACCTTGATCGAACCGGACGGCGGCAGCTGCTCGAGGGCCTGGCGGCCCTGCGTTACCACCGTCACCATTTCCAGGCTCTCGCCGGGTTCGTGATCAATGGCCTGGAAGGGGACGGCGAACATCAGGGCATCTCCTACCTGGGTCGAGTCCGACCACCGAGGGTCGGGCGACACCATGCCCTGGGCGATCCGGCGAAGCTCCAGCGATGACTGCTGGCCGGCGATCGATGCCGTCAGCACCGACGCAGGCTCGAAGCCGAAGTGCGACCATTTGCCGGCCGCCTCCACCCGGCGCCCGGTGCTACCAGAGAAATACACCTGGAGCTCGCAGGGCTGCTCTCTCCGGAGGTCATTCAGCAGGTCGAACCGCAGGAAGAGATGGGTGTCATCGTGCCCAAACCAGATTCGGCGGACCAGGCCGCGGGGCGGATGCAGGGCGCCGAAGAGTGCGGTCACGTCAAAGTAGCCTGCGGCTTTCCACTCCGACTCGTCGACCACGCCGTTCAGCTTCGGGGTGATCTTTCTGTCGGGCCGTTTCGAGGCTGGACCGTCAGCCTGCCCGATGATCGGTCGGAAGAGGCCGGCCGGGGGCCTTAGATCCAGCGCCGTGTAGATGTTGCGCAGATGGAGGCGGAACAGGTTGTCCCAGATCAGGTCCATGCCCGAGTCGTGAGACCGGCCGAACCACCAGAACCAGTCACTGCCCTCGGCGATCAACGCCTCGCGCCGGGCCAGGGCCGGTCCCCCCTCAGGCTGGCCGGCCAGTAGGTCCCGCGATTCCGCGAGCATGTCCCAGGCGGCGTTGTGTTCGGGGTCTCCGACCCAGGTGTCGAGGCTGGCGTTGATCCAGGAGCCAGGAAATAGCCGAGCGATCTTTTCCCGGACCGGATGCGCCTCGAGGAATTCGGAAACGGTAACCGCCTTCAGCTCTGGCTGATCGCTGATCCGGCGGTAGAGCGCCTCCAGGAAGTGGTTGCCGTTGGCTTCGTAGAAATCCCATGCGTTCTCTCCGTCCAGGGCGATGGTGACGAGCGGAGGTGTCCCCGACCCGGCCTGCCGTTGACGGATGACCATGAGCCGTGAAACCAGGTCGCTGGCGGCCTGCTCAGGCGGCGCGTTCTGGTACTCGAAACCGATCAGGTTGGAGAGGCGGCCATCCCGGAAAACGAGGGTGATGGCCGATCCATCTCGCCCGTGCACGTAGGGCGTGTAGAGGACATCGGGACGCATCACGTGACCGTCCCCGTCGCGGTGGATTGGCGTGTCAAGCGACCGGCCGAGCACGCCTTCGTCGCTGATCATCCAGGTGAGCCCGGACTCCGCCGCCAGTAAGGCAACGTCATCGGCCACCGCGGCCTCTGGTGGCCAAAGACCCCGGGGCCTCCGGCCGAACTGTCGCTCGAGCGCCTCCACGCCCAGGCGCAGCTGCTCCTTTGCATCCTCGGGGTGGGCGAACGGGCGGCGGGGCAAGGTCAGCTGGGGATTGGAGACCCGAGCCGACGCCAGGTCGGCGATCAGCGGGAGGATCGGATGGTAGTAGGGGCTCGTGATCAGCTCCGCCTGACCGCGATCCTGCACCTCACGGTACTTGGGGAGGACGCGGCGCATCACCTCGAACTGGGCCTTGATGACAGGTTCCTTGTCCTCCTGCGAGAAGTCACGTCCTTTTCTGACCAGCTCCGAAAGGCTTGCTTCAGCCTCGATCGTTTCCGGCCCGACCCAGGACAGGTTGAACCACACCTGCAGATCGGTCAGCTCGCCGTCGGTGAAGAGCTTCGTCAGCTCCGCGTGACTGCGAGACCAGGTCTCCTCCTTTTTCTGCACCAGCTCGAGGTATCGAGGATATTGCCGGACCCGGCGGATCTGGCTCGATTCGGTCATCCAGCGCGCGATGAATGCGCGCTCATCACCGCTGAGGTCGCTGACCGGACGCCTGGCAAGATCGAGATAGATATCGGTGAACCCGCCGCCGACGTAGCAGTTGACCTGGTCCAGCAGCGACGGGACCAGGTTGAAGGTCTGGTGGATCAAGGGAAATCGGTCGAGCATGGCCGCCATCTTGTAGTAGTCCTTGGCGCATCGCAGGCGCACCCAGGGAAGCAGGAAGGTGCTGGTCAGGTCGTCGCGATAGTAGGGCTGGTGCATGTGCCAGACAAAAGCCACATGCAGGGGCTCGGCCACGGGGGCAAATGATAACGGGTGCGCGGTGCGGGGCTTAGCTCGCCCGGGCGCCGCGATCCGTCAGGCCGGTCGTGCGAAAGACGTGCCTCAGATGAGGCGAGTACTCGACGCTGATCCGGTCGCCCGGACTGAGCTGTTTGAAGGTGGAGTGGTCGATTCGAAACGACTCCGCCCAGAGCCGTTTTGCCATGCCGCGGTCACCCGCCTGCACCGCGATTCGATAGGTTGGCCCGAACAGCCCGACGTCGCGCCGCATTCCCACCACCTGGCCGACCATCGAAGATCGGCGCGCTGTCAGGTCGAGGCCGGCCCGGACGAGGACGGTGAATCCCACAGGGACAAGCACGCAGCAGATGGCCGTGACCACGATCAGTGCATAGCTGGCCAGTCCCGGGATGGGGTGAAAAACCGTCTGGACGATCCGGGGGACGGTCACCGCAAGCGATGCACAGCCAAGCGCGACCGAGGCGAACCCGGCCAGCCCGGCGAGGCGAGGCGCCTCTCCCCGACTAACCGACCACAGATGCCATTTGACGCGGGGCCGCATCGGCCGCCCGTCCGGCCCAACGGCGATCGACAGGTGCCCCCAGGGCAGGGAGCCACCGGCGAGTCGGAGCAGCACCAGCGCTCCCAACCCGACAGCCACCAGCGACAGGTCGATAACAGCTGGCACGGAGATACCCCCTGACGGGTATAACCGCCGGGCGGTTACGCTCCTTGCAGCCGAATACGGCCTGAGTTCAGGTAAGAGGCCGAAAACCGGCCCAAGACGTCAGTGGGTGCGGCCGCTGGTGAACTTTCGGACGGCCTCGCGAAGCCGGGGCAGCGGATCGGTCTTGAGGAAGTACTGATCGCAGCCCGCCTTGCGCGCCTCCTCCGGGGTGGCCATCCCGGCGGTGTAGACGATGACCCGGGTATCGGTCAGCCTCTTGCTCTCCCTGACCTTGCGACAAAGCTGCAGCCCGTCCAGGCCGGGCATCTGGATGTCCGCCACCACCACGGCGGGGAGCGTGGTCTGGATCCGTTCCCAGGCCACGTCGCCATCCTCGGCTTCGATCACCTCGTGCCCGTCCAGCTCGAGGAGGGTGCGAAGCATGGTCCGCACGTCCTGGTCATCGTCAGCGACGAGCACGGAGCCACTGCCTTCATGGCTGGGAACCGGTGCGGGGACACCCCCTTCCCGAAGCCCCCTCCACACCATCGCGCTTGGATTCTATGCCTCATCAGTATCAAGCGGCAAGCGTTCCTCATATACGTCTTTACCTGCATTGACGATGTGGGCTACGGGGTAACCGCGGCTAGCATTTGCACCATCAGGGACTCCAAATGCCGGAGGCCTCGCCGAAAACTGTGAGATGGAGCATGACGATCAGCTCAGTAAGACCGTCGTGATCGCCGCCGAGCGCTGGTCCCAGGCGCTCGCGCGTTGGGCGATCCCCAAAGAGATCCTTGACGCCGCGCCCGAATCGCCCTGGGGCTTCCCGCCCGGGCTTTTTGCTCACCGCCATGCCGAGGACAGCCGGGAGCCGACTCCCTCGCGTCTGCGAGCCATCGAAGCCCTGGGGGAGCGGGGCGAAGTGCTGGACGTCGGGGTGGGCGGCGGGGCCGCCAGCCTGCCCCTGGCAGCCGGGGCGACCTCGATCACGGGTGTGGACCAGGACGCCGCAATGCTGGCGACCTTTGCTGAAGCAGCAACCGCAGCCGGGATACGACACAACGAGGTGGTCGGCTCCTGGCCCGCAGTGGCCCCCGAGGTTCCGGTGGCCGACCTCGTCGTCTGCCACAACGTCCTGTACAACATCCCCGACCTGCCACCATTCATCCGCGCGCTCACCGAGCATGCCCGCCGGCGGGTGGTGGTCGAGCTGACTCAGCAGCATCCCACCTATGACCTCAACCCCCTGTGGCGGCACTTTCACGGCATCACTTTCCCCGACGAACCGTCGGCCGACGACGCCCTGGCTGTGGTGCGTGAAATCGGCCTTCGGGCATCGATCGAGCGCTGGGCCCGTCCGCACTCGGCTCGCTGGGGCGACCGGCAGGCAATGGTCGCCTTCGTTCGCCGGCGCCTTTGCCTGCCCAAGGAAAAGGACGCCGAAGTGGATCGCCTACTCGGCCCCAACTGGTCCATGCAGCCTCGGCGCGTGGCCACCATCTGGTGGGAGGCTGATGCCTAGGGGGCGGGCGTCGACTCGAGCCCCTGCTTGATAGCAATGAACTCCAGGCGCCGCAAGAGAATGTCGATGACACGCTGCCATGTATACTCCCGCGCCGTGCGCTGGGCGGCGATGCGAAGGTTGCGAGCGCTATCCGGGTGCTCCACCAGGTGCGTCACGTAAGCGACGATCTCATCGGCATCCTCGGTCTCGATCGCAATCGCGTTCTTAAAAGGCTCGGCGTAGTCCTCGCCCGTCGATCCGACGAAGGCCACCCCGCCGGATGCCATGGCCTCCAGCCCAACCAGGCCGAACGGTTCGTGGCCGCTGTTAGCCAGGGTGGCGGTGGCCGAGGCGTATAGAGCCGGCAGCAGGTCATCCGGCAGAAACGACGTTACGTTCCAGACATCGGCGCCGGCGCGCTCCCTCAGGGTGCGGACCAGGGCCGCGACGTCCGGGATTCGCTCGGCGAGCGGCACTATGGTCAGTCCCTGCTGGGCGGCGAGCTCGAGCACTTCCGCTCCGTAAGGCTCCAAGCCGCCGCGGATCAACAACTTCACCGAGAGCCCGCGGTCCTTCAACCGCGCCACCGCCGTCATCGCCTGGTGCCAGCGCTTGTCCGGACTGAACCGGCCGATCTTGAACAGGAACGCCTGGGCGTCGACAGCCGCCCGGATGGCTCGGACCTGGGTCTGGCTGACCCTGGTCAGCAGCGCACCCGGGATGCCATTGGGTACCACGATCGGGTTGACGCCCCACCGCCACATGATGTGCTTCATATATCGGCTCACGGTGGTGATGGTGGAGACGAACGCCAGCTGCCCCCAGTTGATCCGCTCGAACCCGAAATGGTTGTTGGCGTTCCAGATCAGTAAGCAGCGGTCGCGCAGACCGGCGACATGGAGGGCATCTGAGAGCAGGCCCATGGTCGCCGCCAGGTGCCACTCCTCCCCCAGGACCACCACCGTCTCACCCCGCCGGGTGGCGGGCCGGATGTAATCCGCCACCAGAGCGATCGGCAGGCTCCGGTTCACATCGGCGATCTTGTCTTCCTCGCCGCTGTACACACCCATCGGGTGATGCCTACTGATCCACTGGCTCCACCGATGCAGGGTCAGCCGGCCCTCGACGCCCGACTCCATGGCGGGCAATGAGGGGTCACCCACAAAGAACAGGTGGGTTTCGTAGCCGCGGTCGGCGAGCGCGCGCGAGAGCTCCTTGACCCGCACCCCCAGCCCGCCAGCCTGCGAATAGACATCCGGGCCCTCGAAGGAGAGCACGATGAAGGTGGTTCGGCCGGGCTCGAGCATCACTTCTGTGGGGTCAGCCACTGAAGCGCGCGGCCATGTATCTCGGCGAACGCGGAGGCCAGCAGCGTGGTTCGCGATTCGAGGTTGCAGCTGACAGCCGACAACGATTTGCCCTCGATGTCGGTAGCGACCCCTCCCGCCTCGGCGAGTATGAGCAGGGGGCCGGCCAGGTCGAAGGCTCGGACGGGTGAGGGAGCCACCTGGAGGGTGATCCCGCCGGTTGCGGTATGGCACAGGTTCAATGCCGCTGACCCCATCTGCCGCAACCGCTGCGCCCGGTCTATCAGCCGCTGCGACTGGCCGCGTGGATTGACCCCGGCGGGCGCGTCCAGCTGCAGGACCGCCAGGCTCTCCGCACCGAGCGCCGCCGGCTCCGGAAGTAGCCGCTCTCCATTGTGGTAGGCGCCCGCGCCCCGCTCGGCGACAAACTCATCACCGCTAACCAGGTTGAGCACATATCCGAGGGTCACGTCTCCCAGGCGCTCGGCCGCGGCCACGGCCAGTACGACGGCGTAATAAGGCAGTCCCTGCTTGGCGTTGTAGCTGCCATCGAGTGGGTCGAGCAGGATCACCTCGGAGCCGCCGAAGTCGCGCCGGCCGAGCTCCTCCGAGAGCAGCTGAAAGCGGCGGCCTTCCCGGTGCACCCGCTCCAGGTGTGCGACGGCAACCTGCTCAGCCAGCGCGTCCATATAGATGGTCTGATCGCCTCCGGCCCCTGCGCCAACCACCTCGCGGCCACGCCGGGTACCGGCAAGCGGAGCCACCGTCGAGCGAATCTCCGCGGCGATGGCTCGGAAAACCGGCAGCCACGGTGACCTGGTCACGACGCCGGCCGCTTAGAAGATGTGCGTGAGGACCGTGCTGATCACCACGTACACGAGGTAGCCGAAGAGCACGCTCAGGAAGCCGAGGTGGAAGTGAAAGCCGAGCAGATTTTCGGCCACGATGAATGAGAGCCCAAAGAGCAGGGCATTCAGCACGATGATGAAGAGCCCGAGGGTGAGGATCGTCACCGGAAGGGTGAGGATGAGAAGGATGGGCCGGATGACAGCGTTGATCAGAGCCAGTACCAGCGCCATTACGATGGCAGCCCCTACCGTGTTGCTCGGGACATGCCAGATGGCGAGGAAGACCACGATCAGCGCCAGCACATGGATCAGAAAGCGGGTGAGCATCGCCGATATTGTAGGTCGGGCGATGCGCGCCGCGCCCACGGTAAACCCAGTGCGCGGTTACGCCGGCGGGACTAAAAACACCTCGTAGTTCTGGGTCCGGATGACGAGCGTGAAGTTGGAGGTGAAATAGTCCAGGTTTACCTGCCAGCTGGCATATGCTCCCGGGCTGATCACGACGTACTGGGCGTTGTATCGATGCAGCAGGCTTAGCGCCTGCGGATCGCCGGCGTAGATCCGGGCGACGTCCGCCTCCCGGGTGCGATAGTCGATGCCGTAGCTCCACAGCCAGCCGCGATAGCTCATCACGACTGGACGACCGGCCAGATCGGCGACGGGATCCGTCACCTCTGATCCGGTCAGGAAGACCGCATGGGGAGGCGTCATCTGGCGCACCTCCGCGGCGAGCTGCCACTGCTCACTCGTAAACCAGTCGTAGGCCGGGTTGCGCAGAGCCTGCCCCAGGGACAGTGCGCCGGCCGCCACCAGCGTCAGCCAGGCCAGGGACGCGCCCATCCATCCCAGCACCCCAAGCCTGGTCACACGCACCAGGACTGCCCCGACGGCGATTGCTCCGGACAGATACCAGAACACGAGAAGCTTGCTGTTGTCCCATTCCCAGGGCTGGAACTTCACCAGGTTGGCCACGACAAAGACGACCAGGAATGGGGCCAGGATCAGCCGGGTGCGTGTCTTGAGGGCCAGCCCCGTCAGGAGGCCGACCGCCAGGATCGGCCAGAACAGGCCCGTGTTCTTCAACCAGAACCAGACCGGGTTGTCGCCCGCCGAAAGCCACCCGGCAATCAGGCGTGGGTACTGGTGCTCTATCGGGGCGGTGGCATCACCGGGGACGGCAGCCAGCAACCGCGGGACCGCAAGCACGAAAAGGGCGGCGAAGAACCCGATCCAGGCGGGCCGGGGGAAAATCAGCGCCCAGACAGTCGTCACCAGACCGAGCACCAGCAGGCTGTGGACGTGGAACCAGGGCAGGCCACCGCACAGCATGCCGGCGACGATGAACGCGGCGGCTTCAGACGAGAGGCGCGGATGGGTGCGCTGTGCCCATAACGACCGGAGCTCGGCGCGCCAGCGCCAGACCCCGGTCGCCTGCAGCACCGGTGTCAGCAGGATCAGGACCGTCATCAGGATGGCGGCCCCGAAGACGAAAGAGCGCTGCGGGAGGTAGTAGGACAGGATCGGGTTGTACCACTGAATATTCAGCTTGTCGTAGGTCTGCTGGAGCTGAGCCACCGCCACCGCCCGCCCCAGCCCGAGCCGGGTCGCATCGCTGATCATGTAGGCGAAACCCAGGCCTCCGCCGAGCAGGGTCAGAGTGACCGCGATCACCCCCACAGCAAGCCGTCCCGTGAGCCGTCGCGCCCAGAGAATCAGCCCGCTGAGCGCCAGCACGGCCATCGCCCAGGACGGCCAGGTAAGCGCAGCCGGGATGTTCCAGCCGCCGGCCAAAAGAACGGCGCTGGCGAAGTCCGGCAAAAACGGGTACCGGAGCGGAGTTCCGGCGTAAACAGGATTCTGGGGAGGCAGGTTTTTTCCGTACACGAACGCGGTCGTGTCGCTGGCGTGGAAAGCCCAGTCGGACCAGGTGTTGTTGTAGTGCGCCAGCCAGGCATTGGGCGTGATCTCGATGGCGTGGCCGAATAGCCAGCCCATGGCAATCGCCATCGCGGCGATCGCAGCCAGCAAGGTCCAGGCAGGCGGAGACCGGAGCAGGTCCGCGGACCGCCGGCGCCCCAGACCGGCCAGCAGAACCGTCGCCATGATCGAGACCCCAATCAACAACCACACCAGGCCCGCCGTGACGCCCACGAGCAGGGCAAGGCCATAAGCCACAAAGTCGATTAGCACCACGGCGGACACGATGCCCGCCAGCAGGCGTTCCCCGATGGTCAGCCAGGTCGGGAACCAGAGCGCAAGGCTGACTCCCACCGCGAGAACCGCAATGACAAGAACTAGCCCGGGGAAGTCCAATAGCACAGACACCAGTTGGGCAGCGGCTTGACGAAGGCAAACCAGATGTGGCCGTTCACGGCGTCCGAGGTCAGCGGCAGGCCGGTCCACAGCGGATAGAAGTAGAGGAAGAAAGCCATCACCATGGCCAGGTAGGCGTAGGCAGGCGCCCACCCACTGAGCCGCAGGTCGAAGGCGCCGAAGGGGACGGTGAAGCGAAGCCTTCGCAGTCTGGTCAGGACCAGCGCCACCGCCAGGATCATGAACGGGAGCCCGCCAAACATGTGGTAGAGGAACAGCCCGCGCGGGACCCTGGAAAAGGGAAGCCAGGCGGCAAAGAAGGCGAGCAGGATGAAGAACACCGGATAATTCCTTCCAGCCAGGGCGGCGGCCTCGTCCCGGGCGCCGCTGAGGCGCAGCCGAAGGAAAGCAATCCCTTCCCGGAGCTGGATGACGATCAGCGACAACAACGCCACCACGGCGGCCCACCAGATCGCCGGGTTGCCCAGGTTGAAGATCTCCGCCACCAGGTTCGATCCCGTCGATGGATCGGCCCCCAGGTCCTGAGACTGGTAGTAATAAACCACAGGTCTAAAGAGCGCGGGCCACGACCACCAGGGGCTGTAGAAGATGTGGTCCGCTTTCAGGTTGATGTGGTAGAGCCAGGTCTGGCGGTGGAACTCGGCCAGCTCCTGCCAGGCCCGTCCCAGGTCCAGGTGGAGCGGCGCGAAGGACAGCGCCGGAGCCGCGAAGTTTGTCAGGGAATGCGCGATGGTCAGGTAGCGGGTGTAGGTGAGCCCGTAGAAGATGACCGGCAGAAATGCCAGGCTCAAGATCACGACGGCCGCGGTGCGTCGATCGTATCGGGTCAACTTCCAGGCGACCCGATAGACGAGCAGCACGATCACTGTTCCGTAGGCTGCCAGCGAAATCCACTTCGCTCCCATGGCCAGGCCGAGCATGATGGCGGCCAGCACGATCGTGAGGCGCTGCCGCCTTCGGGTGTCGGCGTTTAGGTGCAGATGGAAGAGGAGGTAGCTGAGTACCACCAGCACGATCGGAAAGATGTCGATCATGCCAATACGCGACTGGACGAACATCATCCCGTCAAAGCCGGTCAAGACGCCTGCCACCACCGCGAAGAACCGAACCGAAAGCAGCTGTCGGGCGAGCAGGTACATCAAGGGCACGAGGGCTGTGCCAAAAAGTCCGCTCATCACCCGCCAGCCGAAGGAATTAAAACCGAAGATCTTGATCCCGATGGCGATGATCAGCTTGGAGAGGGGCGGCTCCGGGTCGAAATAGTCCTTACCCTGGAGGTCCGCCTGGGCATCGTTCGCGAAATAGGTCTCGTCGAAAACAAAGGGCGCGTCCGGCGCAATCGCGTTCGGCAGGCCGACCCCCTGCACCTTGGGATCCTGGTAAGAGTGTCCGATTCCCCAGGCGCTGATGGGAGCGCTGCTCAGCGGCCGGCTCAACAGATCGGGGAACACAGGGCTGGCGAAACGCAGGAATCCCGCTACCAGGGTCAGCGCCAGCAACCAGAGCAGGTCGGTGCGGTCGACGCGCCACCAGGCACTCCATCGCACTCCCATCCGATTAACCGCGCAGCCGGCCTTTCATCTCTCCGATGAAGGTATCGATGTCTGTGATCGGCAGGACGACGTCAGGGCCAGCGACCAGGCGCTGGCCCAGTCGCCGCTCCGTCTGGGCGATCAGGTCGGGCTGGCGCTTGTCGATCCGGATGTAGACGGCCGGCTCACGCGATAGGCGGCGAACAAATCGATTGACATAGCGTCGTCGGTCGGCCGGCTGGAAGGCGACGTCGAGCGGTTGCTTGCGCACCTTGGTAAGAGCCTCGTACGGAAGCCGCGCCCGGCGAAACATGTAATGGATACTCAGCCCATCCGGGCCGGTTTCGAGGTAAGAGGTCAGCCGGAACAGATAGAGGCTGACCAGGAGAATGACATCCACCCCGAGCACGTACCACCAGAGGAAGGTGACCGGCTGGTGAAGCACGAGCTTGATCGCAATCAGTCCGCACAGGACCACCAGGAAAATCCCGTAAAACCATTTGCCGTCCTCCCAGCGCTGGATCGAGTACCGGATCAAGAACCGGTGGGTCATCGGGCCAGGCGCACGGTCCCAGTGCGCTCCATCAAATATTCCGCCCCCTCAAAGTAGGCGTCGAGGTTCGGCTGCTCCTGGAGCCACTGCCAGTACTCCCGGGCCATCGCCTCCAGTCCGGCCTGCGCTTCCCAGCCGGCGGCCTTGAGCTTGGTGACATCCGGGACGACATGCCTGGGGTCACCAACTCGATACCGGCCCGGGGTTTCGACGGCAGGCTCGCGGCCGGCAACCCGGAGCAGGGTGCGGGCCAGATCCGCCACTGTATGAGCACGCCCGCTGGCGACGTTGTAGGTACCCGAGGCCAGCGACTCGATGGCACTCAGGTTTGCTCGGGAGACGTCCTCCACGTCGATGAAATCTCGGAGCTGATTTCCATCCTCGAGCAGCACCGGCGGCTTACCCAGGGCCAGTCGCAGCGCGAAAATCCGCAGCGCTCCGTAGTAGGCGTTCTGAAACGGCTGGGCCCGGCCCTGGACCGCGCCGTAGCGCAGGATGAGCCAGTTGATATCGTGTCGCTCACCCAGGAGCCGGACGAGCTGCTCCTGAGCCAGCTTGCTCAGGCCGTAAGCACTCGCTGGCCGCACCACGCTCTCGTCGGTGACCATTGGCGTGGCCGGGCCCTGGCACACCGGGCAGGGCGGATCCCAGGTCCCCCGCTCCAGCGCCTCCGCCCGGCGCGGCTCCGGGTAGACGTCACCGTCCTTGGGACAGCGGTACTTCCCCTCGCCGTAGACTGCCATGCTCGAGCCCAGCACCACTTTCCGGACGGCCGTATTTCCTTCCACCAGGAGCTCGAACAGCAGGGCCGTCCCGACGGCGTTGACCTGGAAGAGCTTGCCAAACGAAGGCAGATAATCCTGGTGGTCGGCCAGGTGCAGGACCACCTCATTGCCCTTCAGGGCGCGGACCCAGTCTTCGCGTTTTCGGACGTCGCCCTCCACCAGCTCGATCCCGGCCGGCAGCGGCGGCGGCCCGCTGTGGACTGGGGGCGCCAGGTTATCCAGGACGCTGACCTGATGACCCTTCGATAGGAGAAGTTGCGCGGTCCGTTGCCCGATGAACCCGGCACCGCCGGTGATCAGCACCTTCATGGCCGCTGTGGACTATAGCTCAGGCGCAGCCGGCCTCCGAACGGCGTCGTGACACGCCCGTGACAGGCCCTTGACCACTTCTTAACACAGCCGGGGATATGGTGGTGCCGCTTCCCCTTCCTTGAAGGCCGAGACCCCAATCTCGGCCTTTTTCTTTGCCCGGCCGCATCGGGAGGGGTGGTGAGCTCAGAGCCGGGCGCCCTCCAGCGAACGCTGGCAGGAGCAGCCCGGGCTGATTGGGATACGCGGAATCAGGAGCGAGAGCAACCCCTGCAGGCGGTCGATATTGGCCGCAAGCACGCGCATGACGTCGTGAGCCTGGACGGCCGTCACCTCCGGCCGGTCAATCACCCCGGCGTCGTAATCGGTGACCATGGAAATGTTCAGGTAGCACATCTCCAGCTCCCGGGCGAGTATGACCTCGGGGTACTGGGTCATCCCGACCACGTGCCACCCCATCCGGGTGAACCACTGGCTCTCCGCCCGTGTCGAGAATCGGGGACCCTGGACCACCACGACCGTACCCGCGGGCTTGAAGTCGAGCCTCTGCTGCGACGAAACTTCTGCCGCCAGCCCGCGCAGCTCCGGGCAATATGGGTCGGCGCTGGAGATGTGAACGACCTCCGGTCCGGAATAGTAGGTGTCCGCCCGCGCGCGAGTCCGGTCGATGAACTGGTCGCAGATAACCACCAGGCCCGGAGCGATTTCCGGCCGCAGGCTGCCGACGGCGCAGGGGCCGAGCAGTCTTCTGACCCCGACCTCTCGCATCGCCCAGACATTGGCCCTGTAGTTGACGGCATGAGGTGGAAGGCGGTGCGAGGGACCGTGTCGGGGCATGAAAGCGACCCTGCGTCCCCCGATGGAGGCGACGGAGATGGACCCGCTCGGGGATCCATACGGGGTTTCCAGGTCGATTGAGCGGCCGTCCGCAAACCACTCATAAAAGCCAGAGCCGCCGAAGACCCCGATCTCCGCCAGATCGGGCATCCTAGCCGGTCAGCACGTAGCCGCGGGGCGAGACCTGGTCCGCATAGCGCGCGAGGTCAGTGATGCGCGCATGAATCGAGCAAACCGGGCACCGCGGGTCACGTGAGAAGCTGGTGGTGCGATTTTCAGAGCGAAGCCCGTCGTGCTGGAAGATCCGTCCACTCAGCGGATCGCCCACCCCGAGCAGGACCTTGATGGCTTCCTCGGCCTGCACGCTTCCGACGACGCCGGTGGTTGCGCCCATGATCCCGGCCTCCTCGCATGACGGCACCGCTCCCATGTCTGGTGGCTCACGGAAAAGGCAGCGCAGGCAGGGGCCGCCGGGCATGACCGTGAGCACCTGCCCTCCCCACTGCAGAACGGCCCCGTGGACGAGCGGCCGCTTGAGTAGCACCGCGGCGTCGTTCAGCAGGAACTTGACTTCGAATGCATCCGTCCCATCCACCACCAGGTCATACGCCGACAGGTAGCGCTCGGCATTGACCGGCCGGATGCTGTCTACATGCGCTTCGACGGTCAAGCCCGGGTCGAGGGAAACGATGCGACGGCGAGCGGCCTCTGCCTTCGGCTGGCCAAGGTCTTCATTTGAGAACAGCACCTGGCGCTGCAAGTTGGAAAGCTCGACCCGCTGGTCATCGATCAGGCCCAGCCGTCCGACCCCGGCCGCTGCAAGGTAAAGGGCCACCGGCGACCCCAGGCCACCCAGCCCCACGATCAGGACCGATCCTCGGGTGAGCCGCTCCTGACCGACGCCCCCGACTTCAGCGAGGATCTTTTGCCGGTGGTGGCGCGGGCCGGTCACGACGCCACCGTCGCGCCGGTAAAGGCTACGTAGTCGACCAGCCGCCGGATGGTTGGATGATCGCCACACAGTGGGCAGGACGGGTTGCGCCGGTAGCGAAGCTCGCGGAAGGTCATGGCCATTGCATCGTGGAGCAGCACCCGGTTGACCAGGGGCTCACCCTCGGCCGTGATCAGCTTCAGGGTTTCCGCGGCCTGGATGGTCCCGATCACGCCTGGGAGGGCGGCGAAGACGCCTACCTGGTCGGAATCGCCGAGCATATCCGGCGGGGGAGGCTGCGGGTAGAGGCATCGGTAGCAGCCCTGTCCTGGCAGGAAGACCGTGACCTGACCCTCGAACCGGAATATGCTGCCGTGAACGAGCGGCTTGCCCAGTAAATAGGAGGCATCGCTCAAGAGATAGCGCGCGGAAAAGCTGTCGGTTCCATCCACTACCAGGTCGAAGCGTGCCAGCAGCTCCATCGCATTCCCTTCGTCGACCGCGGCGGCGAGGGTTTCCACCTGGACGCCCGGATTCAGCGCCCGCAATGTCTCCGCCGCGGCCTCAACCTTCAGGGCTCCTACGGTGGCCGTCCGGTGCACGACCTGACGCTGCAGATTGGATAGACGGACCCGGTCATGGTCGGCCAGGCCGATCGTGCCGACGCCGGCTGCGGCCAGGTACATAGCGGCCGGTGATCCCAGGGCGCCAACCCCGACCATCAGGACGCGCGCGGCGAGGAGTCGCTCCTGACCGGCCGGCCCGATCTCCTCCAGGGCCAGGTGGCGGGAATATCGCTCGCGCTCTTCGGGTGACATGGCCTTCAGCGCCGAGCCCGCGACGGCAGCGGCTTGAAGATCCCGTGGAAAACGGGCGGTCCGGCCGCCTGTAGGCGGAGCAGGTCACTCAGGGTATGCGCGGCGAACACCTCTTTGGCCGCCTGCTCCGCGTCGCGGGTGACCCGCTGGAGCACCAGACCATAGGTCTGAGCGCCGTCGCCCCCCGGAGCCGGCTCAGTCCCCGAGCCCTCCAGGCAGCCAATCACCTCGTCGAGCCGGATCTCGCCGGCCGGCCGGGCCAGCAGGTGACCTCCGTGTGGGCCCCGGACCGAGCGGACAAACCCGGAGCGCCGCAGGGTCATCAGAACCTGGTCGAGAAAAGGGCCCGGGATGCGCTGACGGCGCGCGATCTCGCCGCTCTGCAAGGCAGCCCGGCCGTCGAGAGCGGCGAGCTCCATGATGGCCCGGACCCCGTACTCAGTCTTCATCGAAAATCGCATGCGCACCGGCTGACCTCAGAGAATGTTGAGCGAGCGAGTCAAGTATACGGCGGGGCGGAGTCAGCCGCAGGCCAGCCGGCAGGTGGCGAAGGCCAGGAACAAGGCCCCCAGGAGTACAAGCGGGACCGTGGTCGCCAGCAGGCTGAGACTCCGGTAGCCGAGCGCCCGCCGATCGGCGGGCCCTTTGTCGACGCGCCCCCTGAGAACCATCCCCTCCATCGCCAGGAGCAACGACGAGGCCCCCAGCCCGAGCGCGACCATCACCACCGCCCAGGGCGTCGACGGCGTGCCCTGCTCGTGGGAGAAGGCATTGAAACTCGCGGCCAGCACCCCCACCAGGGCCAGCAGGATGCCGAGCGGGACCAGGGTGAAGTTGATGCCCCGAATGGCACGACCCTTCTCGGGCCGCTGCGAGAATTGCCAGGCCGAGTTCAGCAGGAACGCCATGTAGGCCGCGATCACCAGGTAGAAAAACGCCGGCGTGAGAATGTCTACGAAGGTTGTGGCGGCGGCTACCCTCACGTCTGCATTCTCGCAGGGAAACTGAAACGGCCGGACGCGGTCCTAAGCTAAAGCTCGCTCCGCTCGTCCTGCTAAGTCAGGATCCGGTATATGTTGTTCGCGACCGCAAAAGTGGTGATGAAGGCCGCCACCAGGTAGGCGTTCCAGATCCCGGGCCGGCGCCGCCCGATGAGCAGCAGGAAGCCGACCAGGGCGGCGACCAGTGTCACCTTGATCGCATAGACCGCCAGCTCGCCATCGTGCTGGATCACCCAGGCGGCCACCCCGTTGAGTTCCTGACGACCCTGGCTCAGGCCGATGTGGGTGGTGACAATGTCGAGGACCTGCGCGGTGCAGAAGCCGACGAGAATCACCGCTTTCCTTCCCACCGACCCTTCCTTTTCGACCAGAGTGTCGTCCCGCCGCCGCTCCATGGCAAGACTTTACAGCTCGGGTATCAGAAAAGCAACCGCTCGAATGGGCGGTTTCCTCGCTCCAGTCTCTGCCGATTTGGATTATATGGCGGGTTGGACCGGACGTCCAGAGCCAGGTTTCAGCGCGCCGGAGCCAGGATCTGACGGCGCCGCAAGTAGAGAAAGGGAGCCATCACCAGCAAACCGCCAAGCGCGATCAGGCCAGCGGCTATCCGGAGATAGAACATCCACTCGGATGATGGGTCCAGGGCGGGGTCATATTCGGTGTGCGCCAGCAGCTTGAATGCCAGCGAGCCGACCTGCCCCTTCACGCTCCAGCCCAGCAAGTTGACCGACGTGTGGTTCCATCGCTGGTCCTCGCTGATGGCGGGAAGCGCCGCGCAGGGCCACGAGCCTGCGAGGTGCACCGGCAGAGACGGCGGCGGGGTCCCGGCCTTGGAAGCCACGAACCGGAATGGCTTGCTGGTCAGGTCGAAGAACACGACGTCCTGCCCGCTGGTATTTTTCAGTAGAAAGTCGCAGCCGCCGGTGGTCCCTGCCACCTCCACCCCTGCCGTCTTGGGCACCAGGGTCTCGATCACCGTCCGGTAGGGGGGCTGGTCAGCCAGGGCTGTGACAGGCTGCAGCCCCGTGAGGAGTGCAGGCAGGAGGCACGCGGCAGCCCACCGATTCACCCCCCTATAACGCGGGCGGGCTCCCGAAAGCTGCACCCCAAATTAGACTGTCGACAAAAGGAGGCAACCATGCCGTACGAATTCATCAGGACCGAGACTGATGGGCCGATCGGCATCGTGACCATCAACCGGCCCCAGGTCCACAACGCCCTCAACCATCAGACCATCGCCGAAATCGTCGACGCTCTGGAGGGCTTCGACCGCGAGGCCGCCATCCGATGCATGATCCTGACCGGCAGCGAGCGCGCCTTTGCCGCGGGCGCGGATATCGGCCAGATGGCGGAAGCGGGCGCGGTCGAGGTGCTGGATGACGACAACTTCAGCCGATGGGCACGCCTTCGCGCGCTCCGCAAGCCACTGATAGCCGCGGTCAGCGGTTACGCACTGGGGGGCGGTTGCGAGCTGGCTCTCATGTGCGACCTGATCGTTGCCTCCGAGACGGCGCAGTTCGGTCAGCCCGAGGTGAAGATTGGCATCATTCCGGGCGCCGGCGGGACCCAGCGCTGGGCTCGAAGCGTGGGCAAGGTGCGGGCGATGGAGGCCGTCCTCACCGGCGAACCGGTTCGGGCGGTCGATGCCGAGCGGATGGGACTGGTGAACCGGGTGGTTCCCCAGGGTGCGCACCTGGACGAGGCCCGCCGGCTGGCTCGACTGATCGCCGACCGGCCACCGCTGGCTGTGCGGCTCGGCAAGGAGGCGGTCAACCACGCAGCCGAGGTCAGTCTCAGCGCCGGCCTGGAGCTCGAGCGCAAGCTGTTCTACCTTCTGTTCGCCTCGGAGGACAAGCGCGAAGGCATGCGGGCGTTCCTGGAAAAGAGGCCGGCGCGGTTCACAGGTCGATGAGCGAGGTCGTGATCGCGACACAAGACGGGCGCGTCCTCACCCTGACCATGAACCGGCCGGATGCCCTGAACGCCATCGACTCGGAGTCTGCGCGCGCCCTTCGGCGAGCGTTCGAGCAGGCGGTAAAAGACACGGCGGTCGGCTGCATCGTGCTGACCGGTGCCGGTCGAGCCTTTAGCGCCGGAGCCGACCTGCGCGAGCTCAGCAGTCGCCACGAACGTGGCGAGCGAGAGCTGGGTCAAGACCTCCGCGAAAATTATGCCCCGCTAATCCGCGCTATCCGGACGTGTCCGAAGCCGGTGGTTGCGGCCATCAACGGCACGGCGGCCGGGGCCGGTCTGAGCCTGGCCCTGGCCTGCGACCTGCGCGTGATCGCTTCCGATGCCCAGCTGATCGTGGTCTTCGTCCGGGTCGGGCTGGTGCCTGACGCGGGAAGCCTGTTCTTCCTAACCCGCATGCTCGGATACGGCAAGGCGATGGAGCTTGCCCTCACGGGCAACCCGGTGAGCGCCGCCGAGGCGCACCGGCTGGGGCTGGTGAGCGCCGTCGCCGCCCCGGGCGAGCTTCTCTCGACAGTTACGGAGCTGGCATCCGGGCTGAGCGCAGGCCCTGCCGAAGCCTACGCCCTGATCAAACGCGGAATGGAGCGCGCCCTGTCACTCGACCTGGAGCAGGCGCTCGAGCTGGAGGCACACCTTCAGTCGCTGGCAGGGCGGACGGCTGACCACCAGGAGGCGGTGCGGGCCTTTCTCGACAAGAGAAAGCCGGTCTTTAGAGGGGCTGAATAAAAAGAGACCGGCGCCCTCAGGCGCCGGTCTCACTTATCTCAGTACTTTTTGCCATTGGCACCACCTCCGAAACCTTAGGCGGCCAATTGTATCAGGTGCCGATCCGCGATCGATCCTCGGCCTCGCGAAACACGGTGATCTGGTGCACTCCTTCTACCGCGCGCAGCTGGCGCAGCAGGTCGGCGGTGGTGCAGGTGGGAGGCACGTCCAGCTCGAATTCCACCCGGTCCTCCGCACCCACCTCCTGAAACTCGATCGACTGCGGCACGGCCCCCACGCCGGCCAGCGCCGTACGCACGCCCTCAATGCCGCCATCGCGGCGCGGCATCAACAGGGAAACCCGCGCCTCTTCCGGCCGCTTGAAGAGGCGCCGCTCAATCGGCTTCAAAACCATCAGGACCGCCAGGATCAGCAGGGTGGTGAAGGCGGCGGCAAAGAACTCACCGGTGGCGGTCGCCATCCCGATCGCCGCCGTGGCCCAGATGGTGGCAGCCGTGGTCAGACCTCGGACCAGGTCCTTGCGCAGAAATATTGTCCCGGCGCCGAGAAACCCGATACCGGTCACGATCTGGGCAGCCACCCGCGACGGGTCGGTATTGGTCGCGTGAAATGCGCCGAGGGAGAGCAGGGTGAACAGGCAGGACCCGAGCGAGACCATGGTCACGGTTCGTAGCCCGGCCGCGCGCTCCTGCCGCTCCCGCTCCAGGCCAATCAAGCCCCCCAGCACCAGGGCGGCCAGTAACCGGACGAGGACGTCGAGCGCGCTCAGCTCTGGCACGGCGATATGGTACCCCGCCGGAGGCGAGGGCCCAGCCTAAGCGGCGGTAAAGAGGTCGCTCGTCAGGTCGGCGCTCTCGGTGTCGAACGAGGAGCCGTAGCGCTGGGAGAAGAGAGTTTCCTCGACCGCGAACAGCGCGTCCATCAGCTTGCCGATCCCGATCTTGACCTTGAGGTTGGCGACCGTTTCGGCAAGCTCCGGGTCCGGCGGAACCAGGGCGACGATCTCGCGCAGCCGAGCCTCGTAGGCAAGTGGCACCCGCTTCTGGCCCCTGAGGTTGAGCTCCTCGAGGTTCTCGAGGAGGGCGTCGATCAGGGCGATCGGCCGCTTCCATCTGTCCTCGAGCTCTTTGACCTGGCGGTGGCGCTGTTCGGCCTCGCGGATATGAGCGTTGGTCTGAGCCAGCAATCCCATCATGGCGTTTCCTTAAATCGCGTGAGTTTCCTGGACAAGATCGAAAACCTTCCCGTTTGCCGGTTTATTCCCGGGCCGCCGGTAGACTTCGACTCACCATGCCTGTGCTCAAAGTGGACGAGCTCACCATCGCCTATGGAGCCAGCGACATCGTCGATCGGCTCAGCTTTCAGGTGGAGGCGGGCCAGCGGCTGGGGATCGTCGGCGCCAACGGCAGCGGCAAGTCGAGCCTGCTTCGGGCCATCGCAGGGGAGCTCGTACCCAGCCGGGGATCCGTCGCACTTGCGCCCCGAATCCGGGTCGCGCATCTGCCTCAAGAGCTGGAAGCGAGTCCACACGAGAGTGTCTACGCCGACGCGCTACACAGCCGCCCGGACATCATGGGGCTTCGGGCCGAGCTCGACGCGATGGGCACCGTCCTCAGCCGGGCAAAAGTCGAGGAGGTTTCAGGTCTGCTGGAGCGCTATGGCGATGCCCAGCACGAGTATGAGCGACTGGATGGCTACGCCTACGACAGCCGGGTGGCCGAGGTCCTCCACGGTGTCGGACTCAACGAGCGCGACCAGGCCCTCCAGCCGGCGGCCCTGAGCGGCGGGCAACGGCGACGGCTGGCCCTGGCGAGGCTTCTTCTCCAGGACGCCGACCTGTTGCTGCTCGACGAGCCCACCAACCACCTGGACCTGCAAGCCATCGAATGGCTGGAAGGCTTCCTGCACCTCAACCGAGCCGGGATGCTGATCGTCTCCCACGACCGCCGATTCCTCGACCGGATAGTGAGCGACATCCTCGAGCTCCAGGCCGGGGTCGGGGAGTGGTACCCGGGAAACTACCGACAGTACGTCCGCCTGCGGCGCGAGCGGCGAACCCTGCAGCAGAAGGAGTACCAAGCCCAGCAGGAGTACATCGCTCGGACCGAAGAATTCATCCGACGTTACAAAGCCGGCCAGCGCGCCCGTGAGGCTCGTGGCCGTCAGACCAAGCTCGACCGGCTCGAGCGGGTCGCGCCCCCCGCGGTCGACGAGCAGATCCGCATTCAGCTGAAGGCATCCGGGACCAGCCAGCAAATCTTCCA
This sequence comes from Chloroflexota bacterium, assembly GCA_005882775.1. Classification (GTDB taxonomy): domain Bacteria; phylum Chloroflexota; class Dormibacteria; order CF-121; family CF-121; genus VBDY01. The sequence goes on along the minus strand of VBDY01000125.1, from coordinate 19,791 downwards.
GAGTGAGGGCCTGCGAATCGGGTACGGCGAACGCGAGCTTCTCGCCGTCCCGGCGTTCACCATCAGCGCCCAGGAGCGGGTGGCGGTGGTAGGCTCCAACGGCTCGGGCAAGACCAGTTTGCTCAAGGTGCTCCTCGGAGAGCTCCGGCCGATCGAAGGACGGGTGCGACTCGGACCGCGGGTTCGGATGCGCTACTACGACCAGCACCTCGCCGACCTCGACCCCAGCAAGACCGTTGTCCAGGAGCTGCAGGATGCATTTGGCCTCCCGGAGGAAACCCTCCGCACCTTCCTGGGGCGTCTCCTCTTTACAGGCGATGATGCCTTCAAGACCATCCGGGCGCTGAGCGGCGGCGAAAAGAGCAGGGTTGCCCTGGCCAAGCTGATGCTCGACGATGCGGGGCTCCTCCTGCTCGATGAGCCCACCAACCACCTCGACATCCCCGCCCAGGAGATGCTCGAGGAGGCGCTCACCACGTTCGAAGGCACAGTCGTCTTCGTTTCGCATGACCGCTATTTCATCGATGCCATCGCCACCCGCCTCTGGACGATCGAGGGCGGAGCTGTGACCATGAACCTCGGCAACTACTCAGACTTCGAGCGCCGGCGCGAACGAGCTGCCGGCGATAAGACCGGGACGGCCGCGGCCCCGTCCCCCGGCAAGGGCAGCCGAGCGCCACAGCCGCCAGCGGGGCGACGACCAGCCGACGCGCTCGAGACGGAGATAGGCGACCTCGAGGATCAGCTGCGCGGCATCGAGGAGCGCCTGGCCGACCACGAGACCTACAACGACCGGACCCTGGTGGCGGAGCTCTCCCAGGAGCACGAGGCAACCTCCGATCGTCTGCGCATCCTCTATAAGGAATGGGAGCAAGCAGCCGACCAGCGCGCCGGCGACTGAAGCCGGCGGCCCTGCTCCGTCCGATAGCTGGTCCTCCCCATCCTCTGGTTGTGCCTTTGCGCGCCGCGGCCTACGCCGCCGTGCTCGGTCTGCTGGTCCTCGCGGTGGACCAGGTGGCGGTCACCGACACCCAGGAGCCATGGCTCCAGCTGGCCGGGGCGGCAATCGTGGCCGGCTGCCTGCTGACGGCCGGGTTTTTTGCCTGGACCGCCTGGCAGCGCCACCGGGACGGGCTCGAGCAGCGGGTGGTGCTGTGGGGCCTGGGCGCAGCGGGTACGGCCGCCCTGGCCGCGCTCTCGCTCTACGTCCTGGTCCAGCTGGTGGACGTCCTCTCCCTGGTCAGCGGGGCGGACGTGCATCTCACCAAACCCCAGATCGAGGCCTTGCCCCGACCACCGGGCGCTGTCCTGGTCAACGAGCAGCCTGGTCCGGCCCAGACCGAGACCATTTACGAGACATTTCGGGTCAAAGACCTGGCCCAGGTCGCAACCTTCTATCGCACCGCGCTGCCACAGCGGGGCTGGACCGAAGAGGCCGGCGACCCAACCGGCGCAGCCAGGGTCGGCCAAACATTGAATTTTGACAAGGGCCGCTTCGTGACGAGTGTGTCGTTCACCCAGGTAGCTGGATCCGGCGAGTTCTCGATCAGCGTCACGCATCTACCGCCCGAGCTCCAACTCAGCCCGCCGGCGTCTGGTACCGGCTCTCCCACTCCCAGTTAAGCCGGCCGGCGGCCGCGCCGCCGGGGCTTGGGCGCAGAGCACAAAACGGCCGCGCCCGGGTCGTCCCGGCCGTACGATGACCCGCCGCCGAGGGGACCCTACCATCGGGTTGAGTCGGAATTCAGATCACGGAGGGACCACACCATATGGCAATTGACCAGGGTGTCCGGGCGAGAAAAGAGGTAAAGACGGACGCGCACGCCGTCATCGACCTGGCGCACAAGCAAGGCATCAAGATCGTCGACCTCAAATTCGTGGACCTGATTGGTACCTGGCAGCACTTTTCGGTCCCGGTCAGCGAGCTGACCAGCGGACTGTTCGAGGGCGGAATCGGGTTCGATGGCTCGAGCATCCGCGGCTTCCAGCACATCCACGAGAGCGACATGCTCCTCTTCCCCGACCCCGGCACGGCCTTCGTCGACCCGGTGCTTCGGGTACCCACCCTCAGCCTGACCTGCGACGTCAGAGATCCGATCACAGGTGAGGCATATTCCCGCGACCCTCGTTACGTGGCCAAGAAAGCGGAGGCCTACCTGTCCTCGACGGGCATCGCCGACACCAGCTACTGGGGGCCCGAGCTCGAGTTCTACATCTTCAACAGCATTCGCTTCGACCAGAACCAGTTCTCCGGCATGTACGAGATCGACTCGATCGAGGGCGTGTGGAACTCCGGCAAGAACTCGGAGCCGAACCTGGGCTACCGGCCGCGGTACAAGGAAGGCTATTTCCCGGTGCCGCCGACCGACAAGCTGCAGGACCTGCGGTCACAGATCGTCCTCAAGTTGATCGACGCCGGGATCGAGGTCGAGGTTCACCACCACGAGGTCGGCACCGCGGGCCAGACCGAGATCGACATGAGGTACAAGACGCTGGTCGCGATGGCCGACCAGGTGATGATGTACAAGTACATCGTCAAGAACGTGTGCGCCCAGAATGGGTTTGTCGCCACGTTCATGCCCAAGCCGCTGTTCCAGGACAACGGATCGGGCATGCACACTCACCAGAGCCTCTGGAAGGACGGAGTCCCCCTGTTTTATGACAAGGCGGGCTACGCGCTCATCAGCGACATGTGCCGCTGGTATATCGGCGGCCTGCTGAAGCATGCGCCGTCATTGCTCGCATTCGCCGCCCCAACCACGAATTCCTATCGCCGGCTGGTGCCCGGCTACGAGGCGCCCATCAACCTGATCTACTCCAAGCGCAACCGGAGCGCGTGCGTCCGGATCCCCATGTATTTCACGGACCCCAAGCAGAAGCGGCTGGAATTCCGCACTCCGGATCCGTCCTGCAACCCCTACCTCTCCTTTGCCGCCTGTCTGATGGCGGGACTCGATGGCGTGATCAACAAGATCGAACCACCCAAGCCTATCGACGAGGACCTCTACGAGCTGGACCCGGAGTTGAAGCGCCAGGTACGGAGCACGCCCGGATCGCTGGCCGAGGTGCTCGATGCCCTGGAGCTGGACCACGAGTATCTGACCCGGGGCGGCGTCTTCACCTCGGACCTGATCGAGACCTGGATCGACTACAAGCGTGTCCGCGAGTACGAGCAGGTCGCACTCCGTCCGCATCCATGGGAGTTTTACCTCTACCACGACATCTAGTTCACGGTACGCGTCCCTTTAAGGGCGGCTGCCTCTCGCCCAGGTAGCCGCCCAACTTATCCCCGAAGGAGCAGACCAATGGAGACAACCTTCGCCGCCGACGACAAGCCATGGCGACCTGGCGACCATCCGCGTCCCGGCCCTTCATGGGAGGAGCCCGACGGCGAGAAGCGCTCCGAGCACCAGGGAGTCCCCGACGCCGAAGACTGAGACCGGGCGGGTCAGCCAGGGCGGAGCCGCCCTCGACCGGGCGCTGGAGCGGCTGTCCCACGTCGGCGCGCGCTTCCTCAACCTCCAGTTCGTCGACGTGCTGGGTACGGTCAAGAGCATCAGCATCCCCTCGCACCGACTGGCTGACGCTGTCCGTCAGGGCGAATGGTTCGACGGGTCGTCAGTCGAGGGATTCGCCCGCGTGTTCGAGAGCGACATGTACTTGAAGCCTGACCTCAATACCCTGACGGTCACCGAGCTCGGCGCCGGAACCGCGCCCAGCGCTCAGGTGATCTGCGACATCTTCACCCCGGAGAATGAGCGCTTTCCTGGCGATCCGCGAGGGGTGCTGATCCGCGCCCTGGCAGAGGCCGCCGAGCTCGGCTATACGTACACGGTCGGCTGCGAGCTGGAGTTCTTCCTGCTCCGTCCAGACCCAGCCGACGGCCGGCTACGCCCGGTTTCCCGTGACAGCGCGGGCTATTTCGACCGGCCCCTGGACCTGGGCAATGAGGTCCGCCAGGAGATGGTGACCCAGCTGGATGCCATGGGGATCCCGGTGGAGAGCAGTCACCATGAGGTCGCCGCCGGACAGTACGAGATCGACCTCGCTGGCCAGGATGCGCTGAAGGCGGCGGATCAGCTGGTGACCCTGAAGTACACCCTGAAGGCGGTGGCCCAACGTCATGGCCTGCATGCCACCTTCATGCCCAAGCCGATCTACGGCCAGGCCGGCTCCGGGATGCACACGCACCAGACGCTCAACGAGCACGGCGGCGAGTCCAATGCCTTCTACGACCGCAATGACGAGTACCACCTCTCGGCCTCCGCCAGGCAATTCATCGCCGGCCAGCTGATGCACGCCCGCGCCCTCTGCGCACTGGTTGCCCCACTGGTCAACTCGTACAAGCGATTTGTGCCGGGATTCGAGGCTCCAATGGCGATCAGCTGGGCGCAGATGAACCGGTCCGCTCTGATTCGAGTTCCACGCGTGAGCAACACCGACCGGTCAACCCTGGGCGTCGAGTTCCGTGCGCCTGACCCTTCCTGCAACCCGTACCTGGCGTTCGCCGGCATGCTGCACGCCGGCCTTTCCGGGATCAAGCAAAAGCTCCCGCTGCCACCGCCGGTCGAGGAGAACCTCTACGCCTTCGATCCCGAACGGCTGTCCCGGCATCAGCTCGGCCGGTTGCCCGCCTCGCTCGCGGAAGCCCTCAGCGAGCTCCGCCGCGACGACGTCCTGCGCGATGCCCTGGGCCCCCACCTGCTCGAGCGATTCATCGAGGCCAAGGAAATGGAATGGCAGGCCTACGAGACCCAGGTCACCGGTTGGGAGCTCGACACCTACCTCCAGGTGTACTGAGCCGACCGGGCATAATAAACCGGGGGGCGACCAGGCCGGGGGCACATTCCAGGAGGTGGAATTGATGGCACATCACTTGACGGACCTTACGGTCGAGATGGACGACAAGCCAGGCATCGTGGCTGCCACTGCCGAGGCGCTCGGCAAGGCCGGGGTCAACATCGAGGCATTCGCGGGGATGGCGACCGGCGGCGGCAAGGGTATGGGTCACATCCTGGTCGAGGATGTCCAGAAGACTCGCAGGGCGCTCGAGGGCACGGGCACCCGGGTGATCGAGGAGCGTCCGGTGCTGGTCCTCGACCTGGAAGACCGGCCGGGCGCGCTGGGAAAGCTCACCCGCAAGATCGCGGACGCCGGTGTGAATCTCAACCTGGTCTACCTGGCCACAAGGACGCGGGTCGTGATCGGGGCAAAAGACCTCGAGAAAGCCAGGGCCGCCGCCGGTCAGGCCGCGACAGCCAGCCGCTAGCCAACTACCGCGAGGACGATCGGAGCCGGCGGCGCCAATCCTCAGCCGTGATCGCCCACCGCTGGTGGTCTCGCCAACGGCCCGCGACCTTCAGATAGCGCGGCGAAAAGCCCTCGCGTGAAAACCCTGAGCGCCTGATCAGGGCGATCGATCTCGTGTTCTTCGGCTGCACGTTCGCCTCCACCCGGTGGAGCTTGAGCGTCCTGAAGACGTGCCGGAGCAGGAGCTGCATGCCCTCTCCCATGTAGCCCCGGCCGGCGTGAGCCGTGCCGGCGTAGAAGCCCAGGTAGGCATTCTGGAAGCCGCGGCGAAAGATCTGGCTCAGGATGAAGACCCCGACGATGGCGCGGTCCTCCAGCCGGCAAACCAGTGAGACATCGACGTCTGCCCGTCGAGATCGTTGCATGAACTCCTCGAACTGGCCTGAGGTCACCGGGGGCGTGACCCAGGAGCGGTGCAGGCGACGGCTCGACCGGGTGAGCTTCAGGAACTCGTCGCGATCGCGGGCCCCCGGCCGGCGCAGGTAGACCTGGCCACCCACCTGGATGGCGCCCGGAGGATTATTCCTGGGCGCCACGCGCCCAGCGCCGCAAGACGGCCGAGACTGCCCACCCGGCCAGCCAGTTGCCCGCCACTCCGAGCCTGTCGGGAAACCAGGACACATAGACGGTGTTGCGGTTTCGCTCGACGGCCTGGGCTATCCGCCGGGCTACCTTTTCTGCCGGTACCGGCGCCAGCCGCCGCTGGTGGGGCGCCCGCCCCGGATCGCCAAGCCGATTCGTGGAGAACTGCGAACGGGTCATCCCGGGAAAAACGTTCATCACCCGGATGCCGTGGCCGGATTCCTCCATCCGCAACGTGTCGCCGATCACTGTCAGCGCAAACTTGCTGGCCGAGTAGTAGCCGATCCAGGGCAGGGCAATCCGGCCCGCCACCGACGAGATGTTGATCACGAGTCCTCGATGCTGGGCGCGCATCACGGGCACCACCGCCCGGATGCAGGCGCCCGCTGCGAGCACGTTGAGGCGAAACATTGCTTCGACGTCGGCGGCGCGGGCATCCGCTATCGGTGCGTGAAGGCCGATACCTGCGTTGTTTACCAGGATGTCGACCGGTCCAAGGTCGCGAATGGTGGCCTGGACCAGGCGCTCGACCTGCGTGCTGTCGGTGACGTCGGTCGGGATTGGCATGGCCCGCCCACCGGCGCGCTGGATGAGGGTCGTCACTTCGTCAAGTGCGGCCGCGTTCCGGGCGGCCAGGGCGACCCGGGCGCCACGCCGGCCGAACTCTAAGGCAATCGCCCGCCCGATTCCTTGCGAGGCCCCGGTCACGATTGCGACCGAGCCGTCGAGTCTCAACGCTTACCCATCAGTGCTGGCAGCCTCTACAGAAGTTTGTGTTCTCGCCGCGAGCCGTCAGCTCGGAGATTCGGTGGCCGCAGCGAGGACAGGCGCCACCGCCCTTACCGTGGACCGCCATGAAGCTCCGATCCTGCTTGTGCGCGATGTAATGCGGCTGCGCGCGGATGGCCTCGACCGCGGATTGCATCACCTTGACCGTGCTCGCGTGCAGACGAGAGATGTCGTCCGGTTTCAGCGTGCTGCGTTTGCGCAAGGGAAGGAAGCCCGCCTCGTGAAGGATCTCGTCCGAGTAGGCATTTCCCACGCCGGCGATAAAGGCCTGGTTGCGTAGCAGATTCTTCAGCTCGCCCGGGTGCCGACGGATCCTTTGTGAGAACTCACCGGCCGTCACGGTGAGGGCGTCGGGGCCAAGCTCGGCCCACCCCGGTATGGTGGGCAGTCCCCCGTCGGGGACCCAGTAGACGCGGCCCATCTTCACCGTGTCCAGGAATCTGAGCTCGTCACCGCTGTCGAGCGTCAGCCGAAAGACGGTCGCCTGGGCGAGCTTTTCGCTGGCCGGGGCCCACTGCATCCGGCCGCCGAGCATCGGGTTGATCACCAGGTGCTGGCCATCGAGGTCGAAGACCAGGAACTTTCCCCGACGCCAGGTCCGCTGGAAGGTCAGCCCGGTGAGTTGGCGGGCAAACTCGTCGGCGGGTGTCCGAAGCAAAAAGCCGAGTTTCGGCGAGGTCCACACTTTGACGACCCGACGCTGGTCAAGCCGCGGACCGAGGTAATCGCGGAGCACCTCGAGCTCCGGAAGTTCAGGCATCGGCCCCTTAGGCTAATCCACTCAGCGGTAATCGCGGGAGTCGGGGAAGACGTCCTCGTCGGGCAGCGCCGGGGCGGGCTGGACATGGTCGACCAGCACGCTCATCACACCATCCTGCTTCTGTACCGTTCCGTCCATCACCAGGATTGGCTCCAGGTTGGCGACCCGGCGGTATCGCTGGTAGATCGGTGGCCGCAGGATTACGTCGATGTGCCCGTACTCATCGGCCAGCGTGAAGAACTTGAACTGCTTGCCGGTCGACGGCGATTGCCGGGTGATGACCAGGCCACCGACGCGCACCCGGGCGCCATCCTTGACGCCATCCCGCAGGGTCCGGGAGTCGATCACGCGCAACTGGTCGAACTGCGGGCGGTAGAAATGGATCAGGTGATCAGTGGTCGACAGAGAGAGGAGACGGTAATCGGTCGCTACCGTCTGCCTGTGTGTCATCAGGGGCAGGGCCACCTCCTCAGAGGGCTCGCTGACCAGCGGCTCCGACTGCCAGTCGTCGGCATGCTGGTTGAAGCGCCAGACGGCCTGGCGGCGGTTTGGTTCGAGGCTGTCGAAGGCGCCGGCCAGGATCAGGTTGCGCATCTGGGCGCGGGTCAGGCCGTTTCGTGACTGCGTGGTGAGCCGGATCCGCCGGCAGAATTCCTCGAGGGAGACGACCGGGCCCTTGACCTGCGCCTCCTCCAGGACCTGCAGCGCTTTCTCTCCCACCCCGTGGACGTAGTTGAAACCGAGGCGTAAGGCGCCGGCCTCCACGCTGCAGCGGATGTAGCTCCGGTTGATATCGACCGGCAGGATGCGCACGCCGTGGCGCTTGGCGTCCTCGACCAGGACGTGCGGATGGTAGAAGCCCATCGGCTGGTTGTTCAGCAGGCCGGCGTAGAGGGCGGGAGCATGGTGCAGCTTGAGCCAGGCGGTCTCGTAGCAGGTGCGGGCAAAGGCGGCCGCGTGCGACTTGGTGAACCCGAACTCGGCAAAGGCCGCCAGCTTCGAAAAGATCTCTTGCGCGACCGGCAAGGCGATTTCGTTGCCAAGACAGCCCGAGAGAAAGCGTTCGCGAATCGCGTCCATCTCACCGTGGGACCGGTGGCTGCTCATCGCCCTGCGGAAGCGGTCGGCCTCGCCCCCGGAGAAGCCGGCGCAGTCCATCGAGATCTTCAGGATCTGCTCCTGATAGAGGACCACCCCCAGCGTCTCTTCCAGGATCGGCTGGAGCGAGGGGTGCAGGTAGGTGACCGGTTCCCTGCCCTGTTTGCGACGAAGGTAGGGGTGCACGGCATCGCCCTGGATCGGCCCGGGCCGGATGATGGCAACCTCCACCACCAGGTCGTTGAAGGTTTGCGGTCGCGAGCGGGGCAGGGTCTGCATCTGGGCGCGGCTCTCGATCTGAAAGACGCCGATGGTGTCCGCTTCACAGCAGAGCGCGTATACCTGTGGGTCCTTGAGGTCGAGCGCGTCCAGGTCCGGCCGGGTTCCCGTGTCGGCCTCGATCAGGTCGAGCGCCTCCGCCACCACCGAGAGCATGCGCAGGCCGAGCATGTCCATCTTGATCAGCCCGAGCTCCTCCACGTCGTCCTTGTTGAACTGGACGACCATCCGGCCCGGCATGGTGGCGCACTCCACCGGCACGATGTCGATTAATGGTTCGCCGGTGACAAGCATTCCTCCCACGTGGATGGAGAGATGGCGCGGGAATTCCAGGATCTGGGTCGATAAGTCGAACAGCTGGCGCCAGGGGAGGCTGGGGTTTGTGCTTTCGAAGCCGGCGGCCTGGGCAATGGTCTCCGGGCTCTCAGGGTCCCAGGCGGAGGCGGATTTGGCCAGCACGTCGATCGTTTCCTCCTTGAAGCCGAGCGCCTTTCCAACCTCCCGGATGGCAGAGCGCTGGCGATAGGTGACCACGTTGCAGACCATGCCGGTGCGCTCCGGCCCGTATTTTTCGTAGATGTACTGGATCACCTGCTCGCGGTGTTGGGTAGAGAAATCGATATCGATGTCAGGAGTCGCCGTCATCTCCTCGTGGAGGAACCGCTCGAAGAGCAGGTTGTGGGCGATCGGGTCGACCCGGGTGATACCGAGCAGATAGGCGACGATGCTGTCGGCCGCCGACCCACGACCCTGGCCGGGAATCCCGTGTGCGCGGGCAAATCGCATCAGGTCCCAGTTGATCAGGAAGAACTCGGCAAACCCGGTCTTGTCGATGACATCGAGCTCGCGCTGGAGACGGGCCGCCACCTCCGCCGTTACCGGGCGGTATCTCTCCCGGACCGCCTCCTGGCAGAGCCGGTATAGGAAGGAGAAGGGGGTCTCACCTGACGGCACCGGGAACCCGGGGAAACGTGCCGCCTGCAGCCCGAACCGGAAACGGCAACGCTTGGCAATTTCAGCGGTGTTGCGGATGCCCGCCTCGACCACGCCCGTGGGATAGCGGCTGAACAACTGGCGGAGCTGGCGCTCGGTTTTCAGGTAGTACTCGGCATTCGGATGCAGCAGGCCTTCCGCCTGGTCCAGGCTCATCCGGTGGCGGATGGCGGTGAGGACGTCGTGCAGGCGATGCCGGTCGGGGGTTGCGTAGAAGACCTCGTTAGTCACCACCAGAGGCGCGCCGTGAGCGCCGGCCAGGTCGATCAGCGCCTGGTTGCGGCCGCGGTCGCCGGGCGCGAGGTGGTCGAGCAGCTCGATGAAGACCCGGTCGCGGCCGAAGACCTCCTGGTAGAAAGGAAGCCGGTTCTTCGGATCGGTAACCAGCGCGATCAGCCCGGCGCTGAGCGGGGCGAGCGCCTCCGGCTTGAGGCGCGCGGTCCCCTTGGCATTTGGCATCTGCGCGCTGCTGATCAGCCGGCAGAGGTTCGTATAACCGGTCCTGTCCTCCGCCAGCAGGACCAGGCGATCACCCCAGCCGTCGAAATCAACGCGGTCTCTGGGTGGTGGTGAGCCGTCGTCGATGGTGAGCTCGGCGCCGATGATGGGCTGGATGCCGGCCATCTCGGCCGCCTTGAAGAACCGGACCGCGCCATATAACCCGTTGCGGTCGGTGATGGCCAGCGCCGGGATTTCCAGGTCGCGCGCCCGCGCCACCAGGTCTTCGGGATGAGACGCGCCCTCGAGGAATGAGTAGTTCGAGTGGCAATGAAGCTCGGCATACATGGCGGCTAGTCGTACACGCGCTCCAGGAACCAGTCATGGGTGACGTGGTCGCAGTAGCACTCCAGCGCCAGGTCGTCGTCGATCAACAGCCGCCAGTACTCCCGTGAGATGGGGTCGTGCCACCAGTCGCAATCGATCCGCCAGCGGTTGAGCACCCGGCTGACCGGCTGCCAGCCGGCCGCCGACTCGAGATGCGAGGGAATTCCACTGGCGTCGAGGCGCACCCGGATCGGCCGGGGCGGGGCGATCAGCTCGGTCATGCAGGTTGCCAGCGAATGCGCTTGCCGGGGAGCGGCGCGACGCCGGTCAAAAGCGTGGCTCGCTGGACCAGGTCGGGGCGAAATTCTTCCTGCAGTCGCAAGACCGCGTCGGCCAGTGATTCACGAAACCCATCGCGGCGCACGAGCAATCCCGGCTGACGCACGTGTGCCGGCCCGAGCCGGCGTGCCATCAGGGTGATCCTTTCCAGGGGAGCGGTGATCCGGGCGTGCAGCACGCGTGGGCGGATCCGATCGAACAGGTCGGCAGCGGCGGTCAGCGGATAGGTGAAGCGCGCGCTTACCTGGATGGGTGAGGCGTCCACCTGGCCGAGCCGGATCAACACCAGCCGGGTGCCGAGGCCCTGGGCTCGCAGCGCCTCGGCGATCCGGTCGGTGAGCGCCCGGGCCATGAATTGAAGAGCCTGGATGTCATCAACCGGGGGATCGAGCGGCATATCCGCCTCGATCCGGGCGGGTGGCCGCCAGGGCGTGAGCCGCCGGGCATCGCTCCCGCAGGCCAGGTCATAGGCGGGCAAAGCCTTGACACCGAACTGGCGTCGAAACGCAGTCCGGGAGATGCTCGTTAGGGCTCCGACGGTGCGTATCCCCAGCAGCCCCAGGTACTCACGCAGGTCGTCCTCCAGTGGCAGCACATCGATCGACATCGGCTGGAGAAAGCTCGCCGTGGCCATCGGCTCTACCACCACCGGTTTTCCGGGGCCGGCAGCGCCCGCCGCCAGCCGGCTGACGAAGAGGTTGACCGCCAGCCCGATGGCCGGCACCACGTCCAGCGCCGAGGCGACGCGCTGGGCGATCGTCTCTAATAACCGGCGACGATCCGGCCAGGTCAACGCCAGCCCGTCAAGCTGGATGTAGGCGCAGCCTTCGTCTTGCGTTGAGACCTCGGGCGTGAGCGCGTAGAGGGTTGACAGCAGGAGCCGCTGGACGGTCGCGGTTGCGTCCGGGTCCACCGGCAAAAAGACCGCTTCCGGGCAGCACTGCTCAGCCTGGCTCAAGGCCATCCCCTCCACCACTCCCATAGCCCGGGCCTCTGCCGATGCGGCCTGCACCGATCCCCGCTCGTGAGCCAACCCTCCCAGCACCAGCGGACGGCCTCGTAGCTCGGGATGGGATCGCCAGGCCGCTACCACTGCGGGGGTCGGGATTCGGACACAAAGGATCATCGGTCGGGATATGTGAGGGTGAGGCGCGTCCGCCGGCCGGGCGCCGCCAGCCGGTTCTTGGTCACCATAGCTTCGACTTCGATCCCGGCCAGGTCCGCGGCGCGCGTGAATATCCAGTCTCGCCGCTCGAGCTTGAGGATCAGGCTGGCGTAATAGCGGACCGGGTCATCGAGCTGCGCCTCGTGGATCAGTAGCAGGGTGCAGCCGGCGTCAACCGCGCGGTGCAACAGGTGAGGAAGCTCACCCTCGATCCGAGCATCGCCGGCCAAAGGCAGGTCCAGACAGACCAGGTCGGCGCCGGCCCGGGCCAGCACGCCAGCGCTCTCCATGGCTTCCCGGATCGACCGCGGCCGGACGATCAGCAGCCGGTCCAGATCCGCCCCCAGCCGGGTCAGGAATTCCGGGTCCAGGCGCCCGGGAAAATCGATATAGACGGTCGCCCCCTCGCGGGTGGCGTGGGCAACGCTTTGCTGAGCCAGTGTCCGCTTGCCGGAGCCTCTTGAGCCGGCCAGCAGGCTCAACCGTCCCACCGGCCAGCCACCGATGCCGGTCAGCTCATCGACCTGGGGAAACCCGGAAGACCGGGCTGGTGCCGCCGGCTCCGCCGGGCGCGGTGCCGCGTTCCCGAAGCGGGTCTGGAGCACCGTGATGGCTTGCTGGAGACGGTCCGACATACCTGCCTCGAATTGCGGAATGGAAAGACGGCGGAGCCTCCAGGGGGGAAGCTAGGTGGGAAGTGGAGGCTCCTTCCAGATGCTATCGAACAAATGTTCGATAGTCAAGACCTTGAGGAAAATCGGGCTACTGGCGGACTTCGCCGGGCAGACCGACGCTGAACATGGCTTCGAGGTCATGGCGAGAGTAGACCTTGAAGGCGACGTGAGTTCGCGTCCGGACAATGCCCGGGATCTGGGCCAGCCGGTTGGTCACCACCTCGGCGACCTCCTCGTGGTCCTTGACTCGCACCACTACCACGAAGTCGAACTCACCGGTCACCGAGTAGGCTTCGGCGACGCCCCGGACATCAGCAAGCGCCGGACCGAGACGGGCAATGGCAGCGCGTTCCGCCTCGATCAAAACGATGGCGGTGACCATGGACGTGCCCAGTATATTGGCTTGCAGGACAGGCGAGTCCAGCCTTGACCCAAGCACGAGCGCGATCTGCGCCGGTCCGCATCGGAACCTCGGGTTGGTCCTACCCGCACTGGCGCGACCGGTTCTATCCGCCGAAACTGCCCGCGCGCGAGCACTTCGCCTTCTACGCGCGGCACTTCGACACGGTGGAGCTGAACAACTCGTTTTACCGGCAGCCCCCACCCGAGCGTTTTGAGGCGTGGGCAAACCAGGCGCCGGCCGGCTTTCTCTTCGCCGTCAAGGGCAGTCGATACATCAGCCACATCCGGCGGCTTCAGGTAGAGCAGAAGTCGGTCGACCTGGTGGTAGAGCCCGCCCGTCGCCTGGGTGAAAAGATCGGCCCCATCCTCTTCCAGTTTCAGGCGAACTTCGCCTACGACCTGGAACGGCTCGACCGCTTCCTGCCGATGCTGCCCACGACGGAGCGCTTCGCGCTGGTGTTCCGTCATGCGTCCTGGCTGGTGCCGCCGGTTTTCGAGCGCCTGCGGGCTCACCGGATCGCGCTCTGCATTCCCGATCATCCGAAGATGCCGCAGCTGCTGGAGGTGACCACCGACTTTACCTACATCCGTTTCCACCTGCCATCGGATGGCATCGGCTATGCGCGCGCAGGGCTGGAAGGGTGGCGTGACCGGATCGCCGGTTGGCGAGACAGCGGCCTGGCAGTCTACGCCTACTTCAACAACGACATGGAAGGATACGCCGTCGAGAACGCGCGCACCCTCAAGGAACTGCTGGGCCTTGAGGTGGAACGGGAAGGCCGGGATTCGAACCCGGGGAGCGGAAAAGCCCGCTCAAGCGCTTAGCAGGCGCTCGCATTCGACCACTCTGCCACCTCCCCGCGAGGTAAGCGGTAAGAGTTTACGCTGTCGGCGGCCGCGCTAGTGATTCAGGCGGCGAGCCACCAGCGTCAGGTCCCGGACAAAGGCCGCCATCTCAAGCTCCCGAGTTTCATCGTCCAGGGCGCGCAGGATCGAGGACGGGTGCACAGTGGCGAACAGCAGGGGCAGGCCGGGCCGGCTGAGGAACTGGCCACGCTGCGTTGAGACTCGGAACTCGCGGCCAAGCAGAGCCTGGGCTGCGGTGGCCCCCAGACACACGATCACATGCGGCTGGACCGCGGCAATCTCGGCGTCGAGCCAGGGCCGGCAAGCGCTGATCTCCCCCGCATTGGGCTTCTGGTGCAGACGCCGCTTCCCCTTTGCTGTCCATTTGAAGTGCTTGACGGCGTTGGTGACATAGACGGCTGCGCGGTCGATGCCTGCCTCGACCAGCGCCTGGTCTAGCATTCGACCGGCCGGGCCGACGAATGGCTTCCCTTCGATGTCTTCGCGGTCGCCTGGTTGCTCGCCCACGAACATGACCGCGGCTCCGGACTTGCCCTCACCGAAGACTGTCTGGGTGCCTGTCTGCCAGAGGTCACAGGCTTTACACGATGCGGCCGCCTGGCGAAGCTCCGGCAGGGTCTGCTGAGCGGTAGCGGGTGACACCCCTACCCGGTACCGTGGAGGAGCGGGAGGCTGAGCGTGAACTCACTCCCTTGGCCCTTGCGGGAGATCGCCATGATGTCGCCGCCGTGCAACCGGGCCAGCTCCCGAGCCAGGTAGAGCCCGAGCCCGGTGCCCGGTACGTCGCTCAACTCCTTGACCGCCAGGCGGCTGAACCGGACGAAGAGATGCTCTATGTCCTCGGGGGCGATGCCGATCCCGTGATCGCGCACGCTCACCAGAACCAGCTCACCTGCGATCGAGAGCACCACGTCGACGTCACCACCCAGCGGCGAGTACTTCACGGCGTTGTCCACCAGGTTGCTCACGATGATGTCCAGGCGCATGGTGTCCCCGAGCACCGTGACCGGCCGGCCCGTTCGGTCGTCGAACCGGATCCTGTGCCGCGCTGTCGCCTGCAGCCGCGCATTCTCGAGGCTGCGCGTGATCAGGTCGCGGAGGGCGAGTGGCCGCAGTGTCAGCTGGATGCTCTTGTCCTCGAGACGGGCCGCTTCGACCATCTCGTTGGCCAGCATGTTGATCTGCAACGCCTTCGCCTTGAGCATGGGCAGCACCGCCTCGACGCTGTCCGGCAGCTTGCCGAGGGAACCGTCTTCGAGCATCGACAGATAGCCGCGCAGAGTGGCGGCCGGGCCGCGGAGCTCGTGGGAGGCGAGGTTGAGGAATTCCGACTTTGCCCTCTCCAGCTCCTGGAGATGCTCCGCGCGCTCCCGCAACCGCACCGTCTCGCGGGCCTGCCGCTCACGGGCGGCCAGCCGTTCGAGGGTCCGCTGGGCGACCGCGACGATGTGGGTGACGCGGCCACCCTCCCCGATCACGGGATACGCGTCCAGGTTCCACAGGATGGTCGCCATTGCCGGGCCCGGGCGCTCGAAATCGGGCGCAAACAGACCACCAGGTTCTTTCGAGGCGCGAACCCTGCGGAAGAGCTCGGTGATCGCCTGGCGCTCGGCGCGATGAAAGACCTCCTCCAGGGTTTCCCCGGGGACGAGCCGGCGGTCCGCTCCGAGCAGACGTTCGAAATCGTCGTTCCACTGGACGATTCGAAAGTCACCGTCGGTTGCACCAAACAGCGCCAGGGCGGCAGGTAGCACAGCAAAAACGCCGGCCAGCAACTCGTCGAGCTCCCCGGCGCGACCGATTGCGATGCGTTCCTCAGCCGAGCTCATGTTGCCTCAGTCAGGATGACCGTGGCGATTAGCTGCCTCGGCGGGCCGTGGGTTGTGGCCATGCCCTTCTAGCCTCCCGCCCCCAAGCCCCTCGCTCCTGAGGGTTATATATGTGACATCGCCATTATAATACTTTCCACGGCCGGCTGCGTTGCGCCCTGGCGCGGAAAGGCTAGCGGCTGGCGGCGGCCCGGCCCGAAACCAGCTGGATGTCGCGCCGGATTGTGCCCACGCTGCCGGGTAAGCGGAGCATGAACCGGCTGCCCTTCCCAGCTTCGGTCCAGTCAAGCGTGAGCGAGCCGCCATGGCGCTCGGCCAGCTCGCGGCCGATATAGAGCCCGAGCCCGGTGCCGGGCTGAGGGCCCATCGAGGGGTCGTCCACCCGGACGAAGCGTTCGAACACCCGCTCGCGCATCTGGGGCGGTATGCCGACGCCCCGGTCCTCCACCACGACGGTAGGTTCCGGTTCTCCATAAAGGGCCACCCGCACCCAGGGTTGCGCGGTGCTATAGGTGAGCGCGTTGTTGACCAGGTTGTCGATCACGCGGCTGATCTGCTCGCGGTCGGCGTCGATGAAAACGGGCTCCGACGGCAGGTCTGAGCTGACGTCGGCCTTCAACAGGATGGCTCGCGGCTCGGCGCGGGTGAGCGCATCTGCAATCACCTCGCGCAGGTCCAGGGTCACCACCTCGGTGGGGACCGTACCGCCCTCGATTCGGGCCGCCATCAACAGGTCGTTCACGATCTTGTTGAGCTCCTTGGCCTTCGACATCAGGATCTCGAGGGGGCGGCTCGCCTGTTCCGGCTTGAGCGTGCCATCCTGAAGCATCGACAGATAGCCGATCACCACTGAGAGAGGCGTGCGTAGCTCGTGGGCAGCCATGCTCAGGAAGGCGCTCTTGCTCCGGCTGGCCTCCTGCGCCTCCGCAAACAGAATCTGCGATTGCTCGAGCAATTGCTCGGTGCGCATGTTGGCCTCGATGGTGTTCAGCACGATGCCGATGCTCTCCATCAACTGGTCGAGGAAGTCGAGGTGAGTGCGGCTGAATTGCTGCAGCGATGCTAACTCGATCACCGCACGGATCTGACCCTCGAAGAGCACGGGAAGGACCACGATGTTCGATGGGTCGGCGTGGCCGAGACCAGATGCAACCCGGATATAGCCCGGCGGGACGTCGCTCAGCAGGATCCGCTTCTTGTCGAGCGCGCACTGGCCGACCAGGCCCTCTCCGATCCGGAACTCCTCGGGCAGATGCGACGAGACCTGATACGCGTAGCCGGCCACGAATCGCAGCCGGGAGGACCCCGATTCGCTGCCATCGACCACGTAAAACGCCCCTTGCTGAGCCTGTACCAGGGGGGCTAACTCGGACAGGATCATCTGAGACACCGCCGCGATGTCGCGCTGCCCCTGGAGCATCCTGGTGTGCTTGGCCAGGTTGGTCTTGAGCCAGTCCTGCTCGGTGTTCTTCAAGGTGGTCTCGCGAAGGTTTCGGATCATCTCGTTGATCTTGTCCTTGAGCAACGCCACTTCCCCACTGGCTTCCACCCGGATGGAGCGGGTCAGGTCTCCCTGGGTGACGGCGGTAGCCACGTCTGCAATCGCCCGCACCTGGTTGGTCAGCGTGGCGGACAGCTGATTCACGTTGTCGGTGAGGTCTTTCCAGGTGCCGGCTGCGCCGGGGACGCTAGCCTGGCCTCCGAGCTGCCCCTGGACGCCTACCTCGCGGGCCACGCTCGTGACCTGCTCGGCGAAGATGGCCAGGGTTTCGGTCATCTCGTTGATGGTGTCCGCCAACGACGCGATCTCACCCTTGGCCTCCAGCTCGAGTTGTTTCTTCAGGTCGCCCTTGGCGACGGCGGTGACGACCCGGGCGATGCCTCGTACCTGGTCGGTCAGGTTGCCGGCCATCATGTTCACGTTGTCGGTGAGGTCCTTCCAGGTGCCGGCCACCCCCTTGACCTGGGCCTGACCACCCAGCTTTCCCTCGGTACCGACCTCGCGGGCCACCCGGCTGACTTCGGAGGCGAAGGCATTGAGCTGGTCGACCATGACGTTGATGGTGTTCTTCAGTTCGAGAATTTCGCCCCGAACGTCCACGGTGATCTTCTTGGACAGATCGCCCTTGGCGACCGCCGTGGTGACCTCTGCAATGTTGCGCACCTGGGTGGTCAGGTTGGCAGCCAGCTGGTTCACGTTGTCGGTCAGGTCGCGCCACGTCCCAGAGGCTCCCGCGACATACGCCTGGCCGCCCAGCCGGCCTTCGGTGCCGACCTCACGGGCGACGCGCGTAACCTCGCCGGCGAACGCATTCAGCTGGTCGACCATCCCATTGATGGTGTTCTTCAGCTCGAGGATCTCCCCATGCACATCGACCGTGATCTTTTTCGACAGGTCGCCCTTGGCGACCGCGGTGGTGACCTCCGCAATGTTGCGGACCTGACCGGTCAGGTTGCCCGCCATCGAGTTCACGTTGTCGGTAAGCTCCTCCCAGACACCTGCCACGCCTTTGACCTGAGCCTGGCCTCCCAGCTTGCCCTCGGTACCGACCTCGCGCGCCACCCGGGTGACCTCGGCCGCGAATGCGTTCAGCTGATCGACCATGACGTTGAAGGTGTTCTTCAGCTCCAGGATCTCGCCGCGCACATCGACCGTGACCTTCTTGGACAGGTCGCCCCTGGCGACCGCGGTTGTCACCTCGGCAATGTTGCGCACCTGGGCAGTGAGGTTGCCGGCCATGTAGTTGACGTTGTCGGTCAGGTCCTTCCAGACCCCGCCCACGCCCTGTACCTGCGCCTGCCCACCGAGGCGGCCTTCGGTGCCGACCTCTCGCGCCACCCGGGTCACCTCGCCCGCGAATGCGTTCAGCTGGTCGACCATCACGTTGATCGTGTCCTTCAGCTCGAGAATCTCGCCGCGGACGTCAACCGAGATCTTCCGGGAAAGGTCGCCCCGAGCAACCGCGGTGGTGACCTCGGCAATGTTGCGTACCTGGGTGGTGAGGTTGGCAGCCAGCTGGTTCACGTTATCGGTCAGGTCTCGCCAGGTCCCGGAGGCACCCGGAACACTGGCCTGGCCGCCCAGGCGGCCCTCGGTCCCGACCTCTCGCGCAACCCGGGTGACCTCTCCTGCGAACCCATTCAACTGGTCGACCATCCCATTGATGGTGTCCTTCAGCTGGAGGATTTCGCCACGGACGTCGACCGTGATCTTTCGGGACAGGTCCCCTCGAGCGACTGCGGTGGTCACGTCGGCGATGTTGCGCACCTGGGCGGTGAGGTTGCCGGCCATGTAGTTCACGTTGTCGGTCAGGTCCTTCCAGACGCCCCCGACGCCCTGCACCTGCGCCTGGCCACCAAGCTTGCCCTCGGTGCCGACCTCGCGGGCGACCCGGGTGACCTCGGACGCGAACGCGTTCAACTGGTCGACCATCACGTTGATGGTGTTTTTCAGCTCCAGGATCTCGCCATGAACCTCAACCGTGATCTTTTTCGAGAGGTCGCCTTTGGCTACCGCGGTGGTCACCTCCGCGATGTTGCGCACCTGCGAGGTGAGGTTTCCCGCCATGTAGTTGACGTTGTCTGTCAGCTCCTTCCAGACGCCCGCCACCTCGCGCACGTTGGCCTGACCGCCGAGCTTGCCCTCGGTCCCGACCTCCCGTGCCACCCGGCTTACTTCTGATGCGAAGGAGCGGAGCTGCCGCACCATGGAGTTGACCGTCCGGGCGGTCCGCAGGAACTGACCCTCCAGAGGCTTCCCATCGAGCTCGAGATCCATCGTCTCCGAGAGGTCGCCCTCGGCCACGGCGCCGATGACCCGGGCCACCCCAGCCAGGTTCTTGGCGTTGCGGTCACTGAGCTCGATGACCGCGTTGATCTCGCTTGCGACCCGGGCGGTGGGCCCGTCGGCGCCGACCGGCATTCGTACGGAGAAATTCC
>VBDY01000065.1 GCA_005882775.1 Chloroflexota bacterium | reverse complement strand
AGCCAAGCACCGCCTTCGCCTTGCGGACGTCCGGTACGCGCATCTGCACGTCGACGTCGAACGGTGTGTCGTGGGTCAGCCGCAGTGGGTGGTCGGGCCCGTGGATCTTCCGCCAGATCACCTGGGCGAGCTGGATCACTGTGGTCGACTCCCGCGTTGACAGGTTGAAGTCATCGTTCACTGCGGCGGGCGACTCCACGCAAAGCCGGATGCCTTTAGCCAGGTCGCCTCCGTATGTGTAATGGCGGACCTGCCGGCCGTCGCCCAGGATATGCAAAGGGTCCTGGCCGCGCAGAATCTTCTGGACCAGGTCCGGCACCACGTGGCTCATCGCCAGCTTGACATTCCCGCTCATCACCTCGGCGTCGCGCAGGGCGCGCCGCTCTCCGATCCCCACGCAGTTGAACGGGCGGATGATCGTGTAGGGCAGCTGGTACTGCTCCCAGGCCCCTTTCGCGAAGTATTCGCAGGCCAGCTTCTGAAAGCCATAAGTCGAGCGAGGCGGCGGGCTGGTTAGCTGTGCTCCCTCAGGCGTGGGAAAGGTGGTGACGCTCTCGAAGACCATGCTGCTCGAGAGAACGTTGATCTTCTGCAGTCCTCGCGGAAGGGCGGCGATGGCGGCGTCGAAGGTGCTGGCGATGATCCGCTCGTTCTCGGCCAGCAGGTCGTATGCGAATTCGTGGAAGTAGCTAATTCCGCCGATCATCGCCGCTCCCGCCACTAACTGGTCGCATTGCATCGCCAGGTTGGTCAGCAGCTCGGTGTCCTTGGCGTCGCCATTGATCAGCCGGTAGCGTGGATGGCGGTCGTAGCTCTTCGCAGTCGGGCCGTATTTGCTGAAGTTGTCGACCCCGATGACTTCGTGGCCAGCCTCCAGCAGCTCCGGGATCAGGTAGCCGCAGATGAACCCGGCGGCGCCGGTCACGAGCACCTTCATAGCCGGATGCCGTCGCCCAGCCAGCCCCAGATATCGACCACCTCGTGACTGTTCGTATCGAGCTGCTTGTATGCCTGGTGTGGCGCCGCGATGATCAGGACATCCGAATGTTTCACGACCTCCGGCAACGATGTGAGGTCAGGGTCGGGAACATAGGGGTCGGTACAGAGCACCCGGGCGCCCTTGAACGCCGCCAGCTTCTTGAGCTTGTAGCTCAGCGAGGTCCGCGGGTCATCGGATTCACCTTTGAAGGCCATGCCGAGGATGCCGACGGTGCGACCCTTGAGCGGCTTGCGCGCGTTCAGGGTATCGATCACGTAGCCGGGCAACCCCTCGTTGATCAGCATCGCCGCGTGGCCCATTGGGAAGTGGTCGGGCGTGAAGGCCGCCAGCTGCATGGTGTCCTTGAGCAGGCACGGGCCCGCGGCAAAGCCCGGCGCCGGGAGGTCGGTCGCGCGCGGATAGTGATATTTGATCGCGTTCAGCACCTGGCCGTAGTCGACGTCGGCTCGGTGGGCGATCTGGAAGAACTGGTTGGCGATCGCGAACTTCATGTACCGCCATGTGTTCGTCAGCACCTTGGCCAGCTCCGCTTCCTTGGGTGTCGTGCGCAGGATCTCGACGTCCAGCTTCTCGAACAGGCTGCTCGCGCGCTCGAAGGCGCTGTCGTTGCTCGCGCCGATGATTTGCGGCAGGCTGCGGATCTCCTCGAGGGCGTGGCCCTCGGCCACCCGTTCTGGGCAGAAGACGACGTCGGCCTCTACCCCTCGGTCGCGGAGTCGCGACTCGACGAATTCCGTGGTCCCGGGGTAGACCGTGCTCCGCAGCACGATCAGCGCGCCTTTCCGCAGCCGTGGGGCCAGCTCATCGACCGCCCGCTCGAAGATTCGGGTCTCCGGGTTCATGAACTCGTCGATGGGGGTCCCGATGACCAGCACCACGGTGTCGGTGCGGCCGCGCTCCATGAAGGGCATCTCGCCGGCTCGGACCTGGTCGACCTTGGCCCGGTCGGTGTCATAGATACCCACCCGGCAGCCGACGCTGGCAAAGCACAGGGCGAGGGGCAGGCCGACATGACCGCAACCCCCCACGACAACGAGATCCAGGTCGGCGGTCCGACCGCGCGAGGCATCCACGGTCCTGCAATTCCAACTCGAATTCAGCCTTAAGCTTGCTGGCAGACGACCAGGGCTCCCGCGGCGTCTGCTAGGCTATTGGTACCAGCCCAGGACGTCGACCGCCACGTGGGTCGAGCCAGCCCAGTTGAAGATATCGATTTTTCCGTTCCCCCCAAGCTGGACCACGACCAGGTTTGGCCTAATCCGCCTCAGTACATCAGCACGTGAAAGTGACCGCGCGGGCAGTGTGCGTCGACCCCGCTGTGGAATTCGTCCTCGAAACGCTTCCACTCCCAGTGGCTGCCGCAGTACTCGGTATGGCAGTCCGGACAATGGAAGGGCGCATAGGCATAGGTGATGCCGTAAAGCGCTGATGCCTCGCCCGACCGGACCGCTCGGCTCAAAGCTTGCACGCGTTCCGGCCAGACCGGCTGGCTCTCCACCCCGTAGAAAGTCTCGACCACCAGGGACGCCTGCCCGGCTGGACGGATCTTGCGCAGGATCACGTCGAGCTCGGCCACAGCCCTGCTCGCCGGCCGGTCGCTGGCTACTACCGGCTCGCCGGCGGCATAGAACCGGACCCGCCCGGCCTCTTGGTCGCAGATCGAACACCGGAATGTCGCCTCGAGCTCTTCGGCCTTATCCATACCGACCGCGATCCGGCCGTCTACTCGAGGTAGTCTTTGAGCTTCTTGCTTCGGCTCGGATGCCGGAGCTTGCGTAGCGCCTTGGCCTCGATCTGCCGGATCCGCTCGCGGGTTACCCCAAAGCGCTTCCCGACCTCTTCCAGAGTCCGCTGATGCCCGTCGATCAGCCCAAAGCGCAGTTGCAGCACCCGGCGCTCGCGGGGGGTGAGCGTATCCAGGATGTCCTCGACCTCGGTGCGCAGCATCGTGAGCGACGCCGCATCCGACGGTGAGGTCGCCTCCTTGTCCTCCACGAAGTCGCCCAGGTGCGAGTCCTCTTCTTCCCCGATCGGCGTTTCCAGCGAGACCGGGTCCTGGGAGACTTTCACGATCTCGCGCACCTTCTCGGAGGTGATGCCCATCTCGTCGCCGATCTCCTGGTCGGTTGGCTCCCGCCCGAGCTCCTGGAGCAGGCGCCGCGAGACCCGGACCAGCTTGTTGATCGTCTCCACCATGTGGACCGGGATCCGGATGGTGCGGGCCTGGTCGGCGATCGCCCGCGTGATCGCTTGCCGGATCCACCAGGTGGCGTAGGTGGAGAACTTGAAGCCTTTGTTGTAGTCGAACTTCTCGACCGCCCGGATCAGACCCATGTTCCCCTCCTGGATCAGGTCGAGGAACGACATCCCGCGCCCGATGTACTTCTTCGCGATCGAGACCACCAGCCGGAGGTTGGCTTCGGTCAGCTTGTGCTTGGCATCGTCGTCGCCTGCCTCGATCGCCTTGGCCAGGGTGACCTCCTGGTCCGCCTTGAGCAGGGCGACCCGGCCGATCTCCTTCAGGTACATCCGGACCGGGTCATCGAGGGAGACCGAGTCCATCACCTCGATCGTGGTGATCAGGTCATCGTCGATCTCGACGATCTCTTCAAAGTCCTTCTCGCCGTCGGAGACCTCGATCCCCATGTCCCGGAACACGTTGAAGATCCGGAACAGCTGCTCAGGATCGAGCTCGACATCGATGAAGCCGGCCAGGATGTCGTCCGGGCTGAGGAATCCCTGTTCCTTGCCGCGGACAATCAGGGCCTCCGCAGCCAGGACAAGCGGGTCTTCGACCCGCCTCGCTTTGCCGGCGGGGGGCTTTTTGGCTTCGGCCGGTGCGTCAGACAACTTCGCTCGTGCCATATCTCACTTCTTTTAGGGCCTCACGTTCGCGCGCTAGCCGTCCGTGCTCTTCCATCAACGTGACCAGTCGGCTCTCGTCGCCGGACGTACGGGCGGCGCGAAGTTCGGCCTCTACAGCCTTCAAACGCCGCTGGCAGGCGTTTATTCTAAGAGTTTGTTTAATTTGGGCCAGGCTCTGGCTGAGGGCAGCTTCACTCCCCTCTTCCAGCTCCGGATAATGGGCCAGCGCGGCCCTCGCCAGCAGGCGCTGCTCCTCAGCCGGAAACTCGCTTAGCCGGTCTAGCGGCAGCACCCCCGGGTCCGCCGTCACCATTTTTCCGAGCCTTTCAAATACTCCCCCGTATCCCGGACTCGAGAACTCGATCGCCTGCAGTTCTGCGGCCATCTGGACGATCAGGTCCGGCCGGGACACCAGCAACCCGAGCAGGTAC
>VBDY01000124.1 GCA_005882775.1 Chloroflexota bacterium | reverse complement strand
GGCATCATCGTCTTTCCGGGAACCTGGAGTGACCGCGACTGCGGCCACGCCCTGGGCGACATCCTGGGGCAACCCATCGCTTATATCGACCACCGGGCCCGACGGCTCGAAGACCTTGACCTGGTCGTTCTTCCCGGCGGATTCTCGTACGGAGACCACCTGCGATGCGGCGCCATCGCCCGTTTCGCGCCGGTCATGGACGCGGTGGCCGCTTTCGCCGACCGCGGTGGGCTGGTGCTCGGGATCTGCAACGGGTTTCAGGTTCTGCAGGAAGCCCGGATGCTACCGGGCGCCTTGCTCAGGAACGCTTCCTGCGAATTCCGTTGCGAATGGACCAACCTCAGGATTGAGCACGCTGACTCGCCCTTCACGAATCGCTGCCGGCCCGGTCAGGTTTTGCGCATCCCGATCTCGCACGGGGAGGGCAACTTCTACGCGGAACCCGAAACCATCCGCGATCTCGAGACCCGCGGCCAGGTGCTCTTCCGTTACTGCGCGCCGGATGGTCGCATCACGGCGGCCGCCAACCCCAACGGATCGCTGGCGAATATCGCCGGCATCAGCAATCAGCGGGGCAACGTGGTGGGCATGATGCCCCACCCGGAGAGAGCCTGCGAGGAGCTGCTCGGGGGCGCCGATGGCAACCTGGTCTTCCAATCCGCCATGCGGTCCCTGGCCGCGCTGGTCGCCTGATGCCGGTAGCCGCGCCGGAGCGCGACCTGCGCGCCGTCGCGCTCAGTTCCCGGGAGTATGAGGTGATCCTGGAGAAGCTCGGACGCGAGCCCAACCACCTGGAGCTGGGCATGTTCGGCGCGCTCTGGAGTGAGCACTGCGGCTACAAGACGTCGAAGCCGCTGCTCCGTGACCTGCCCTCCAGCGGCCCGGGCGTCCTTCAGGGGCCGGGAGAGAACGCCGGGATCGTCGACATTGGCGACGGGCTGGCGGTGGTTTTCAAGATCGAGTCACACAATCACCCATCGGCGATCGAGCCCTACCAGGGGGCGGCGACCGGAGTCGGCGGCATCCTCAGGGACGTATTCGCAATGGGGGCGCGTCCGATTGCCGTCCTGGATTCGCTGCGCTTCGGCATACCCGACGGCGGGCGCAATCGATACCTCTTCCAGGGCGTGGTGGCCGGGATTGGCGGCTACGGCAACTGTTTTGGATGCCCGACGGTCGGCGGCGAAGTCTACTTCGACGATGGATATGCCGACAACCCGATCGTGAACGCGATGTGCGTCGGCCTGGTCCGGAGCGACCGGATTCGGACGGCGCGTGCCGACCGTACGGGCGACATCCTGTTGCTGGTAGGTGCCGACACCGGACGTGACGGTATCCACGGCGCGACCTTTGCCTCGGTGGAGCTGGACGAGGGGTCCCATACTCGGCGCCCGGCGGTGCAGGTCGGCAATCCTTTCCTGGAGAAGCTGCTTTGTGAGGCCTGCCTCCAGCTCAACGAGCTCGAAGAGGTCACCGCGATCCAGGACCTGGGTGCCGCCGGGCTGACCAGCGCCGCCTGCGAGGTGGCGCATCGGGGCGGACGCGGGGTTGACCTCGACGTGGCTCGGGTCAGCCGGCGCGAGCGCGGCATGACTGCCTACGACGTGATGCTGTCCGAGTCCCAGGAGCGGATGCTGGTCGTCATCCAACCGGGCGGAGAGACCAAGGCTCGCGCCATCTTCGATGCCTTCGAGCTGCACGCCGATCGGGTAGGCCGGATCACGTCCGACCGTCGGGTACGGGTCCGCGATGGCCGCGACGTCGCGGCCGACCTGCCCCTGTCCGCCCTCGTCGACGGAGTCCCGCTGCGAACACCGCCCAGCGCACCGGGTCCGCCACCCACATCTGTGCCGGTCCCGCCCCTCGTGGACCCCGCGGCTACGCTCCTGCAGATGCTGGCACGACCCAACCTGCGAAGCCGCCGGCCCATCTTTCGAACCTATGACCACCAGGTCCAGGACAACACTGTGTTCGGTCCGGGCTTCGACGCGGCCCTGCTGCGAGTCCCGGGGACCAACAAGGGCCTGGCGCTGACAACGGATGGAAATCCCTGGTACGTCGCGCTCGATCCTTACGCCGGCACCAGGGCTGCGGTCGCGGAAGCGGCCCGCAACATCGTCTGCACCGGCGCCCGGCCCCTGGCGGTTACAAACTGTCTGAACTTCGGGAACCCCGACCGGCCGCACGTTTTCTGGCAGTTGCAGGAGTCCGTGCGAGGCCTGGCCGATGCCTGCCGAGCTTTCGAGCTTCCCGTGGTGAGTGGGAACGTCAGCCTCTACAACGAGACCAGCGGTCGCAACATTCCGCCAACCCCCGTGATCGGTATGGTCGGACTGCTCGAAGACCTCTCCCTGCGCTGTCCGGCAGGATTCCGTCGAGCGGGCGACTTGATTTTCTTGCTCGGCGATACGCGTGAGGAGCTGGCTGGTAGCGAGTATTCACGACTGTTTGCCTCGGCGGGAGCACTGGGAGTCGGCGAGGGGCCAGCAGCCAGAGATGCGGGCGAGCCGCCCAGGGTTGACATGGCAGCCGAGCGCGACCTGCACAACGCGGTGCTGGCAGGGATAGCCCGAGGCATCGTGCGCTCCGCGCATGACGTGGCCGAAGGAGGCACGCTGGTGGCGCTGGCCGAAGCCGCTCTGTTCGCCGGCTTGGGCGTTCAGTGCCCGGCATTGAGCAGCGGGGCCAGCCCGGCTGCAACCTACTTTGGTGAGTCGCAGGGGAGGATCATCATCAGCGTCGAGCCGCGCCGGGTCCCCGAGCTGCGGTCGATCCTGACCAGCCAGCGTGTCCCGGCACACGCGCTCGGCGTCGTCGGCGGCGACGAGCTGCAGGTCGGACCCGTCCGGCTCAGCCTCGACCGGGTGCGCCAGGCCTGGGAGACGCCGTGGTGAGACGCGACTCCCCTCTCGCGCTCGAGCGAATGCATGAAGCGTGTGGCCTCTTTGGCATCGACGCCGCGGGCGAGGAGGTCGCCAACCTTACCTATTTCGGCCTGTACGCACTGCAGCACCGGGGCCAGGAAAGCGCAGGGATCGCGGTGAGCGACGGCTCCCAGATGCGTCTTCACAAGGGCATGGGGCTGGTCGCCCAGGCGTTCGACGAGGCCGCGCTCGACCGGCTCGTCGGTCACCTGGCCCTGGGTCACACTCGATATTCCACCACCGGGTCGAACCGGCTCGAAAACGCCCAGCCGATCGTGGTCGAGCATCCGCAGCTGGGCCCGGTCGCGATCGGGCATAACGGCAACCTGACGAACGCAACCACGCTCCGCGCGGCGCTGGAGCGGGACGGTGTGCGCTTCAAGACCTCGAGCGATACCGAGGTCATCGCCGAGTTGCTCGCGAATACGCCTGGGTTCGACCTGCTCTCGGTGATCAGGCGGGCCTTACCCCAGCTGCAGGGCGCCTACTGCCTGCTGATCCTGACGCGTGACCGGCTGATCGGCGTGCGTGACCCCCTGGGGATACGGCCATTGTGCCTGGGCCGCCTACCGGAAGGTGGCGCCATCATCGCCTCGGAAACCTGCGCCCTGGACACGGTCGGGGCGGAGCTGGTCCGCGAGGTCGAGCCGGGCGAGGCGATCGTACTCGGCGACGGAGAGCCGCAGCCGCATCAACTTATGCCTTCGCACCGCAAGGCGATGTGTATGTTCGAGTTCATCTACTTCGCCAGGCCGGACTCGCAGCTGCAGGGACAGTCGCTCTACGAGGCCCGCCGCAATATGGGTCGCCAGCTCGCCATCGAGGCGCCGGCCGACGCCGATATCGTGATCTCCCTACCGGACTCAGGCACGCCGGCCGCGGTCGGCTTCGCCGAACAGAGCGGCATCGCTTACAGCGAAGGGCTGATCAAGAGCCGGTACATCACCCGGACGTTCATACAACCGAACCAACGTCTTCGTAACGTTGGCATCAAGTTGAAATTCAACCCTCTGCGCGAGATCCTCCGCGGCAAACGGGTGGTCCTGGTGGACGACTCCATCGTGCGTGGCACTACCAGCCGCAAGATCGTCGAGGAGCTCCGCCAGGCCGGGACGAAAGAGGTGCACATGCGCGTCAGCAGCCCGCCGATTCAGTGGCCCTGCTTCATGGGGATCGATATCGCCAGCCGTACTGAGCTGATCGCGTCCGGGAGGACGGTGGAAGAAGTCGAGCGCGTGATAGGCGCCGATTCCCTCCGATACCTGAGCAAGCAGGGTCTTTTCCGGGCAGTCAAGAATGTCACTGGGTTCTGCATGGCCTGCTTCGATGGTGACTACCCGGTGCCGGTCCCGGTGCAGCTCGAGATGGACAAGCTGGCGCTCGAGACGGCGGTAGCCGACTGATGGCGACTTATCGCGAGGCCGGGGTCGATATCGACGCAGGCGAGCAAGTGGTCGAGTTGATCAAGCCGGTGGCGGCCGCGACCTATCGGTCAGAGGTGCTGGCCGGGGTGGGTCCGTTCAGCGGGCTGTTTGCGCTGGAGACGTCGCGCTACCGGCAGCCCGTGCTGGTCGCCACCACCGACAGCGTGGGCTCGAAGGTTCTCCTGGCAGCGGCGCACGGCCGGCATCGCTCGCTGGGCGTGGACATCGTCAATCACTGCGTCAACGACGTACTCACCTCGGGTGCGGACCCGCTGTTCTTCCTCGACTATGTCGGTGTGAACCGGCTCGATCCGCCGGTCGTCGCCGAGATTGTGCAGGGCATTGCCCAGGCCTGCAGGGCGGTCGACTGCACATTGCTCGGAGGCGAGACCGCCGAGCTGCGCGACCTGTACGCGAACGGCACCTATGATGTCGCCGGGTTCATGGTGGGCGTGGTGGAGCGCGACCGGCTGATCGACACGACCGAGATCAGAGAGGGCGATGTCCTCCTTGGACTGCCCTCCAACGGCCTGCATACGAATGGATACAGCCTGGCTCGCCGTGTGATTCCAGGCCAGAGCCTGGCTCAGCCAATCGACGATGACCAGACGGTTCTCGACGCTCTGCTAGAGCCTCACACCTGCTACCTGGAGCCGGTCCGTCGGCTGCGCGCCGATGTACATGTCAAGGGCCTGGCCCACATCACCGGTGGGGGACTACCCGGGAACGTGCCGCGCATCTTGCCAGCCGGCCTTGGCGCCGTGATCGAGCGGGGGCGCTGGCCGGAGCCTGCCATATTTGGATATCTCAACCCATTCGTGCCCGACGACGAGATGTGGCGCACCTTCAACATGGGCGTCGGGATGGTCGCCGTCGTCGCCAGCGAGGACGCCGCCAGGTCGATCGATGCGCTCGAGGGTCACGCCTACGCGGTGGGCCGGGTTGTCCCCGCGCAGCAACCTCGCGTCCAGATCATCGAGTGAAAGACCGGCTGAGGGTGGGGGTCCTGGTGTCGGGCCAGGGCAGCAACCTGCAAGCCCTGATCTCAGCCAGCCGTGCCCCTGGCTATCCGGCGCAGGTCGTGATCGTGTGTGCCAACCGTGCGGCGCCTGCGCTGGACCATGCGCGCTCGGCAGGCATTGAGACAGCAGCCTTTCTGCGGGCTAATTTTCCGAGCCGCGATGCGCGCGACCAGGCGATGGCCGCGGCACTGAAGGCGCGGAGTGTTGAGCTGGTGGTTTGCGCCGGTTACGACTCGATCCTGACGCCCGGGTTCACCGGGCAATTCCTGGGCCGGATCCTCAACGTCCATCCTTCACTGTTGCCGGCCTTCAAGGGCTCGATGGACGCGGTGGACCGGGCGCTGGCCGCGGGCGTCTCGGAGACCGGCTGCACGGTCCACCTGGTGACGGACGACGTCGATGCCGGGCCGATCCTGGGCCAGCGCCGAGTCCCGGTGCTATCCGGTGACACCCCGGCGCGCCTGCACGCCCGGATCAAGGCCGAGGAACATCGGCTGCTGCCGGAGATCGTCAGGCAGATCGCCGAGCACGAGCCCAGCCTGCGCCGGTGAATGCCCTCCTGAGCGTCTCCGACAAGGCGGGACTGGTCGACTTTGCTCGGGGCCTGGCTCAGCTTGAAGTAAAACTCTTTGCCACCGGCGGTACCGAGCGAGCGCTTCGCGAAGCCGGCGTCGAGGTCCGCGCCCTCCAGGAGCTGACCGGGTTCTCCGAGATGCTGGACGGTCGCGTCAAGACCCTCCACCCCAATGTCCACGCGGGCATCCTCGCTCGGCGCGAGGAGCCGCGACACATGAGGGAGCTCGAGGAGCGGGGCCTGCCGTTGATAGACGTTGTCGTCGTCAACCTCTACCCGTTCGTCGATACGGTGGCCTCCGGCGCGACCGGGCTCGATGCCCTCGAGTCAATCGACATTGGCGGCGTCACTTTGCTGCGCGGGGCGGCAAAGAACTACGATCACGTGCTTCCTGTGGTCCGTCCGCGCGACTACCCGATGGTGCTCGAGGAGCTGCGCCGGCCGGATGGCATTCGGCCCCAGGTCCGGCGTCACCTGGCGGCAGTCGCCTTCGCGCACACCGCCGCCTACGACGCAGCCATTGCCGGTCACCTGCACAACGGCGCGAAGGCGCAACCGCTCGCGCTCGATTTCACCATCGGCGGGCATAAAGTCCGAGACCTTCGCTACGGCGAGAACCCGCACCAGGCGGCAGCGCTGTATCGCACCGTCGACGGCGGCGGGATCGCCGGAGCCAAGCAATGGCAGGGGCTCGAGCTCTCCTACAACAATCTGCTCGACGCGCAAGCCGCCTGGTCCCTGGTATCGGAGTTCGCCGATCCCGTCGCGGCCATCATCAAGCACGCGAACCCCTGCGGCGTGGCCATCGGCCACGATCTCACGCAGGCTTATGTGGACGCGCTCGCCTGCGATCCGCGATCGGCATTTGGCGGAATCGTAGCCCTGAACCGGCCAGTCGATGGGACAACCGCCGAGCAGCTGGTCCAGACCTTCCTCGAGGTGGTGATCGCGCCATCGTTCGACGAGGGCGCCCTCCAGGTGCTGACGGCCCGGCCTAAGCTCCGCATCCTGCAGCCCGGGCGCGGTCCGGCCACACCAGCCTTCGATATGCGTCCCATTACGGGCGGCTTTCTGGTCCAGACCAGTGACGACATTGGGAGCGCGCTCGGCGAAGCTCGGGTGGTGACGTCTGCGCAGCCTGACCAGGCCGGCTGGAAGGACCTTCAGCTGGCCTGGAGCGTGGTCAAACACGTGCGCTCGAACGCGATCGTGCTGACCAAGCATGGTGTGGCCGTCGGAATTGGCGCCGGACAGATGAGCCGGGTCGAGGCGGTCGAGCTTGCCGTCCGCCGCGCGGACAAGCGCGCCCATGGCGCCGTGCTCGCGAGTGACGGATTCTTCCCCTATCCGGATGGTGTCGAGGTCGCGGCGCGAGCCGGCGTTCGAGCTATCGTCCAACCCGGCGGGTCGGTCAAGGACGCCGACGTGATAGCCGCCGCCGACGCTGCCGGGGTCGCCATGGTCTTCACCGGCGAGCGCCATTTTCGCCACTAGCCCGAACTTGTTATTGTTGCTTCAGGTCTTCGGGGCAGGGGTGAGACTCCCCGATCGGCGGTAAAGCCCGCGAGCGATCGACATCGCATGATCCGGTGAAGGCTAGAGCCCAACTCCGGGGCCGACCGTAAAGTCGGGATGGAAGAAGACCCCTAGGGCGGCTGGCGCGCTAGCGCACCGCTCAATTTCTGCCCCGATGTCCGGGAGTGCATGATGGCGGCGACGGCACGCAAGACCCACCCGGCGTCTCGGCGACAGAGTTTTCCGGATCGCTTCTCAGTCCTTTTGATCGCGTTTGCCGCCATCCTCTGGGTCTCGGACGCGTACTTCAGGAACCCTCTGACAGAGCACCTCTCTGCCTCGCAGATCGTCGTCATGGAGGACGCCCTGGTCACCCTCATCCTGCTGCCATTCCTGATCCGCGGCTTCGCCGAGCTTCGTAGCCTTACCGGTTCGCGCTGGCTCGGCGTCCTGATCATCGGCGTCGGGCCGCAGGCGATTGCCACCTGGCTCTTTACCAAGTCCTTTGCCCATCACGTATTCGCGGTCACATATATCGCCCAGCAGACCCAACCGTTGATTGCCATCGCCCTCGCCTGGATCATCCTGGGCGAGCGACGCCGTCCCTGGTTCTGGCCTCTCGCCGCCGTGGGCATGGTGGGCGTGTATCTGGTGGTGTTTGCGCGTGATCCCGGTGAACCGCTGGCCGTTCTGCAAGGAGGGCAGCTGGCCGGGACGGCGGACACTCGTCTGGTGGCAGGGCTGGAAGGCCTGGGCGCAGCGGTGCTATGGGCGGCTGGCACCGTCTTCGGTCGCTTTGTGCTCCGCGACCTGAGCTTTCAAACCACGACTGCTCTGCGCTTCACTGTGGCGCTGCCGGTCCTGGTTGCGATCGTCCTGATCGAGGGTGGTCTGAGCGGCTTCAGCCACTATCAGCTGTCGTACTTCCTGCCCAACTTCCTGTACATCGCGATCGTTCCCGGCGTGATCGGCCTTCTCATCTATTACCGCGGCCTGGTCAGCACGCCCGCATCGCTTGCCACGATTGCGGAGCTCACCCTGCCCGTCACCATCCAGCTTCTTGCCGCTTTGCCCTATCCCTGGGGCTTTGGGCAACCTTTCTATTTCCCGGCCCAGGTGGTCGGGACGGCGCTGCTCCTGGGGGTGATTTTGTCTCTGAACTGGACGAAGGAGCGCCGCCCGCCGGTGCTGGTGGCTTCAACGGAAGCTCTCGGCGCCGCCTGAAAACTGCGACAGGCACCTGTCACACCCCGGTGCCATAATGCCCCGGGTTGAAGAAGGAACGGCGCAACTGGATCCTGCCTGAGCCGCTGCGGGCGCAGCCGGGTCTCGAGGCGTTTTCCACAGTTTTTCGCCAGGTCCTCCACGGACGCGGCCTGACCACACCGGCTCATCTCGAGCCCTGGCTCAGGCTCGATCTGGCCGGCGCACCGGACCCGTTTTTGCTCAAAGACATGGCCGTCGCGTGCGAATTGGTCAAAGAGGCAGTCGATGAGGGACACCGGATTGCCATCTACGGCGACTATGACGCCGACGGGGTGACTGCATGTGCCAGCCTGGCCCGAGGCCTATCCGCAGCCGGCGCTGACGTGATCACCTACATCCCCAATCGGTTCAGCGAGGGCTATGGTCTCAACCTCGAGGCGCTCCGCGACCTGCACTCACGCGGCGCCCGCCTGGTGATCGCATGCGACTGCGGGACAAACTCGGTCGCGGTGGCCGAGGGGCGGCCCGCCGGGATGAAGCTGATCGTTGCGGATCACCACGAGATCGGCGAGCAGCGGCCGCCTGTCGATGCCCTGATCAATCCCAAGCAGCCCGACTGCTCGTATCCGTTCGACGGCCTGGCCGCGTGCGGGGTGGCTTACAAGCTGCTGGTGGCGCTCGAGCGGGTGGCGTTCCCCGGGCGGTTCGACCCCGCGGGATCGCTGGACCTGATCGCACTGGGGACGGTTGCGGACGTCGTGCCCCTGCTGGGCGAGAACCGTGCTCTGGTAAGGGCGGGACTGCAGCGGTTGAGCCGCGAACCCAGCCCGGGATGTGCCGCGCTGCTACGGATCGCGGGCATCGCCCCGCCGGTTACGGCCGAGCACCTCGCCTTCCAGCTCGGCCCCCGCATCAACGCCGCCGGACGGATGGAGGACGCCATGCTGGCGCTCGACCTCCTGATGGCGCCATCGGAACAGGCGGCCGTGCCGCTGGCTGAGCGGCTGCAGCAGCAGAATGCCGAGCGTCAACAGGCGACCGCGACTATCGTCCGCGAGGCACGCGCCCGGGTAACCGAGCTGGCCCAGGGCGAGGCGGCCATTGTCCTCGGCGCTTCGCACTGGCCCCTGGGTGTCCTGGGTCTGGCAGCCAGCAAGCTGGTCGAAGAGTTCTACCGTCCGACCTTCATCTTCAACCTCGACGGCGATGAATGCCGCGGCTCGGCTCGGAGCATCGAGGGCTTTCACCTGGTCGAATGCCTGCGACATTGCGCGCCGCTGCTCGAGCGATACGGCGGTCACGCCATGGCAGCGGGTCTGACCGTCGCCCGTGACCGGTTCGCCGATCTCGCCGAATGTCTCAACTCCTATGCCTCGGAGCGGCTCGATGGGGATGCGTTCCGCCGCCCGCTGGTGGTGGAGGCGGTGGCCGCGCTGGCGGATCTCAAGCCCAGTCTCCATCAGGAGATCCACACGCTCGCGCCTTTTGGCGTTGGCAACCGGGAGCCGCTGCTCATGAGCCGAGACGTCGAAGTCCTCCGCAGCGAAACCTTCGGGAGCGATGGAAGGCACCTTCGTGTGCAGCTCCGTGATCGCACCGCCAGTGCCGAGGCGATCGCCTTCGACAAGGCGCCCGCGCTCGATCACCTTCCGGGCGGCCGCCGGATCGACATCATCTATACCCTCCTCTGTGAGCGGTGGGATGGACTCGATCGCATTCGCCTGCAGCTTCGCGACCTGCGCGCAGTGCGGGAGCTGTCGCCGGTCACCGCTTCCCGCTGACCGCCTTTACGGCAGCGGCGGCCTGTGCTACGGTAGCCAGGGGCAGGCGCCCTGGGGAAGTGGCGCCTTCTCGATCTCAATTCGCGAGGCAAGATTGCTGGACGAGGTCCGAACTCCACGGCTCGTGATCGCCGGTACCGCCAGCAGCGTCGGTAAGACAACTCTTGCCGCTGGCCTGATTGCCGCCCTCAGAGCGCAGGGCCTGACCGTACAGTCGTTCAAGGTCGGGCCGGACTACATCGACCCCGCCTACCTGGCGCACGTGACCGGTCGCCCCTGCCGAAACCTGGACTCGTGGATGCTGGGGGAGGGCGCCCTCCGCCAGGTGCTCGCGCAGGGCTGCCTGGGCGCGGACTTCGCAATCGTCGAGGGCGTGATGGGCCTCTTCGACGGCCGCGGTGGCGGTAGTGAGGGCAGCACGGCTGAGGTGGCTCATGCGATACGGGCCCCGGTAGTCCTGGTGATCGACGTGGGCAAGATGTCGGAGAGTGCGGCTGCAATCGCTCTTGGCTTCAAGAACTACTCACCCGGATTCAAGCTGGCCGGCGTGCTTCTTAACAACGTCTCCTCCGACGGCCACCGTCGCACGGTCGAGGACGCCATCTGGAACGTGGCCAAGCTCCCGGTCCTCGGAGCCCTGCCCGCGATGGCCGACCTGGGGATCCCGGAGCGCCAGCTCGGATTGCTTCCGGTGACCGAGAACAAGGATTGGGATCGGATCATCGGCCTGCTCGTCGACGCCGTCACCCGGCACATCGACCTAGACGTGCTGCGGAGAATCGGGGAGAAGGCGGAGCTACTCCCGCTCGTCCCGAAGAAGGTATTCCAGGGCAAGCCTGCCGGCCCGGCGCAGGTCCGCCTGGCTGTCGCCTATGACGATGCCTTCAATTTCTACTACCCGGAGAATTTCGAGCTGCTGGAGGAGAACGGGGCAGAGATCGTGCCGTTCAGCCCGCTCGAGGACAGCCACCTGCCGGAGGACGTTTCCGGAGTCTATCTGGGGGGCGGCTTTCCGGAGGTGTTTGTCGAGCCTCTGGCGAACAACCATTCAATGGCCGAGGCGCTCCAGCGGGCCCATCGCAACGGCATGCCCATCTACGCCGAGTGTGGCGGTCTCATGTATTTGGGCCGGAGCCTGCGCACTGAAGACGGTGCCACCCATGCCATGGCGAACGTGATCCCGGTCGATGTTCAGATGGATGGCCAGATCCATCGCTTCGGCTACCGGCAGCTACTGACCCTGGAAGAGAGCATCCTCTCGCCCAAGGGCCAGTTCTACCGCGGGCACGAGTTCCATTGGAGCCGGATCGTGAATCACGACGGAGGTCTCAAACCCGCCTATCAGATGCTGAACGCCGAGGGTGACCTGATCGGCTATGAAGGTTTCGTCGCGCCGAATCTCCTGGCCAGCTACGTCCACCTGCACTTCGGACAGAATCCGCTACTGACAGAAAAACTGGTCACGCACTGCAGGGAGTTCCTGGCCGTCCATAGCCGCTAGATAGGATGCCCTCGCCTCCGGGCGAGCGTTTCGGCCCACCGGCTTTTGGGCATCTAACCGATAGCGCATGGAATACAAGGACTACTACGCCACCCTGGGGGTCAATCGCACGGCCTCCGAGAAGGAAATAAAGTCCGCCTACCGGCGTCTGGCCCGGCAATACCACCCCGACGTCAACAAGGATCCCAAGGCCACCGACCGCTTCAAGCTGATCAACGAAGCCTACGAGGTCCTGCGCGATCCAAAGAAACGCGTCAAATACGACCAGCTCGGCTCCGACTGGGAGCGGGTCGAACGTGAGCAGGAGTTTGCCCGGCAGTACCAGACCCAGGGCCAGGGTCCCGCCGGCTTTGGCGATTTCAGTGATTTTTTCAACGCCTTCTTCGCCGGCGAGGGCGGGTTCTCGGGGTTTTCAGGATTCGAGGGCACCCGCGGGCGCACGGCGACCGCCGCTCGGCGGGGAGAGGATATCGAGCATCCGCTGGATGTGACCCTGGAAGAGGCCGCCCGTGGCGGCGAGCGTACCATCCAGACCGAGGTCCCCGAGACCTGCCCCACATGTGGCGGTTCTGGCTACGTCGCGGAACGCCGGCAGGTGAAGGGCCAGACCCTGATGGAAGGGGTCACCTGTCCCACCTGCGGCGGCCAGGGTGTGAGACCCACCCGCCGACAGCTCCGTGTCACGATTCCCGCCGGCGTGACCGAGGGCTCGCGGATTCGCGTCAAAGGGGAGGGCCAGCGTGGCGGCGAGCACGGCGACCTCTATTTGCGGGTGCACCTCCTTCCCCATCCCCAATTTGCTGCGAAGGGGCGAGACCTCTACACCGCCGTTCCCGTCTTCGATGACCAGGCTGTCCTGGGTGACGAAGTCGTGGTCCCGTCGCTGACCGGCCAGCTGCAACTGCGCGTTCCGGCAGGCAGCCAGACCGGCAAGGTCTTCCGGCTCAAAGGCAAAGGCCTGCCGGGCCTGAAGGGCGGTGTGCCCGGAGATCTCTACGCCACGCTCGAGATCCGCGTGCCCGACACGATCACTCCCGAGATTAGCTCGCTCTACGAGCGGCTGAGGGACGCGCGAAAAGGCTGAGCCTGGTTACCGTCCTCGAAAGAAAAGGTTGAGGACAAGGGTGAGGACCACGCTCAGTACGATCCCGGTTGCCAGGGGGAAATAGACGTGGAAGTTGCCGCGCTCATAGGAAAAGTCACCGGGTAGGCGGCCGAGAAACGGAATCCGCCAGCCAGCCACAAAGACGACACCCACCAGCACGATGAGGCCGCCGATCAGGATGAGCACACGCCCGATCTCGGGCATGTTCCCATGCTACTCGCGCAGTATTACGACCCGGCCCTAAAAACCGACCCAGCCGATCGCCTGCTCGATCCGCGCCCGGTTCATCCCCTCGATGGGCACGCCGTCGATCACTGTCAACGGTACCTGGGGCTCGGTAATCTCCAGCCCGCGCAGGTCGCGGCCGTCGAGCTTGCCGTCGGCACAGACGTGCTCCTGGAACTCCACGCCGTGGTCAGCCAGTATCTCCTTGATCAGGCGACTCTTGTCGCAATCGGGTCGGGTGTAGACGATGACTTCCATTTTTCGCCCAGTTCCTCTTTTCTTCTGTAAGGGGCCCGCGGCGCGCCCGTTTACATATCAATTTATAGCGCCCCTATAAGGAGCTTCGCCTTAAAACTATCACGGGTCTTGGTATTTGTCCAATATATTCAATCGATCGCGGCCATAGGCGCAACTTATATCAGGCCCGCAACCGGATGCGCTAAACTGACCCAGACCTTCGTCCTTTAAACGGCCCAGAGAGACCGCAAGGAGAATCCGTGAGCGATAGTCTGGTCGCCCCGACCGCCGCCCCGGCGCGGCACCTGGTCAGCCCTTCTGACCTCGATCTTCCCCTGGTTGAGAGTTTGCTTGCGCTTGCGAGCGACATGGAGCGGCAGGGGCAATCTCCGGCCCAGGCACCGCTGCGGGGCAGGATCATGGCCAGCGTCTTCTACGAACCGAGCACCCGGACGCGATTCTCGTTCGAGGCCGCCATGCTGCGCCTGGGGGGCCAGGTGATCAGCGTCGAGAGCGCCGCGACCGGATCGTCCGCGGCAAAAGGCGAGTCACTCGAGGATGCGGTGCGCATCATCGGCGGCTACGCGGACCTGATCGTCCTCAGGCATCCCGAGATCGGCGCGGCGGAACGCGCCGCTCGGGTCTCGCCCGTCCCCCTTGTCAACGCCGGCGACGGCGCGGGTCACCACCCGACCCAGGCTCTGCTGGACCTCTACACGATCAAGAAAGAGTGTGGACGCCTCGACCACCTGCGGATCGTGATGTCAGGCGACCTGAAGTTCGGGCGAACAGCCCGCTCGTTGGCCCTGTTGCTCGCTCGCTATCCAGGCAACCAGCTCACCCTGGTCTCCCCAGACGAGCTGCGCCTGGGGGAGGACGTCCGGCACCAATTGCATCGCACCGGAGTCAGCATCCGCGACGAGCGTGACCTGTCGGCGGCGGCGGCGGGTGCTGATGTGCTCTACCAGACTCGCATCCAGCGGGAGCGGTTCGCATCCGTCACCGAGTACGACCAGGTGCGGTCCGTCTCAAGGGTTGATGCAGCCCTGATGCGCCGGTTGCCAGAGCACGCCATCGTGATGCATCCACTGCCACGACTCGACGAGATCGATGAGTCGGTCGATAGCGACCCGCGGGCGGCCTATTTCCGGCAGGCGCGAAACGGTCTCTTTGTCCGGATGGCGGTCCTGTACTGGCTGGCGATGGGCACGTGATCATGTCTACGCCGAAGGCCGTCATCCTCGACGGCGACGGCATTCGCCGGTCGTTGAGGCGGATCGCCCACGAGATCATCGAGCGGCAGCCCGACCTGGAGCGCCTGACCATCCTCGGGATCGTCACCAGGGGCGTTCCGCTGGCGCAACGTCTGGCCCAGCTCCTGCACGAGCTCGAGGGGATCGCGCCGCCCGTGATTCCGCTCGACGTGCGTGGCTACCGCGATGACCTGCCCCGGTCTCAGGCGCCACCGCCGGCGCTGCCGGCCGATCGAGTAAAGGATCGCCCGGTGCTGCTGGTGGACGACGTTCTCTTCAACGGCCGGACGGCGAGAGCGGCGGTAGATGCCGTGGTCGCCGCCGGCAGGCCGCTGCTGATCCAGCTGGCGGTGCTGGTTGACCGAGGTCACCGCGAACTGCCAATCCGTCCGGACTACGTAGGAAAGAACGTGCCGACGTCCCGGCAGGAATGGGTGGAAGTGCACCTTAGCGAGATCGATGGCGAGGACTCGGTCAGGATCCTCGAGCGGGACGGCGCCTGATGCGGCTGCACCACGCCCGGCTGCTCCGATCGAACGGATTGAGCGCGCCGGACACCTTCTACATCGCTGCCGGAGACGAGCCCGATCGCGACGCGCGGGGCCTCGTCCTCTCGCCCGGGTGGATGGACCTGCATGCGCATCTGCGGGACCCGGGGGCTCCGCAGAAGGAAACGCTCGAGACTGGGGCCCGAAGTGCAGCCGCCGGTGGGTTCACCCACGTGGTTGCCATGGCGAACACCGATCCGCCCACGGACTCGGCCGGCCGCCTTACCGAGCTCCGCCGTCGGTCCGAGGCGCTGCCGATCAAGGTCGACTTCGTGGGTGCGCTCACCAAGGGTCTGACCGGCGATTCGTTGACCGACGCCCGGGCTCTGAAATCCGCTGGCGCGGTCGCCCTTTCGGATGACGGCCGCCACGCGCTCGAGGCAGGACTGCTCGAGGTCGGTCTCTGGCGCGCCGGAGGTGCCGGCCTTCCCGTCCTGATCCATCCCCAGCTCGAGCGACTCGGCACGGAGCCGGCTGCGGAGGTCGAGGCGATTCGCGAAGCCATCGAAGCGTTGCGGCGCACCGCGGATGCCCACCTCCATCTGCAACATGTCAGCACCCAGGGAAGCATCGGCCTGATCGCGGCTGCCAAGGGAGCCGGACTGCGCCTGACAGCCGAGGTCACGCCTCATCACCTCGCGCTGACGGCAGCGGAGCTACGAATCAGCGGTCCGCTTGCCAAGGTCAATCCGCCCCTACGTACCGCCGCGGATGCGATCGCCCTTCGCGACGCGCTCATCGACGGCATCGTCGATGTGATTGCGACCGACCACGCACCCCACGAGGACGCGGTGAAGCATGACGAGGAAACTGCGGCTTACGGTCTGCACGGTTTCGAGACGGCGCTGGCCACGGTGCTGACACTGGGACTGCCCTGGGAGGTCGTCCACCGAGCATGCGTCGCCGGGCCCCGCCGCATCCTCGGCCAGGAGCTCCTCGACGAGTGGATCCTGATCGATCCCGACCAGGAGTGGCTGGTCGAGCCCGAATCCTTCTATAGCCGCGGGCACAACACACCGCTGAAGGGCCGGCGCATGCGCGGCCGCGTCGTCATGACCGTCGTCGGGGGCAAAGTGGTGCATGGCGCGGAGGTAGCAGTTGCCTGAGCGCATGCTGCTCGTGCTCGAAGACGGCTTCATGCTTTCGGGTGAACGTGGAGGCAGCGCCACCGATGCCGGAGGCGAGGTCGTTTTCAACACATGCATGAGCGGGTACCAGGAGGTCCTGTCGGATCCGTCGTATGCCGGCCAGCTGGTGGTCATGACCTACCCCTTGATCGGCAACTACGGAGTCAGTCAAGCCTTTCTGGAGTCGGGCCGGCCATGGGTGCGGGCCTTGATCACCCGCAGTCTCAGTCCCGACGACCAGCACTGGCGCCGGGACGGGTCAGTCCGCGAGTGGTTGGACAGTTACGGTGTGCCGATTCTCACGGGCGTCGATACGCGGCGCTTGGTGCGCCATCTACGCGGGACCGGCGCCCAGCGTGGGGTGATCGTGACCGTAAACGACGCGGCGGACCTCGAATCGTTGGTGGCGCGAGCCCGCGGCGTCCCGTCCCTTGAGGAGCAGGACCTGGTCAAAGAGGTCTCCGGGGCGTTCGTCGACGTGGACGAGCCGATCGACCCCGCCATTGCGCATGACGTATCGCGACAGTGGCCCGGCGTGCGGCTGGTGCTGGTCGACTTCGGCGTCAAGCGGAACATCCTGCGCTCGTTGCGCTCGCGTGGCCTCACCGTCGACGTGGTGCCGTATGACGCTAGCGTCGAAGCCATTCTCTCGCGCAAGCCGGACGGTGTCGTCCTCTCCAATGGGCCGGGCGATCCGGCACGCCTTCAGCCGGCGGTCGCGGTCACCCGCGCATTAATCGGCCGGATCCCCTTGCTCGGTATCTGCCTGGGTCATCAGCTGATCGGCCAGGCGGCCGGAGCACGCACCCGCCGCCTTCGCTTCGGCCACCATGGTGGGAACCACCCTGTGATGGACGTGCGGAGCGGGAAAGTCACCATCACCTCGCAGAACCACGAGTTCGAGGTGGACCCCGCCGGCCTTTCCGAGGCTGAGGGATTCTACGTCAGCCATCGCAACCTCCACGATGGATCGGTCGAGGGCCTGTCACATCGCTCGCTGCCGGTGCGGTCGGTGCAGTTCCACCCCGAAGGCGCACCGGGTCCCCAGGACAACCAGGGCATCTTCGACGAGTTCCTGGACCTGTTGCCCAGCACTGCCTCTATCGCGCGCGTTACCGGAGGCGCGGGCCGATCCAGGCCCGAGCCGGGCCCGCCGGCCCAAAGCGCGCGTCGTGACGCGCGCAATAGAGGCAGTAGTGTGCCAAGGTCTGTGCTGGTTATCGGCTCGGGTCCGATCGTGATCGGGCAGGCGGCGGAGTTCGACTACGCCGGCACCCAGGCATGCAAGGCGCTCCGCGAGGAGGGCGTGCGCACGATCCTGGTCAACTCGAACCCGGCGACCATCATGACCGACGAGGGCGTGGCCGACCGGATCTATATCGAGCCACTCACGCTGAAGTCGCTCGAGGCCATTATCGAGCGTGAGCGGCCCGACGGACTCCTCGCCACCCTGGGCGGACAGACCGGGCTCAACCTGGCCGTCGGGATGGCTGATGCCGGCATACTCGACCGCCATGCGGTGCGCGTTCTGGGCACACCGCTCGATTCCATCCGGGCCGCCGAGGACCGTGAAGCATTCAAGCAGCTGCTCCTGCGCATCGGAGAGCCGGTCCCCGCGAGTCGATCGGTGGTGTCGGTTGAGGAGGCGCAGGAGTTCGCGGCCGACATAGGCTTTCCTCTGGTGGTCCGACCCGCCTACACCCTCGGGGGAACAGGTGGCGGAATGGCGGGCACCCCGATCGAGCTGGAGGCCGTGGTCAAGGAAGGCCTGGCTGCCAGTCCGATCCGGCAGGTGCTGGTGGAGCAAGCGCTGCTGGGCTGGAAGGAGATCGAGTACGAGGTCATGCGCGACGCCCAGGACACGTGCATTGCGGTCTGCAACATGGAGAACCTTGACCCGATGGGCGTGCACACCGGCGACAGCATTGTGGTCGCGCCCAGCCAGACTCTCTCAGACCGCCAGGTACAGATGTTGCGTTCGGCGGCGCTGCGCATCATCCGGGCGCTGCGGATTGAAGGTGGCTGCAACGTCCAGTTCGCCCTTGACCCCGAATCCGACGGTTATTACGTGATTGAGGTGAATCCCCGGGTGAGCCGCTCCTCGGCGCTGGCCTCGAAGGCAACCGGATACCCGATCGCCCGGGTAGCGGCCAAGATCGCGGTCGGGCGGAACCTGCACGAGATTTCCAATGCGGTCACCGGGAAGACAAGCGCCGCCTTTGAACCGGCCCTGGACTACTGCGTCGTCAAGATTCCGCGCTGGCCGTTCGACAAGTTCCCTGCCGCCGACCGGACGCTGGGTACCCAGATGAAATCCACGGGCGAGGTGATGGCCATCGAGCGCACCTTCGAGGGAGCCCTGAACAAGGCGCTTCGGGCTCTCGAGCAGCGGCCTGTGGCGGCTACGGAGCTACGAGGTCGCTCCGATCTCTTGCACCAAGCAACCGACCGCAGGTTGCCTGCCGCCCTGCAGGCCCTGCGCGATGGGCTCTCTGCGGAGGAGGTTTCCGGCGCCACCGGCTACGCGCCCTGGTTCACCCAGCGTCTGGCCGGCATGGTTTCACTCGAAGGCCGGCTGGCCGCCGAACCACTCGACGAGCGCCTATACCGGCGTGCAAAGCAGGCCGGCCTTTCGGATGCCTCGATCAGCGAGCTGAGCCAGGCGCCGGTACCGGCTGTGATGCCGCCGACCTTCAGGCAGGTCGACACCTGCGCTGCGGAGTTCGAGGCGATAACGCCCTATTACTACTCGACCTTCGAAGACGAGGACGAGGTCCTCGCCTCAACCCGGCGTCCGGTGGCGGTGGTCGGATCGGGACCCATCCGTATCGGTCAGGGGATTGAGTTCGACTACTGCAGCGTGCATGCGTCAAACGCGCTCCAGGCCGCCGGCTACGACAGCGTGCTCATCAACAGCAACCCGGAAACGGTGAGCACCGACTTCGATGCCTCCAGCCGCCTCTATTTCGAGCCGCTCGACCTCGAGGGCGTGCTGAACGTGCTTCGTCGTGAAGATCCGGTCGGCGTCCTCGTCCAGTTCGGTGGGCAGACCGGACTAAACCTTGCCGACGGGCTGGCTGAAGCGGGCGTCCGGCTGCTCGGTTCAACCGTGGATACGATCGACCTGGCCGAGGACCGACGGCGCTGCGACGCCCTGCTGGGAGAGATCGGCATTCCCCGTCCGCCCGGTGGATCGGCCGCCAGCGCCGAGGAAGCGCTGGCGATTGCGGCTCGGGTCGGTTACCCGGTCGTGGTCCGACCTTCGTACGTACTGGGTGGCAGGGCGATGGAGATCGTCCATTCGGCCTCGGATCTTCGCCGCTACATCGACGCGGTCATCGCCCTGGGCCTGCGAGGTCCCATCCTGGTCGATAAGTACCTGCTTGGGCGCGAGCTCGATGTTGATGCCATCTCGGATGGCCGCACGGTCGTGATTCCGGGGATCCTGGAGCACGTCGAGCGGGCTGGTGTCCATTCGGGGGATTCCTTCGCGGTATACCCGGCTATCTCGCTGAAGCCTGATGAGGTGACAAATGTGGTGTCCTCCACGACGACGCTTGCCCAGCGGCTCGGCGTGGTTGGCCTGATGAACGTGCAGTTCGCCCTTCAGGACGGTGTTCCCTACGTGCTGGAGGTCAACCCGCGGGCCAGCCGGACGGTGCCCTTCCTGAGCAAGGTCACCGGCGTGCCCATGGTTCGAATGGCCACCGAGGCTGCGCTGGGCATTCCCTTGCCGGAACCGGGCGGCCTGACCCCGGCCCGCAACCTGTTTGCTGTCAAAGCACCAGTGTTCTCGATGGCCAAGCTGCTCTCCGTGGATGCGGTGCTCGGACCGGAGATGAAATCGACCGGGGAAGCCATGGGCATTGCCGAAGACCTCGCCAGCGCCCACTACAAGGCTTTCCTATCCACCATGGACGAGTTGCCGCCTGACGGCGGCGCTCTCTGCTCGATCGCAGACGCAGACAAGGCAGAGGCGCTGCCCGTGGTGGCAGCCTTGCGCGAGCTCGGGCTGAAGATATTCGCGACCGCCGGCACGGCGCGGTTTCTCTCCGCGGCGGG
This sequence comes from Chloroflexota bacterium, assembly GCA_005882775.1. Classification (GTDB taxonomy): domain Bacteria; phylum Chloroflexota; class Dormibacteria; order CF-121; family CF-121; genus VBDY01. Next base: position 21,140 of record VBDY01000124.1, on the reverse strand, counting down.
CGTCGAGGCCGTTGCCGTCGACAAGCTTCGTGAGGGCCACCCCAACGTGATCGACGTGATCCGCTCCGGAGCCGTCGACCTGGTGGTGAATACCGTGTCTGGAAATGGCTCCGCCCGGGAGGCTGGCCCGGTGACCCTGCGGGACGGATACGAGATCCGGCGCGCCTCGGTCGAGCGCCGGATCCCGTGCTTGACCTCACTGGATACGGCCCGATCCTTGGTCCAGGCGCTGCGCCACGTCCGGCACAATCCGCGCTGGCAGGTGGCGACTCTGACCGAGTACCGGTCGATGGGCATCCCGGAATCGGCGATGCCATGACGGTGGCGACGCTTCGCCGGGCTACCGTCCTGGAGCGGTCTGCGCCCATGCGGACAGCCGTAGAACTGGTACTGCACGAGCCGGAAGCCGCAGTCGCGGCGAAGCCCGGTCAGTTCTTTCAACTCGGCGTGGACGCGCAACATACTCTGCTTCGGCGACCGTACAGCATCGCCTGGGCCAACCCGGATCTCGGCCGGATCGGATTCATCTTCAGCGTCGTGGGAGCTGGCAGTGCCTGGTTGGGCGCGCGCGAAGCAGGTCAACCCGTCGAGCTGCTGGGTCCGCTTGGGAACGGGTTCGCGACGCCCGGCCCGGATCGCACCGCGGTTTGCATCGCCGGCGGCCTGGGCATCGCGGCCTTCGTCGGCCTGGTCAAGGGGCGCGACCGGCTCGGGCGCCGGACTGTTGTGCTCCTGGGTGCCAGATCTTCGGATTGGCTTCTTCCCGCGGACCGCCTTCGGGGCGCCGAGGTCCGGGTCGCAACCGACGACGGCTCCGCCGGACACACCGGTCGGGTTACGGCTCTATTACCGAGAGCCCTTCACGATGATGTCGAGCTTTTCATGTGTGGGCCAAACGAGATGCTCCTGGCCGTGGTCCGGTCCTGTCGTGAGCTCGGCTTCCCCCTCGAGCGGGTCCAGGTTGCACTGGAGACGCCCATGGGCTGCGGTATTGGGACCTGCCTCGGATGCGCTCTGCCTGCGCGTGGGGGCGGCTACCTGCTGGCGTGTCAGGACGGGCCCTGTGTGACGGCTGACCGGCTCGACTGGGACCGTATGGATGGGATCTGACATGCCCGTTGACCTGGCCGTCGACCTGGGCCGTGGTCTTCGCTTGAGGAGCCCGGTCATGGTGGCATCCGGTACCTTCGGCTACGGGTTCGACGCGCCGCAGGTGGACCGCTCAGCGCTCGGGGCGATGGTGACCAAGGGAACCACGCGGGCCGCGCGGACCGGCAATCCTCCTGTGCGGATTGCCGAAACGGCGTCCGGCATGCTCAACGCCATCGGCCTGCAGAATCCGGGAGTCGACTATGTCGCCCAGACCTACGCGCCCCAGTGGGTCGAATGGGATCTGCCGGTGATCGTCAACATTGCGGGCGAGAGTATCGAGGACTATGTCGAGGTAGCCCGACGGCTTGACGGCCGGCCGGGCGTCGCCGGAATCGAGCTCAACATCTCTTGCCCGAACGTCGAAGCGGGACTCCAGTTCGGGGTCGACGCCCGGCTGGCGGCACAGGTAACCGAGGCGGTCCGAGCCGCGACCGAGATGCCGCTCATGGTCAAGCTGACTCCGAACGTCACCGACCTGGTCGGCATCGCCCGCGCCATCGAGGCGGCCGGGGCGGATAGCATCTCCGCCGTCAACACTTACCTTGGGATGAGCATCGACGTGGCCCGCCGGCGCCCGGCACTCGCCAACGGCCTGGGCGGTCTCAGCGGTCCGGCCATAAAGCCTCTCGCTCTGCGTGCGGTCTGGGAGGTGGCGTCCGCAGTCGAGATTCCCATTGTCGGCGTCGGCGGGATCTTTACCGCCGAGGATGCGCTGGAGTTCTTGCTGGCCGGCGCTGCGGCCGTCCAGCTGGGGACTGTGAATTATGTCCGGCCAGACGCTGCCCGCCTCGTGCGCGACGGGATTGTGGCCTTCGCTGCGGACTCAGGACTGCCTGACCTCGGTGACATCGCTCTGCGGCCGAGGCGGAAGGCGGTCCATGTCTGAGCAGCTGGCGATCGAGGCCTTCGAGCGATCGGGCGCCTGGTTGAAGGGCCATTTCGTCTATACGAGTGGGCGACACGGGGCGGATTACCTGGAGAAGTTCCGCATCCTCGAGGACCCGGTGGCAACGACGGCCCTGGCCGGACTGATCGCTGCCCGTTTTCGGGACAGCGAGGTAGAGCTTGTGGCCGGGCCCACAACCGGCGGGATCATCCTTGCCTTCGAGGTCGCCCGCCAGCTCGGTGTCCAGGCGGTCTATGCAGAGCGGGGACCGACCGACGGGTGGGTGTTGCGGCGCGGCTTCGCGGTCGGCAGCGGGACTCGTGTGCTGATAGTCGACGACATCGTAACCACCGGCGGCTCGCTCGAGGAGATGGTTGCCTGCATCGAAACCGCGGGGGGGAGCGTGATCGGCGCCGGGGTTCTCGGTGATCGAACCGGTGGCTTCCGCCGGCTGGCGGTACCCTTTTACGCCTGCCTTACCGTCGAGTTCCCTTCCTATCCGGCATCGGCATGTCCGCTGTGTCGGGCAGGGACGCCACTGTCGGCTCCGCGTGGGAGCAAGCCGAGTCCGGCGGCGGTCTAGTGGCTCTTGTGGCCGGTGAGCTCACGGTCGGGCTCGCGCTCGCTGCCACCGTCGTCGTTTCGCCAGGTTTTGACGAGCGTGCCCCAGTACCAGCGGAACTCCCAGGCGGTGTAGCCGACCGCGGCGATCAGGATCGCGCCAACCAGCAGCCACATTCCCATGAGCCGAGCATAAGCCGAGCCCCGGCCAAGTCAATACCTACTGAAGCCAGGAGGGTGCCGCAGCCGGCTCCTGGCCGAGCTGCTCGCGGAGCTCGCGAACGTGCGCCCGGCGGCCCTGGCCGCTGGGTTCGAGCTTTTGCGCTTTCGCTGGAACGATGACCGTGGTTTCCCTCGCACTCCGGCCCGCGTTGGCTCCGCCGCGCGCCCCGCGCAACATCTGCTTGAGCCGGACGCTCCAGGTCACGTTCGCGTAGTCCCATTTTCCAAGGGTGGGCGAGGCGTCAGGTTGGCGGATGATCCGCGCAGTCAGGCTTTCCTCGTGGTCGAAGTCGGCGATCTGCAGGGCCAGCATGGCGCTCGGGAATGGGGTGATCAGGGCGGCGGCGTTGGCGGGCCTGGCACGAAGGATGCGCATGATCGATTGCACCGGGATGAACTGGGAGAGCGCGGCCTGTGGGTCCGGCGGCGGCCAATCGGTTGGGCCGTGAACGCCCGGAGCAACGCCCAGTTCGCGCGCATCCCAGGAAGGCTCGGAGTCGGCGCGCAGGACGATCAACGCGGTCCCCAGATTTTTGGCGGATGCGTCCAGCCCGACGAGCCGGTCCTTGGCCCAACCATCCGCGATCTCGCGAAGCCGCTCCAGCTGGGAGCGTTGCGTTAAACAGCCAGCCTCTTGAGGATCCATTGCCACTCCCTTCCGTGAGAACGCTTACAAAAACTGGGGCCTCGGAAATTGTATCAGCGATTCCTCGCGAAGCAAATATGTCTTTGATAAGCTTTCGGGACTGCGTATCACCCGAGGAGGTGACGAACACATGGTCTTGATGAGATTGGTTCGCTTGTCCGGAAGACCGTCCGCCTCCTCGCCGGCGCGCCACTAGCACAACAGGCGCCTCCTGAGCCGCGGCGGCGGTCCGTCCGCCCCCGTCATCAACTTGCTCGGGAGGACATATGCATTCAATCGCCGGCGACTCGACGTCGAACCAACTCCAGGCTATCGGTTGGTCTGCCTGGTTCGATGAGCGATTCTCACCATTTCGGGAGCGGGCCCTTGAGCCCGGCCGTGTCACCGCCGTCTTCGGCGCCGCCTTTGCTGTGGAGACAGGCTGGGGCGGGACTACGGCTGAGCTCACTGGCGGGCTCCGGCGCGACCTGGTCGGCGCGACTCGCCCCGCGGCCGGCGACTGGGTCGCGTTGGACCTGAGCGCAACTCCAGCCTTGATCCAGGCGGTCCTGCCGCGCCGCACCATGATCTCGCGCAAGGCGGCGGGCGAAACCACTGAGGAGCAGGTGGTCGCCGCCAACGTCGACCTGGTCTTCATCGTGAGCGCTCTCACCGGCGACCTCAACCTGCGCCGGCTCGAGCGCTACCTGACGGTCGCCTACGAGAGTGGCGCCGAGCCGATCATCGTTTTGACAAAGGCGGACCTCGGTGAACGCCTGGATGAGGTCCGTCGTGAGGTCGAGACCATGGCAACGGGAGCCGGCGTAGTCATGACCAGCAGCGTTACCGGCGAGGGGCTGGACCTGATCGCCGGGCGGCTTCGCCCGGGGGTTACAGCCGTATTGATCGGCTCGTCCGGGGTGGGGAAGACCACCCTGATCAATCATCTGAGCGGTGCAGCCCTTCCCACCAGCCAGGTCCGTGCCGACGGCAGGGGACGGCATACGACCACCCGGCGGGAGCTGATCATGCTTCCCAAGGGCGGGATGATAATCGACACGCCCGGGCTCCGAGAGATCCAGCTATGGCACGCGGACGCGGGGCTCGGTCAAACCTTCGCCGACGTCGAAGAGCTGGCCCAGGGATGTCGCTTCAACGACTGCAAGCACGCCAACGAACCTGACTGTGCTGTGAAGCTCGCAATTGCCCAGGGCCGGCTCCTGGAGGCCCGGCTTTCGAGCTACCGAAAACTCGAGCGTGAGCTGCGGGCGCTCCGGGTTCGAAGTGACGTTCGCCTGCAGGCGGAGGAGCGGAAGCGCTGGAAGGCAATCCACAGGGCGGTCCGTCCACGGCCTTAGACGCTTTCGTGGCGCTTCGTCCAGGCTGGCAGGACATCGCGGTCGACCTCGTTTCATCTGTGTGAACCGGCGTGCCTGGCTCGGTATCTGGATCGCGTTCCTGCTGGCGTCCTGTGGCGCTGGTCCGGCGACGGGTGCGCCGAATCAGGCATCGCCGCACCCGGCGGACGCCTGCCGCGGTGGTGCGACCAAGCCCGCCATTCCAGTGATCTTCCTGGCCAAGGAGGTGGTGCCGGCCGAGCTCAACGCGGTAAGGCGGTTCGTCGATGTTTGGGGGACTGGTCATAGCTGCTTCGAGGGCAAGGTCGTGACCAGCCTCAAGGGCGTCGACATGGCACACTATCGCGTCCTGATCGTTGACATCAGCCACGACGCGATCCTGGATCGCGACGACATGAACGCGCTCCTTGCGTTCACGGCATCGGGCCGGCGGCTTGGACTCTTCGACTATGCACTGGCGCTGAGCGATAACTCGCGAACAAATAGCATCCTCGGAGGCGAGACGCTGATCGGTCGCATGGACTTCAGCCTGGCGCCCGGCTGCGTCGACTGGCAGTACGGGGCGCGGCTCTCATCTCCCTTCGCCCTCTCGGGGACCAACTACCACTATCCGACCCAGGCCGATGCCACCCTGGCGATGCGGGCCGACGGTCCCAGCCGGACCTGGGCGACCCTCTCCTGCCAGGGCGGCGGCGCCGCCGTGCTCGAGGTGCCACCCGGATTGATCGCAGGATTTTACATCGCCGGCGCGCTGAGTCGAGGCGATGATGACCCGGCCGGCGCCGGTATGGCTAAGCTGGTCGTCGACGTTATCGAGAGCCTGACGCACGCCAGCACGCTCTAGCTCGACTTTGAGCGGCCCATGGGTTGGCTCCCGTCAACCTGGGCTAGCCTGGCATATAAGTCAGGCCGCCTGTGCTGAAGGTATCGAAGCGCCGCTTCGGATCGCGGGACACGAGCAGGATCCACCGAAACCATGAGAACGCGCTCCTCGGCACCCGCGATTTCAAGGACGATACCCTCCGGGTCAACCACGGAGCTCTCTCCGAAGAAATCGAATCGATCGAGGCGGCCGACGGTGTTAGCGGTCGCAACATAAACGCCGTTCTCCATGGCACGGGCTCGTGCGTAGACCGCCTGGTAGGCGGAGTAGGGATTCATATTGGCGGTTGGGGACAGTAGGACCGCCGCTCCGTCCAGGGCGAGGATCCGAGCTGCCTCGGGAAACTCCATGTCGTAGCAGATCAGGACACCGATCCGTCCCACGCTGGAGTCGAACGCCCTGAGCCGGTCACCGGCGGCGAAAAATTCGGGCTCCCGGCCGAACAGGTGGGTCTTCCGGTAGGCGCCCACCACCTCACCATCCCGCTCGATGATCACGGCGCTGTTGTACGGCCGCGACCCGTCAGCCGCTTCCGGCCAACCGCAAATCGTAAGCAGGTGGTAGCGGCGGGCGAGCGCCGACAGCCGCACCAGGCTGGGGCCGCCCAACGGCTCGGCGAGGCTCGCCAGTTTCTCAGTGAGGAAATAGCCCGTCAGAAATAGCTCGGGGAAGATGATCGCCTCGCCGCCCGCGTCCGCCGTCTGTTGCATGGCCGACTCGATCCGCAGCAGGTTTGCTTCTTTGTCGAGACGAGCGGGCGTGAGCTGCGAAACGCCAAGCAGGAACGAGCTCAATCAGGTCTCCCGCCGTATCCTAGTCGGTACCGAGTGCCACGAGAGGATCGCACGACCAGCACCGCGACCCCTGTGAGCCGGCTCGTCATCATCAACGGACGCATCCTCGGGGCCGCCCCCACCATCACTGGGATTGCGATCGAGGGCGAGCGAATTCTGGCAATTGGAGACAACCGCCAGGTCCGCGACCTGGCCGGACCAGGAGCACGCTTACTCGACGCCCGGGGGGGTCTGGTCAGCCCCGGCCTCAACGACGCGCACCAGCACATTCACAACGGAGCCCGACAGCTCGCCAACCTCGAGCTGTCTGGCGAGACCTCCGTGGCGGGCATTCTCGAGCGGATCGCTCAATTTGCCCGCGCTAATCCCGACCGTGATTGGGTCAACGGCCGCGGCTGGTTCTACGGCGAGTTCCCAGGCGGGTTCCCCGACCGTATCCTGCTCGACAGCGTCGTCGCCGATCGGCCGGCCGCGTTCGGCTCCTATGACATGCACACCATGTGGGTGAACTCGGCGGCGCTCGCTCGAATGGGGATCGCGAAGGACACGCCGGATCCCGCGGGGGGCCAGATCGTACGAAACGAGCGGGGCGAAGCCACCGGGATACTCAAGGAAACGGCAATGGAGCTGGTCGACCGGGTGCTGCCGGCTCTATCGCCTGCGGCCGAGCTTGAACTCATCCAGCAGGCCATGCAACTGGCCGTGCGCCATGGGTTGACGAGTGTCCAGGACGCATGCCTGCCGGCCATACCATTTGAGACCTTCGAGCGGCTACGCGAGCGCGGCCTCCCACGAATCCGCGTCCGTCTGTCGCGGATCATGGTGCCTGGCCAGTCGATGGCGGACTGGGAGAAACGCCTCGCGGGGTACGAGGACGATGCATTCCCGCGCCGGGACGATTTATGGCTGCGAGGCGGCATCCTCAAGACATTCATGGACGGCGTGGTGGAATCGAGGACGGCCTCTTTTCTGGCGCCCTACGAAGGGGCACGGGCCGGCCAACCCGATGCGACCGGCCACCCCCGCTGGGAGCCTCGGGAATTCGAGGCGGCGCTGCTGATCGCCGATCGGCGCGGTTGGCAGGTGCAGGCCCATGCCATTGGCGACCGAGCCATCCGCACCGCGCTCGACGCGTTCGACGCAGCGGCCCGAGCGAATGGTCCTCGCGAGCGGCGTCACCGGATCGAGCACATCGAGGCCATTGACCCGGCCGACATTCCTCGTTTTGGCCGGCTGGGCGTGGTGGCCAGCATGCAGCCCTACCACGCGGACCCTTCGAAGAATCTGTTCGAGGTCTGGGTCAAGCAGATTGGTACGGACCGTGCGTCCCGCGGCTGGTCATGGGCGTCGATCCAGCGGGCCGGCGGTAGGCTCGCCTTCGGATCAGACTGGCCGGTTGTCTTCCTCGACCCACGGCTGGGTCTCAACACGGCGGTCAACCGGACGACGCAGCAGGGCGAGCCCGCCGGAGGGTGGATCCCAAATGAACGGCTGACAGTGCCGCAGGCGTTGGAGGCGTACACCGTGGGAAGTGCTTACGCCGAGTTCGCCGAGGGCGAGAAGGGGTCCCTGGCGCCTGGGATGCTGGCCGACATCACGGTTTTCGATCAGGACCTTCTGTCGGTGCCCACTGAGTCGGTGCTTTCGGCTCATGTCCGCGCCACGATCGTTGGAGGCCAGCTGGCCTATGAGGCAACAGACTAGGGGCGGAGAGGATCGAACTCTCGACACCCTGCTTAAAAGGCAGGTGCTCTACCACTGAGCTACACCCCCGCCCCGAATTATAGGAACGCGAGTGCGACGTCCTGGCTCGACGACTTCAGAACTTGCCCAGGATGTTGACGACCGGCCCATAGGCCTGCGTGACGGCCTGCCAGGCCAGCCAGGCGATGACCAGCAGGACCCCGATGATCAAGACGGCCTCGACCATGTCGATCCAGTGGCCCACGTGGCGGACCATTTTTCGATACCCTCCTGACGCCAGCGTATGACCGTTTGGGAAGGCCGTCAATAGGCCAGATTGCCCTGCTAGACTCGACGGCCATGGCGGCAAGCCGGGCGGAGGCCTGGAGCGTCCTCAACGAGTTCACCAAGAACCCCCAGCTGGTCAAGCACGGCCTCGGGGTGGAGGCGGCCATGCGCGCCTATGCGCCAAAGTATGGCGGCGACCCGGAGACCTGGGGGATCGCCGGCCTGCTCCACGACTACGACTACGAGCGATTTCCCGACGCGTCAGAACACGCCATGCGTGGCTCGGCCATCCTGAAAGAGCGTGGCTGGCCGGAGGAGATCTGGTACGCGGTCCTGTCCCACTCCGACCACGCCAATGCGCCCCGGACGACGCCCATGCAGAAGGTCCTTTACGCGGTCGACGAGCTGGTTGGGTTCGTGGCCGCCGTGGCCCTGGTCCGTCCAAGCAAGTCGATCTCCGAGGTCGAAGTCAACTCGGTCAAGAAGAAGTTCAAAGACAAGGCTTTTGCCCGGGGCGTGCACCGCGAGCAGATATTTGCCGGGGCCGAGCAGCTTGGCGTCGACCTGGACCTGCACATCCAGACCGTGATCGACGCCATGAAGACCAGCGCCGAGCCGCTGGGGCTGGCAGGCGTCGGGGCCGCCGGCTAGTTCAAGCGCCCGTCGCGCATATGGAGTATCTGGTCCGCGCCGGTCAGCATGTCAGGATCGTGCGTGACGACCACAACCGCGCCGCCGGTCTGCTGGCGGAAGTGGCCCAGCACCTCAACCACCTGCCTGCCGGTCGCCTGGTCAAGGGAGGCCGTGGGCTCGTCCGCGAAAACGATCGCGGGCAGGTGGACCAGGGCTCGCACGACCGCAACTCGCTGCCGCTCGCCGATCGATAGCTGAAACGGGCGCTTGTGGAGCTCGTCCGCAAGCCCGACCTGGCCGAGAAGTTGATGCGCCCGGGCAGCGGTCGCGTGGTCGCGCCGCACCGCTCCGACCAGCACGTTCTCGAAAACGCTGAGGTAGTTGATCAGGAAATGCTGCTGGAAGACGAAGCCAAAACGCCGGCGGCGTAGCCGCATCAGCTCGGCGGCCTGCATAGCGGCGTAATCGCGGGCTTCGAAAGCCAGGCGCCCTCGACTGGGGCGCTTCATCCCGGAAAGCAAGTACATCAGCGAGCTTTTTCCCGACCCCGACGGACCGATCACCCCGAGGAAGCTGCCAGGATCGATGCTCAATGAAACGCCGTCGACTGCGCGGTTGACCGATCCGCCGTTGCGATAGTCGAGCCCCACGGACTCAGCGGTAAGCATCAGTCGCGCCTCTCGATGATCGAAATCGGGTCGAGCCTCAGTAATTGCCAGGCCACGGTCCCCATGCCAAAGATGAAGACCATCAGCGGGATGGGCAGCGTGTGGCTGAGCAGCAGGCCCCAGTCGAAAACATTCATCAACAGCCCGTGGGGCACGATGAAGCTCTGGTTGAACCACGAGAGGATGCCAATGCCCAGACCCAAGCCGACTACCCAGGCCGCCAGCGTCACCCCAAGGGATTCCCAGGCTACCCGCCCGATCAGGCGCCAGCGGGCATAGCCGATGGCGGCGAGCAGGCCAAACTCGTTCATCCGCTGCTTGAAGAAAAGGTTGTTGAGGAGGCCGACTACGAGCGAGAGCACGATCGTGACCAGCAGGATGAGGAAGCGGTTGATGGTGTCCAGGTTCTGGATCAGGCTGTCGATCTTGGCTTTGATGTAGGGCCAGTCGAAGAGCCGGAACGGTTTGCCCGCGACCAGCTGCTCGAGCGCCTGATGAACCTGCAGCTCATGGCCGGCCAGCGGCGCCACCACCAGGCCCTCATACCGGCGCTCGAACAGATAGTGCTGGGTCATGTAATCGAACGGGATCAGTCCGACTCGGGCCGGGCCTTCCAGGATTCCGACCACGGTGAAGGCATCGGGCAGGCGATCCAGCTCGTCGAAGCTGTTCCCGACCTGGCCGCCGATGCCCACTCCCTTGGAGCGTGCGACCTCCTCCGACAGGGCAATCTCACTCGCGGTCTGCCTGGGGAGCCGGCCTGCCTTGAGCCGGTCGCCGTAGAGGCCGAGGAGCTGCTGCATGCCGCTGCCGCTGACTCCATATAGGTCGAACTGCGCGTTCCCGGCCAGCATGTTCACGTTCAGGTTCGAGTAGGCATCCGCTTGAGCAAAGTCGGTGCCGGCGATCTGCCGGCTGGCGGCCACCAGCTTGTCGATGTCGGCCTGAGGCGCCTCGAACGATGACAGGGTCTGTCCCAGCCGGTCGAGCGACGCCTGAAATTGCCGCAGTTGCGCCTCCGGCGACGGCGGCGGTGGGGGGATGGGAGGAAGTGAAAAGCTCCTTGCATTGAGGGAGGCGGCGTCCCGGTTGGCGGCTTCGAGCGAACGCTGCAAACCCTGAAGGTCGGCGGAGGCGTTGGTCACGGCGGCCTGAAGCTGACCGAGCTGCGAGATGTCCGGCAGCAGCGAGCGAAGCCAGGTCTGGTGATTCTGGAGGTAGCTTATGAGCGCGGCGGGGTCGCGCGGGTTCTGGGCGAGCCGGTCGGCCAGCCTGGAGAACGCCTGCTCCTCAGCCTGCAGGCGCTGGACGCGCGTTATCAGCTGGGCAAGGGGCGTCAGGTCGCCCCGGAGCCGGGCGGCGTAGTAGCGGGAGTTGCCGGCATCGCGCTGCAATTGATCGAGCGCCGGAACGCGCGCGCGCAGTTCGAGGGGTAGCGCGCTCAAGGACGCGTAGTAGGCGGAGATGCCCTGGTCGCCCGCCAGCGCGTCCACTCCAGCCTGGACTTCTTTGAGCTGCGCCAGGGATTGCTGAAGTGGGTTGGCCAGATCCTGGTCGCGAGTCGCCCGGGGGGCGACCAGGATCAGCTTCTGGTAACTACTGAAGGTTGCATAGGCGGTCTGGCGGGCCGACGCCAGCAACGAGTCGGTGACCACCACGCCCACGATCGCCAGCGCCAGGATCCCAATGACCGGAATGACTTTGCGCTTGTTGCGCAGATAGAAGTGCCGCAGGGAGAGGGGATTGACCATACATCCGTCTCACCCATGATAAGAAGGATGCGTCACGGGGCTCCGGCCGGAACTCGCCGGGCCCGACGGCGGAGAGGCGGGACCGCCAGGGGCAGTGCGCGGGGATAGGTGCCCAGGACCTGGATGAAGGTGGTCGCCCGACGAGCCGCCCGAAGGGCCGCGGCGACCGGGCGCTCCGAGCGGCGCCCGTCCAGGTCGAGGTAGAACACATACTCCCAGGGCGGGTCTCGCCGCGGCCGCGATTCGAGCTTTGAGAGATTCACCCCTTGCTCCTTGAAGCAGCTCAGCAATTCGTAGAGCGCGCCCGGCTCGTTTCGGACCGAGCAGACCACCGAGGTTTTCCAACCGAAGCGCTTGCGCTTGATCGCTGGAAGCTTGGGGCGCCCCGGGCCCCGGCGACTGACCACGAAGAACCGGGTCACATTCTCCTGCACCGTCTGGATCCGCTCGTTCCTGACTTCGAGCCCGTAGAGGCCGGCCGCGCGCTGGCTGGCGATGGCAGCCTGATCGGGCTTTGCCTCGGCCTGGATCTGTCGGGCCGCACCCGCGGTGTCATAAACCGGGACGGGATCGAGCCGCTCCCGGACGATGAAAGCCTCGCACTGGGCGAGCGCTTGCGGGTGCGAGAGAACCCGGCGAAGGCCCGCACCTTGCGCGCCGGGGAGGGTCAGCAGGCAGTGATCGACCTGCAGGGCAACCTCCCCCACAACCAGTACTCGATATTCGAGCAACAGGTCGTAGGTATCCAGCACGCTTCCCGCCTGGGAATTCTCTATGGGAACCAGGGCAAAATCGACCGTCCGGTCGGCTACCCGGTGGAACACGTGGCGCAGCGTCCTTTGGGCGACCGGCTCGACTGAGGGAAAGCTCGCGGTCAGCGCCTCCTCCGAGTACGCGCCGGGTTCACCCTGATAGCCCATGGTGAGTGCCATTCGTGTTCCCGCCACTCTATAGAATTGAGTGCGCTTTGCCAGGCTCGGTCGATTTCTATAACACTGACGAGCTCCTGAATGACGAGGAGCGCCTGGTCCGATCCACAGTGGGTCGATTCGTCGACAAGCGGTTCATCCCCATAGTGGCAGAGCACTACGAGCGCGGGACATTCCCGATGGAGATCGTCCCTGAGCTCGCCTCTTTGGGGCTCTTCGGCATGCACCTGCAGGGGTACGGCGCGGCCGGCATGAGCAATGTCATGTACGGGCTCGCCTGCCAGGAGCTCGAGCGCGGAGACAGCGGACTGCGCAGCTTTGTGTCCGTCCAGGGTTCGCTTTGCATGTTTCCCATCAACCACTACGGTTCGCAGGAGCAGAAGGAGCGCTGGCTGCCGCCAATGGCCCGTGGAGAGGTGATCGGTTGCTTCGGCCTTACCGAACCCGAGTTCGGGTCCAACCCCGCCGGGATGGCGACCAGGGCCCGACGGGACGGCAATGACTGGATCCTGAACGGGACCAAGCGCTGGATCACCAACGGCAACCTGGCCCACCTTGCCCTGGTCTGGGCTCGAACCGACGATGGCATCCGAGGTTTCCTGGTGGAGAAAGGCACGAAAGGTTTCGAGGCGCGCGAGATCCACAACAAGCTGTCCATGCGAGCGTCCGTTACCTCAGAGCTGATACTTGACGATTGCCGGGTGCCTGCCTCCAGTGAGCTACCGGGAGCGCGCGGCCTGAAGGGACCGCTTTCCTGCCTGAACGAGGCGCGCTTCGGCATCGTTTGGGGGTCACTTGGAGCGGCAATCGCCTGCTATCAGAGCGCGCTCGAATACGCCAGGGAGCGGGTCCAGTTCGACCGGCCTATCGCCGGCTACCAGCTCACCCAGGAAAAACTGGTCGGCATGATCACCGAGATCACAAAGGGGCAGCTGCTGGCGCTGCAGCTCGGCCGCCTCAAGGACCGCGGCAAGGCTAGCGCGACCCAGATCTCAATGGCGAAAATGAACAACGCGCGCCAGGCGCTCCAGATCGCGCGGGACGCGCGCAGCATCCTGGGGGCAAACGGAATCAGCCTCGAATATCCGGTGATGCGCCACATGGCGAACCTGGAAACGGTGCTGACCTACGAGGGTACCAACGAGGTCCACATGCTCGCGATCGGCGAGGAGATCACGGGTCTCAGCGCCTTCAAGTAAGTCGCCTACGGCCGGCTGCCCGCCAGGCCGCCCGGTCGGACGACACGAGGCTTGTTCGTATAGATCGCGTTGGCCGGTAGAGCGCTCGACCAGGCTAGGGCAACCGGATCATCGACGGTCCAGACCCCGATCAGCTTCCCCGCGTCGTGAAGCTCTTTCGCCGTGTCTGGCTCGATGCTGGCCCAGTGCGGGCAGTAGACCTCGGCGCCCGCATCGGCCATCACCCGTAGAGGATCGACCGGTCGGGACGCCACGAGGATCCCGGCAAGTATCCGAGGCTCGAGCTCGCGGACGCGCTTCACGCAGCGATGGTCGAAGGAGATGACGATCACCTGGTCCTCCATTCCGGCTAGTTCGACGGATCGAACCAGGGCCCGCTCGATGCCCGGATACGGAAGAGGTAGGTTCTTGATCTCGATCGCCACCCCGACCCGGCCGCGGGCCAGGTCGAGGACCTCCCCCAGGGTGGGGATGCGCTCCTCCTTGAACTGCGGGTCTTTCCAGCTGCCCGCATCGAGGGCCTTGAGCTCGGCCATCGTGAGGTCGCGCACCAGGCCGCTGCCGTTGCTGGTGCGGTCGAGCAGGTGATCGTGGATCACGGGCAGAGCGCCATCCTCGGTCAGGTGGACGTCGCACTCGATGAGATCGACGCCCAGCTCGATGGCGGACCGAAAGGACGCCAGCGTGTTCTCCGGGAACTCGTCGGCGTTGCCCCGATGCCCGCCGAGCAGGATGCGGCCACTGCCCAGCCTGACCGTGAGGGTCTCCGCGATGCGGTCATGCTATCCGTTCCGCAAACCGTCGCGGATGCTTTACATCCGCGGCCAAACGCAAGAAATCCACCGGATAGCGCCTTGAAGCCATCAGCGGGGGGGCCGCCAGGGCTTCTCCCGGTGATCGCGCATGAGATTCACCAGGAGCATCCGTCCAACTCTGCGAAGCCGCCGAGCCCAGGTCCTTGCCGGGATGCTGGCAGTCTCCTTCGCGGTTGCCGGGCCGCTGCACCTGTTTGCCCCAGCTCGGGCGAAGGCTCATGTGAATACCGGGCCGGTCCAGGTCGGTATCAGCTTCAGCCCTCGCCGGACGGACGCGCTCGGGCTCGACTACCAGGTCGCTTTTAAACGCCTGGAGGCCCTGCATTTCCGGGTGATTCGTCTATCCGCCTACTGGAGTGAGATCGATTCGAACGGGTACGACCGGCTCGACTGGCTGATGACGGAAGCCAGGCAGTCGCATCAATCGGTCGTCCTGACCGTGGGCATGAAGGGCCTTGGCTGGCCTGAGTTCTATGTACCGGATGCCCTGGTCCCCGAAGGCGGTTTTCACGACGGCCAGGACCTGGGCAGCGAGCCGGCCCTCGATGCGGCGGCCCTCGTCTTTGTTCGCTACACGGTGGAGCGCTATCGGTTGAATCAGTCCCTGGTGGCCTGGCAGGTCGAGAACGAACCCTTCAACAGGTCGGGGCCAAACCGGTTGTGGGTGGATGGCTCATTTCTCAAGCAGGAGATCGCCACTCTCAAATCGCTTGATAGGCACCGGCCGGTAATCGTAAATGCCTTTACACACTTCAACCTGATCGTTGACCAGGCATCCGATCGCAACGGCTTCAACGTGGGCGAGCTGCTGGGATTCGACACGGACGGTGCCGAGCGTGACAGCCTGTCAGCGCTTGGAAAGAGAGATATCCTCGGGCTGGACGTCTATACAGCCATCGGCTACCAGTTGCTGGGACAGAACCACGTCAGTCGCGCCGACGCCGACTGGCCGGACCGGCTGGAGCGACTTCGCGGCCTGGCCGAGAAGCAGGGGAAGCAGGCCTGGATCATGGAGGCCCAGGCGGAGCCGTGGGAGGCGAGCTACACCACCCTGGCCTCGCCCCTCAGCATCACCCCTAAAGACATCGCCGCCAATTTTGCGACCCTCAAGGACGCCGGGTACACCACGATATTGCTCTGGGGAAGCGAGTACTGGCTCTGGCGTGCGGACCACGGCGATTCGCGGTGGGTGGACACCGTGAAGTCAGTCCTCGCCCAGGAAGCCGCAGCCCCAGCTATTTCGCTCCCGGCCTAAAAAACTGCCCAGTTGACGCTGGAGAGCTCGTCGTCGGTGAAGTTTCTTGCGGCGACCTGCCCGGATTCCTGGATGTACAGATAGCCGATCAGTCTGGTGATGCGCGGTTCCTGATAGTAGAAGGTCCGGTGCTGCTCGTAGGCGGAGGTGTGAATCGCCTGGCCCGTGCGTCCCTGGGCGGTGCTCTCCTCCGCCGCGAGGATCAGGTCGTAGTTCTCGAGAAACCGGCGCAACCGTCCCTGCTGATATGCCTTCAACCGGGGTGGTACGTTGATGGCCAGGTCGGCGGTGACTCGGGTGAAGTCCTGTCGCATGGTGCCGAGCGCCCCGGCTGGTGCCGCCGACTGGGTCTCTTTGTCGAGGTCGGTGTTAAGGGTCGCGAGTCCCGCCGAGACCCGGTCGAGATACTGCGATTCCGCCGGTAGCAGGTCGTCGGGCCTGACATAGGCAAGCGCTTCACCGCCGTGGCGGAAGTCTATGACCTCGTACCCGGCTTCGCCGTTCGGCCCAGCGTCCTGCAGGAAGAAGGCATCAACGGGGGGCGACTGCTGGGCGCTGTACCGGTAGAAGCCGACGCGGTGCGACTGGAACTCAGCATCCTTGAGTTGGGCTTCCTGCAGGCAACCCGACCCAAACGGCGACTGGTCGGCGCGGGAGAGCACAAAAAGCCAGCCGCTCGGATAGCTGGTCACATTTGCGTCGGTGGTGTTGAGAACGAACGCCTGGTAGAGGTAGTAGGCATCGGATCGATGCGCGGCGAGCGCCCGGGCCAGCTGCACCAGGGAGGAAGCACTCAGCGGCCTTTGTCCAGTCGCGTTCATCTCGAACACGCTGTTCGGTGGATCCGTGGTCCAGCAGCGTACGGGCTGGTAGCCGCCACTCGATGCCGGGCAGCTCACCAGGTGCTCGGCCCGTGCTGGAAGCCACAGGATATTGCCTAGGGCCAGGTAGCCGATGGCGACCAGAGCCGCGCACGCCGCGAATCCGGCCGCGATCGGCCGGCGGCTTGCAACTTGCGCCCGCTGCCAGGCAATCCCGAGGAGGACCAGCACGACGCCAACCGGAACGAACAACGCCGCATAGGACGCGTCCTGCAGCAGCCCGGCGAGACCGGCCGAGCACGGCATTCCCGGGTAATCTGCCCGGGCGCGGAGCGGGCCAGCCAGCAGGGCGATCAGCAGCAGGGGAAGGGGCCAGAGCCAGCGCACGAGTGGTGGTGCGTGGCCGCGCCTTGACGGGGCGCCCTTCACTGAGCCAGTGAAACGATGCCTTGCGGACGCCGAGGCAGCATACAGTGGATGCCGGGCTCGACCCGTCCGTCCTCGCCGAGCCCACCCGCGGCGAGAAAGGCGGCGGTCCTTGCATACGACTCCTGGATCAGCCGCTGGACCTGGCTGAAGTCTGTTCCCTCCGTTCCGAACTCAACGTTGGGCATCAGCAGCGTGATCTCTGCCTTTTCGCAGTAACGGAGATACTCCTCCATGGTTCGCTGGGCCAGCATGATCTGGACGCTCTGGGCCAGGACGCCGGCCAGGCTGTTGCTGGGTGGCCGCCTGGGATTGGCGGTGCTGTTGTCGATCGCGATCACATGGGTCGCGCCCAGCGCGATCGCCTCAGCCAGGCCAACATTCTCGGTAACGGCGCCGTCGATGAACTCCTCATCGCCGATCCGGTAAGGATTAAAAACACCAGGAATGGCGGACGACGCCGCCACCGCATCCGGAACACTGCCCGACGTGAAAATCTCCTTGCGCCCGCGGGTCAGGTTAGTGGCGATCACGGCGCACGGGAGGACCAGCTGATCGAAGGTGGCGGGCAGGTTGACCGCGGCTAGCGTGCGAAGGTAGCGGCTGTCGAAGAAACTGTTGTGGCTACGGGCGAACCGATAGGCCATCCGAAGCGGATTCCGATTGAATAGGTCGCGGTTTCGGATCGACTCCCATACCTTGGCAAGGCGTTCGATTGTTTGAAGGTCGGGTTTCCAGGCAAGGGCCACCGCATTAAAGGCACCCGAGCTGCATCCGACAACTCCATCGGGCTTGATCCCGACTTCGAGAAGCGCCCGCAGCACACCAACCGTGCAAGCGCCCCGGCTGCCGCCACCGCCCAGCACGAAGACCAGCCGCCGGCTCGCAGGGAGCGGCGGCGATAACGGAGTCCGGCGGCGTCGCCACCAGGAAAGCATCCGGCCTGATCGCCAGAACCCATCCTCCGGCATGGAGCTTACGCGGCTGATTCCGCCGCGTCGGGATCGAACATTTGAACGAAGAGTGTAACGGGTCAGTAGCGTCAGGCCGGAAGCATCCGTAACGAACGTTGCTCTGCCGTGGACGGGAAATCTAGATTGGTCCCGGGGCGGGCCGAGTCGCGCGTGTTAGTCTATTGCTATCAAGTTATCTAGCTATGCGGTGCCCCTATTTAGAGCAGATCATCCGTAAGCGCCAACTCTTCCTGAAGGTCTTTCAGGCCGATTGCCATGTCGATGGGAAGGTGCACCGCTTCCGCGGCGCTATCAAATGGCCGACGCCGCCCTGTCTGAGCAAGCCCGCCACCTGCCTTCTCTATCAGACCGCCCGCAGTACCGAAGACCTGCGTTTGCGCCGCCTGATCGACTGACGGCGATTCCCTGAACCCACCCGCGGCCTCCCACCCGTACTATCCAGACATGTCGCCCGATGTGATCGTGGTGGGCGGCGGAGTGGTCGGCGCCTCGATCGCCTACCAGCTCGCCAAACGCGGTGCCACTGTAACAGTCATCGACCGGGGCGAGGATCCAGGTCCGGCAACCCTGGCCTCTGCCGGGCTGCTGGTACCGGTAGCCGAAGGCGCCCGGCAGGGGCCGATGTTCGAGCTCGGCCGGGAGAGCCTTCGCCTGTTCGATGCCCTGGCATCGGAACTGCGCGAACGGACCGGCGTCGACGTCGGCTACAGGCGGAGCGGCCTGATTCAGGTCGCATTGAACGAGGCTGAGGTGGGGCGATTGCGCCTGCGCCGCTCGTGGGATGAGCGGGCCGGGATCAGCGTCACCTGGATGGATCGAGACCGGGCCCAGGAGGTCGAGCCGGCGCTCGGTAGTACCTGCCAGGCAGCCCTGTTTTCGGCTGACGCGCACCAGGTCGACGCGCCCTCACTGGCCGATGCATGCCTTGTGGCCGCGGTCTCCCTTGGCGCCACGGTCCACAGGGGTGCGACGGTTGACTCGCTCCTGATCGAGGGTGACCGCGTGGCCGGGGTCCGTTGCGGCCTTGACGAAACCCGCGCGCCCGAGGTCGTCCTGGCGAATGGCGCGTGGGCTGGCTCCTGGTCGGAAAGCTTGGAGTGCCGCCTGCCGATTCGCCCAGTACGCGGCCAGATCGTCAGCCTGCGGTCTGATCACCTGCTGCCCCGGAACATCATCTTCAATGAGAACGGCTACCTGGTTCGCAAGCACGACGGCAACATCTATGTGGGAGCGACGGAGGAGGAGGTGGGGTTTGATTCGAGGCCGACTCTCGATGGGGCGGCTGGCTTGCTCCAGCTAGCCCTGCGACTTGCACCCGGATTGTCCCAGGCGGCCTTCCACACTATGCGTGTAGGCTTGCGCCCGGCCACACCTGACCGCCTGCCCGTGATCGGCAGGCTATCGGGCTGGACCGGTGTATCGGTCGCCACCGGGCATTTCCGCAACGGTGTCCTGTTGGCGCCCATCACCGGGGAGATCATTGCCGATCTGATCGGATACGGCCGTCCGCGCATTTCCATCGACGCTTTCGATCCGGCGCGCTTCCTGGTCCGTGCCGCCTGACCAGGACGTCGCCGGGGATGGTGGACTGATGCCGCAGAAGTTTGACCGCCGAGCCGACGGGTTTCGCCATGCCGCCTCCGGTGGCCTCTGGCTGGCGCCGCTGGTCTACCTGCCCAGCGCCCGCTTTGGTGCAGGCTGGTACGGCAAGGTCGTTAGCGCGGATCCGGAGCGCTTGCTACGCTGGGCGCGCACGAAAGGCATTCCGGCCAGGGCCTTGCAGTTGAAGTCGCTCCCCGACCTGGCTAGCGGCCCGCGCTCGGTTCGGCGGCGCCTGCCCGGCTACCACATCGACCTGTGGGGCGCGCGGCTTGCCCTGGCCTACGATCCGGACGACCTGGCCCGCGCGCGACAACGTCTCAGTATCGATCCACAGCCTTGAGCCCTGAGCCGGTGATGATCACCGCGGCACTGGGCGGAAGATTTAGAGCCCTGGCGCCGGCCAGCGCAGCGGCGGACGTCGGCTCGATCAGTAGACCGGCATGTGCCGCCTCATGCCAGGCGCGCCCGATCGCGTCCTCCGAGACGGAAAGCCAGCGGCCACCGCTGTATCGCACCGCCGCGTAGCTCCGCTCGGAGCGGGTCGGTTCCGGGATGCGGATCCCGTCCGCCAGCGAGGGCTGCGGCACCACCGGGGCCGGACGGCCAATCGCTGCCCCACGCACAAGGGGCGCGCATGCCTCCGATTGCACACCGTGCAGGCGAGGTGTCCTCTCCAGTCTTCCGGCGGCGACCAGGTCGGCAAAGCCCATCGCCAGGCCGATCAGCACCGTGCCCTGTCCGACCGGCGTGATCACATCCGTCAGCGACGACCCCATCTCTTCGAACAGCTCGAACGCGATCGTCTTGGTCCCCTCGAGGAACCGGTCGTCGCGGGCGTGACCCGCGTCGTATGCGTCCCGGGCGGCTTCGATCGCCGCCGCGGTCACGGCCGAACGAGGCCCGGAGACCCTGACCAGCTCGGCCCCCAGGGCGACGATGGCTCTGGCCTTTGCCGCTACGATGTCCTCCGGCGCAAAGATCCGCGCCCTGAGCCCGGCAGCCGCCGCGTAGGCAGCGACACTGGTTCCCGCGTTGCCGGAAGAGTCCTCGACCACGGTGCGCGCGCCCGCGGCTCTGGCGGCAGTGATTGCGGTCGATGCCCCGCGATCCTTGAAGGATCCGGTCGGCGAGATGCCCTCCAGCTTCAGCCAGACCTGACCGTGGCGGAGCAGCGGGGTGGCCCCCTCGCCCAGCGTCACCGGGTCGCCGTCGATCAAGAGGTCGCGGCGATAGCGCCAGAGTCCTCCACCGGACCAAGCCCCTGGTTGTGCGACCTGGTTCACAGGTCTAGAGGATCAGCTTGAGCTGAGCATCGAGGAAACCATTGCCGATCACCAGCGACTGTTGAAAGCTCCTTACGATGCCCTGCCGGTCGACGAATACGTAGACAGGCAGCCCGGTGCTGCCAAAGCCCAGCTTGACGCCGTAGGCGGAGCTGGCCTTTCCTTCCGGGTCCAGGAATGGGGCGGGTTCAAGGTTCATGTCCTTCCAGAACTTGACGACCGTGGACTTTGATTCGTTGCCGAAGTTGATTGCGACCACAGTCAGCCCCTCGGCCCGGTGGGCTCGGTAGGCTTGCACGATCAGTGGCAGCTCCTCGCGGCACGGGCCGCAC
>VBDY01000041.1 GCA_005882775.1 Chloroflexota bacterium | reverse complement strand
TCGCCGCGCGCCCAGGCGCGCCCGAGTTCGATCGCGCGACGCGGTCGCGGGTCCTCGGGCCGAGCCGACTCGAAGAGGTCCAGGACGTGTTCCGCGCACGATGCCGCCCACAAGGCGAGGAGATGGTGATCCGAATCAGTGAGGCTCCCACCGCGGCGGATCGTCACGAAACGAGGGTCGCGTTCTTTCGGGAGGATCAACCCGGCACCTCTCCTGCTGGCATCTGCCTAGCGGCTACCACGATGTCCCGCTTCAGGAGGCGAGATCGCGATCGTAGCCGATCCACGCCCAGGCTCGAAACCGTTCTTCGCCCACTCAGGCAATCCGGGTTCGCTTCAGCTACCGGCTGGCGGATGTCGCCTGTGGGGCCAGTCGGATCAGAACTTAGCCATTTGGAGCTCCGCGCAAAATAGGAGGCGATGAATACGCCCTCGCCAGCCCTATCCCGGCGCGAACGCGAGGTCGCGGCACACGAGCTCGGTGCGGCCGCATATGCGATCAAGGCCGCACGTGCCGCCGCTCCGGAAGGAGAGGGCGAGAGCGCAGGGCGACTCGAGTGCCAGTGGCAACGCGGTCAGCTCCCGGAGGCGATCCGCGAGCTTGTACTCGACGACCAGCGGTTGCGGAACGACATCTGCTGGTCGGTGTTCCACTGCTAAGAGCCGTGATCGGCGCGCTCAGGATCTTGGGACGATGACCAAAAAGTGCCAGCCAATTCCAAGCAAGACCGCGAGCCCCAGGATGGTCGCCCCGATCGGTCCTCGAACTCGAAGCGCGTCCTTTGGGGAAAACCAAGCGGTGACGAGCAGCGGAACGGCAATAGCCGCGAGGCCCATAGCGACCCAAAATGGCGGATTCAGCCCAGATGTATAGCCACGCCAACTAGCCGTCCCCGCGCCGAGGGTGGCCAGATACGTCGCCTCGATGAGTAATGCAATTGCGCTCGATATTGGCCGACCCTGGCTGGCGCGCAGGCCGACGAAGAACAGGAGCGCGCCTGTCCCCATAAAGCCCGCGGCCAACTCTGGGTATGAGCTCCCGCATTGTGGTGCACAGGTCCCCATCCATATCCCAAATGACGCAAAGATCAAGGCCTGAAGAGCCATTACCACGAGGATTGCCTAACCCAACCGAGACGATCTCAGTCCCTTCCGGGCTTCGCCTCCCGGCGCGACCTGATTCATTTGCGTGCCCCTTCGTAGAACGGGTTCGAGCCCCTTTCCCGCTTGGACCGCCTCAGGAAACCGGCAAGTCCGGAGGATCGGGGATGTATCCGGC
This sequence comes from Chloroflexota bacterium, assembly GCA_005882775.1. Lineage (GTDB taxonomy): Bacteria > Chloroflexota > Dormibacteria > CF-121 > CF-121 > VBDY01. The sequence goes on along the minus strand of VBDY01000041.1, from coordinate 17,284 downwards.
CAGCTCGGACCGCCACGGTGGGTCGGCACCGGCGCGGGTGCATATCAGTGCCGCGGCCAGGGTGGCGAAACGCAGAAGGCCTTCGAGCTCCCCCTCCGACAGCCGGAGGTCGGGACGCAGGCGATCGTGATCGTATAGCCAGGCAAGGGTGGCTGCCCCAAACTCGTCACCCGCGCCGATCGTATCCACGACCTGAACGGGCTCCGCGCCAACGCTGGCCCGGGCGTCTCCAGAAATGCCGTACGCACCCGCCTCGCCGAGCGTGACCAGGACCAGCCCGACACCGCAAGCCAGGATTCGCTGCGCAGCGGCGCGATGGTCAAGCCCCGGATAGATCCAGGCGAGGTCCTCGGCGCTCGCCTTGACGACGGCGCTCTGCGAGATCAACCAGTCCAGACGCGCGCGGTACCGTGCGCCAGACGCCAGCAGGGGCCGGATGTTGGGATCCAGCATCACCAACCGTCTGCTGCTCTCACGCCTTACCAGCTCGACAAGAGTGGACGCCATGGGCTCGAGCGCCAGCCCGAGCGTTCCCACGTGCAGCGCATTGACCTCCGCGGGCAGCTCGGCCGGAAGCATGTCGAGTCTCAGGTTCGGGGCCGAGGTCCCGTCCACAGAGAAGTCGTATTCGGCGAGCCCGCGGTCGTCGAGGTTCGCCACCGCGACAGTGGTCGGCTCAGGACCAAAGCTAGCCAGGGCAAGACTGGCTCCGTCGGCGGCCAGCCGGCCAGACAGGAGATGACCAAATTCGTCGGTGGAGAAATGTCCCAGGAAAGCGGTCGGGATGCCCAGCCGAGCCAGTCCGCTTGCGGTGTTGAGCGGGCCTCCGCCCGGGGTGGGCTGGCGGGAGCCGTCGCCAGCGACCACCATGTCGATCAGTGCCTCGCCGCAAACGACGATCAAGGTCTTCGCCCGCCTGAACCCAGGGACGGAAGTATCAATATAGCTGTGTGAGAGGAGAGGAGATGGCAAGTAGCGAGCCGATGGGCGAGCTGCACCGGGAGTACAGCAGTCCGGGTGCGACTCCGACCCCCTGGTCGGAGGCCAGCCGGCACCTGCAGGAGGCAGAAGTGTACTGGCTGTCGACGGTTCGCCCGGACGGACGCCCCCACGTGACGCCGATGGTGGCGGTTTTCATGGACGGCTCGCTGTATTTCAACACCGGCCCCGCGGAACGCAAGGCGAAGAACCTCTCCTCAAACCCGCACTGCATCATCACAACCGGGTGCAACGCTCTATCCGAAGGCCTAGATCTGGTGGTTGAGGGAGACGCCGTGCGGGTGACCGACAAGTCCAACCTGCAGCGCGTGGTCGATGCCTACGCGGCTAAGTACCAGTCGCCCTTTCGGTTCACCGTGCGCGACTCCTCGGTTTACGGCGAGGGCGGTGAAGCCGCGGTGTTTCGTGTAACTCCGACGAAAGCCTTCGGCTACGGCAGGGGAGGGGAGTTCAGCGCCACCCGGTGGCGCTTCTAGGCGCGACTGGAGCGCGTCTGCTCGACCGGGTCCAACAATAGGCTCGTGTCCCACCGGCCGAGGCGGGACCCAGCCGCGTAGACGCTCTCACAGAAATCGAGGATCGCCTGGCGCGGGGACGTGGCGCGCCGGACGTCGTCGTAGGGAAGTAAGAACTCCCTGACTGCCGGATCCCAGCGCGCGCTATCGGGCCGCACCGCTTCCTTCTCAATTCCCGCAGGGGCCGGAGCCGCGTAGCCGAAGAAACTTGGCGCCGGGACCTGCGCGTTGCCTGGCCAGAAGCCGGTGCAGATAACGTCGGCATCCGCGCCCCATCTCGCGATGACGCCCGCGTCTGAGGGCGGCTCGATTGCCCTCCCGGAGTACCGGGTGAGGGCCAGATCGAAGGTTCCCCAGAAGAAACTGACCAGCGAGGTCTTGCCCCGGAATCGCGACCGATGCTCCTTGAAGACAAGGTCGATCTCGGAGAGAACACGAAAGAACCGCGTCACCCAGCCCGGGTCATATGCCGAATGAATGGTGTCCTCCTCGAAGGGAATGGGGCTGTCGACTTCGGATGGCCGGGTCGAGATCTTGGCGCCGATGCCCAGTGAGCCAAGCGTTGCCATGAAGTCGCTGTAGAACTGTGCTACCGGTCGCGCCTTCAGGGCGACTCGGCGCGTCTCGCCCTTTCTGGTCAGCACTACCACCTGGTGATCAATCAGGTCGACATCGATCTGTAAGGCCTGGCCCCCGGACGCCATGGGTGTCGTGGTCAGGCCTCTTGCCGTCAGGTAGAGAGGAACGTTGGCCCACTGAGGCTCTAATGGTGTCAGTGCCAGGCGCACCTTGCCGATGATCTGGAGCTCCATGTGGAGCGTGTCCATAGTGTCCTTCCACTCCGAATAGGGGAGCTCGGGCCACGAGCCGGTTGCGACTAATGAAGGTGTGATCACCCAAAAACCTTACAGGTCTGGCGCCAGGTTCGCCCGGCTGCGATCAGCTGGCGCCGGACGAGAGTGTGAACGGCGATGCGAAGGGCAACATCGCGACCACCAGCGCGGCACCGACGAGCAGGCTCGCGATAACCAGGGATCGGCGCGCCAGCGCGCCTCCCAGCCGGGCGCGAGCATCAGCTATCGCGAGCTCGGGAGCACGCCGCCAGTAGGCGACGACATGGACCGTCATCGTCAAGAACCAGAGGACGAATGCCGCTTTGTGCCAGGTCAGCCACTGCTCGCCAAAACGGAAGCCGAACAGCCAGAGCTCGATGCCGGTGCCGAAGAGGGCAACCGTGAAAAGCACGAGCGGGATGCCGATCAGGCGCAGGACGATCTCGGGCGGGCCGGCTCCGCGATACCGGGGATCGCCGGTGTAGTAACGGACAAACCGGTAGCCGACGCTCCCCAGCTTGAGAAGCACCGGCGGCACGAGCAGAAAGCCGATCAGCGCGTGCGCGAGCAAGCCCGGGCGGACCCCGGTGAAGACCTCGGCGGCAAGCGGGATCAGCAGCACCATGGCGGCGTACCCGGTGAGGCGCGCATTGGACTCGACGCCGGGGTCGTGCCGCGACCCTTCGCCGAGATCGCGACCGGCCCAGACGCCGACCAGTGCCGCCGGCACGATGACAAGCAACGCGACGATCAGCAATTTCACCTAGCTGATCTCAGCGCGACTCGATGTCAGGCTTGAGCCTGGACAGTGCGGAGGGCCACCAGTTCCAGCGGCCGAGCAGTGTTGCAAGCGAGGGGACGAGCAGGGTTCGTACGAAGAACGTGTCCAGGACCACGCCGAAGGCGATGCTGAAGCCGAGCTGCTGAGCGTCGCCGCGTCCACCGGCCAGGCCCAACACAACGAATGTGCCGGCCAGGATGATCCCCGCCGAGGTGACTGTTCCGCCGGTGACGCCGATCGCCCGAGTCAGCGCCTCCGACAGGCTGCGGGCGTGATGAGCCTCCTCGCGGATCCGGCTCATGACCAGGATGTTGTAGTCCTCACCGAGCGCCATCGAAAACACGAACAGGAGCAGCGGCAACACGAAGATCAGCCCGTCGTTACCGGCCAGGTGGACGAAAACGATCATGGCGAAGCCGAGGGAGGCCAGGTATGACAGGCCCACGGTGAGCGCCAGGTACCAGGGGGCGACCAGGCTGCGCAGCATCAGTCCGAGCAGGACGAGCATGAGGACGAGGACGATGGGAACGACCAGGGTCAGCGAGGCATTCGACGCGGAGTTGATGTCATAGGCCGATGCGTCCTGCCCGGCTATGCCCGAAGCATGCGCCCCTGACGCCCGGGCGACCGCGGTCAATGCGTCTCTGGCCGCGGGTATCGCGTTCGCCGCAGACGTGCTGCCGACCGGACCGGCTTTCAAGACAGAGTAATACTGGACAGTCCGACCGTCTAGGCTGGTCAGTGGACCGGTGACCGACCGGAAAACAGGGGCTGCGGCGAGCTGCGCCTGTACCTGCGTAAGCACGGCGGTATCCCGCACGGGAGAGTCGAACCGCAGCAGCAGCTGGTCCGACCCGGCATTGGCCCTGGGGAAGCGAGCGGCCAGGACCGCAGCGCCCGCGGCTGAGTCGCTGCCAGCCGGGGCGCTGTTGGTAAGGCCCCCGGTACGGTAGCCGATCAGGCCTGCGGCGAGCGCCCCGAAAAGAACCACACCGGCCGTAAGTGTCAGCACCGGGTGCCGTACGACTCGCTCGGCAACCCGGCCCCACAAGCCTGCGCGCTGTGTGCCAGGTTTTAGCCGGGACGGCCAGAACGCCGCCCCGCCAAAGATGGCAAGCAACGACGGCGTCAGGGTGAGGGCCGCAGCCAGCATCACGCCTATCCCAAGGGCCAGCGCCGGACCGAGGCCACGATAGATCCCGAAGGGGGCGAGCAACAACGTGAGGAGTGCTGCCGCGACCGTCAGGCCGGAGTAGGTGATGGCTTCGCCGACCCGGGCCACGGCCGTGATCAGAGCTCGATGCGGCTCAGTTCCGCGGGCAAGTTCCTCGCGAAAGCGGAAGGATAGAAACAGTCCGTAGTCAGAGCCCGCGCCCAGCAACAGCACGATGAGCAAGAGCTGGGCAATCGACGCTACGGATACGCCGACCCGGGCCAGTTGAGCGATGAGCAGGCCCGATAGTGCCACCGCCAGCGCTGCCGGGATGAGAGTGATCAGGGGCGCGAGTGCGGCACGATAGACGATGAACAGCAGCACGATCACGAAGAGCAGGGTGAACCTGGTGATGTTCCCGGCGCTGCTTCCGCTGGCATCGACGCTAACGGCCAGTGGGCCGGCCAGGTGAAGGCTCAGCCCGTCGGGCCCGCCGACCTGGGAGAACCTGGCCCGGATGCCACGGCCGTCACGGTCACCACGGCCTCGGTCGCCTGGCCGTCTTGCGAGACACCGGCATCCCTGACCAGGGTCACATCTGCAACCTGCCGCGCCGCGTCTTCCGCCCGGCCGATCGCCGCGTTGTCCGCGGCAGTGAGCGGTCCCGACTCCCTTGAGGCGACGATGATCGCCGTCCCGGACGGGTTGCCACTCTGGAATGGAGCGGCCAGCTGGCCCGCCTCTACGCTGGGGCTCGACGGCGATAGAAACTGGACATTGCTGGACTGCGTGACACTCGAGAGGCTTGGCAGTGTGCGGACCGCGGCGATCACGCCCAGGACCCAGACGGCGACGATCAGCCAGCGAAACCGGACGTCGAACCTGGCAATGGCCGCGAACATCAGCGGGGGCCGGCGCGCCTGGGCGATGGAGCAAAGAACTGGTGGACGATCCGCTCGACCACCGTATCGTCCGGGCTCTGGCCGTGTTCGAGCCGCCAGTTCTGGAGGACTGTCAACGGAAGCATCGAGAGCAGATCGATATCGCTGGTCGCCGGAAGTTCTCCCCGCTCGACGGCGCGCTCGACGATCACCCGGGTAGACGCTGAAAGCGTCCCCTGGAGGCTGCGACGCCAGACCTTGCGCAGCTCCGGGTTGCTCGCGATCTCTCCCGTCACCGCAGCCAGCGCGCGTTGCCCGGCCGCCTTACCGCGCAGCAGTCCTTTGAGGAACGCCAGCATGTCCCGACGCAGGTTCCCGGTGTCTGGGATATCGGGCACGACTGCTGAGCGATGCTGGATCGCTTCGGCTACCAGGGCGACCTTGTTCGGCCAGCGCAGGTAGAGGCTGGCCTTGCCCACCCCCGCCCGGGCGGCGACCTGGTCCATGGTCAGCCGCGCGTAGCCGACCCCGGCGAGCAGGTCCATCGCCGCAGCCAGGATGGCCTCGTCCACTTCGGGGTCGCGCGGGCGGCCGCGGCGCGAGCGCGGCTTCTTCACCTGAACGATACTGTTCAGCAATGCAACGCGCCGATATTACCTGATCAGAACCGTTCAGTAAATGGTTGCTGCCGAGCGCGGCCGTCGAGGAGCTACCTGGCGGATCAAAGTATTGTTGAGCGGATCAATCTTTGTTACGGAGGACCAGCATGGCGAAGGATTTCATTGTCGACCTGGAAGACCGGCCCGGCAGCGGGGCGACCGCTGCCGAAGCTCTGGGCAAGGCTGGTATCAACATCGCGGGATTCTGCGCGCTGGCTTTCGGAGGCAAAGCCTTCGCGCACGTCCTGGTCGAGGATGCGACCGCGACCAGGAGCGCGATTGAGCAGGCCGGCTTCAAGGTCATCGATGAGCGCGATGCCGTGGTCGCCGAGGTTGCGGACCGACCTGGTGAGCTGGGTAAGCTGCTGCGGCGGATCGCGGAGGCCGGCGTCAATCTGAATACCGCATACCTGGCTCCGGGGGGTCGGGCCGTCCTTGTGGGCAACAACCTGGACAAGCTCCGCGTGGCGGTCGGGGCAAGTCGCCAGCGGGCTTAGATCATTCACGGCTCTGCGCTGACGCGGCCACCGGAAGCGGCTGGCTGAAGCGGATAGAGTTGCCGAACGGGTCGCGCAGCCCGCAGTCGATGCCGTAGTCGCGCTTGGTTGGCTCTTCGGTAAACTCGACGCCCTTCGCCCGCAGCTCGTTGTAGGTCTTACGGCAGTCAGCGGTGGTGAAGAAGAGGTGGCCGCCCGTTGCGCCCTTGGTCACCAGCTCGCGGACCTGCTCCGCCGTCTTCTGGTCGAGCGCGGGCGGTCCCGGCTTCTCCAGCAATATCTGGCGGGAGTCTCCGGGCACGTTGACGGTGAGCCAGCGCATGAAACCCAGGTCCTGGTCGGTGTTGACCTCCAGCCCGAGCTTGCCGACATAGAAGTCGAGCGCCTGGTCCTGATCGAGAACGTAAATCGACGAGATCGCAAGAGCGTTAAACATCGGAGTGCCTCCTGAAAATTGATCCAGGTCCTACCCTAGACCGACCTCGCGCACGTCCGCTTCTCTAAAACTGCTCGGTCGCGTCCAGGCCATCGCGAAGCAGGTAGGGACGGGAGGGATCGGTCCTCGCTCGCGGTAGGCGGAGGGCGCCTGGCCGACGATCTCGTGAAAGCTGCGGCTGAACGTTCCCAGACTTGTGAAGCCGACATCGAGGCAAACCTCGGTCACGCTCCGATCCGTCGCGCGCAGGAGGTACATGGCGCGCTCGACCCGGCGGCGCTGGAGGTATCGGTGAGGCGTCTCGCCGAAGGTGGCCCGGAAGGTACGGATGAAGTGTGCTTGAGAGACGTGCGCTATCCGGGCCAGCGCCGGGATGTCGAGCGGCTGCGCGTAGGCGCCGTCCATCGAGTCGCGGGAACGAAGCATCCGGCGGTTGAGCTCCTCGGCGGCGCGGCTCACCGTGTGAGCTTACGACGGCCCGGCATGCGGCCGGTGTCAGCGTTGGTCGCGGTCGCCGTGCCGCGGCCGCCGTCTGCGAGACTGGGCGCATGGCGGATAGCGATCGAAGCACGACCGCGGCCACCGGCTGGCAGCGAGTCGAGCGACCGGTACGGATCCTTGTCTATCTGCTGATTGCCCTCGCCGTCGTGATGATCTACCACCAGAGCGAATACCTGGTCGTGCACCTGTTCGACGTGCTGCTCCTGTTCGTGTTTGCCGGGATCATCGCCCTCCTGCTCACCCCGGTCATCGACTGGATGGAGATGCTGATGGTCTTCAAAGGACGCCGGATCGCCGCGGTCCTGGTCCTCTACGTCGTGATCATCGGGCTGATCGCGGGGCTGATCGCCCTGGTCACGCCGACGTTGATCGAGCAGGCCAAGCAGCTGCCAACGCTGGAATCGCGTGCGGTCGGGTTGGTGAGGTCGCTCCAGGACGCTATCGACAGCGCGGGCATTCCCCTTAACCTCAGCTTGCCGAAGGGATCGACCGGGATCAGCACTGCGGTCCTTGGATCGGTGCTCGGCATCCTCTCGGGCACGGTGGGGACGCTGATCAGCGTGCTGCTGGTGATCGTGATCTCGATCTATCTCCTGGTCGAGGGCAGGATGCTGATCGCGAGCATGCGAAAGCTCTTCGCCGGCCGGGAGCAGGTTTACGACTTCATTCTGGTCGCGATCGGTACTACCGTTGGCCAGTACACGCGAGGCCAGCTGTTGATGTCGGTCGTGATGGGTCTCTACACCGGGATCACGATGACGATCATCGGGGTCCCCTACGCGGTGGTGCTCGGGGTCCTGACCTTTTTCCTCGAGTTCCTACCGCTGATCGGCGCACCCATCGGGATGGGGCTCGCGGTGATCATCGCGCTGGTCTTCAAGGGCCCCGTCGTCGGGCTCCTGGCCGCGGTCGCCGGCCTGGGCGGACACGCCATCGAGGCTTACATCGTCGGGCCTCGGGTCACCGGCTCGGCCACCCGCATCCATCCCCTGGTCGCAATGGCGGCGTTGCTGATCGGCGCCCAGCTGGGTGGAATCCTGGGCGCGCTCTTCGGGGTTCCGATCGCGGCACTGCTCAATGTCTTCCTCGGAGCTTTCTATCGCGCCCAACGAGGAGAGGAGGCGCCGCTATCGCAGAGCCCAACCGGCGAGGTTCATGCCGAGGCCCTGCCGAGGCTGTCCGAGGAGATCAGTGAAGCCGCGGAAGAAGGCCCGATCGAGGACAAGCCGGTTCCGCACACGGCCGGCGAGCGCTGAGCCGGCTCATCCGTGTCCCGCTAAACTCGCTCCCGATCGAACGCTACCGCGCCCTGGTCGATCCAGAGGTCTGGACCAAGCTGGAGCTGGCCCTGCGCGAGGCCCGGTCGGTCTTCAAGAACCGCCGCATCTGGAATGTCAACTCGACTGCAAGTGGCGGAGGCGTGGTCGAGCTGTTGCATGCTCTGCTGCCATACGCCATCGGAGCTGGAGTCGACACGCGATGGCTGGTGATCCAGGCCGAACCCGAGTTCTTCCAGTTCACCAAGCGGCTGCACAACCTTCTGCACGGGCAGCCTTCAGGTGGGGCCGAGGTGACGGAAGGGGATCGGGCCCTTTACGAGCGTGCGCTGCAGCGCAATGCCGCCGAACTCTTGCAGGAGGTCAGTCCCCAGGACATCGTCATCGTTCATGACCCGCAGCCCGCCGGGCTGGTGCCGGCCCTGCGGCTGAAGGGAGTGACCGTTGTCTGGCGCTGCCACATCGGGGTAGACCGGCCAAACGACGTCGCTCGCGGGGCCTGGAACTTCCTCCGTGGTTACGTCGAACCCGCGAATGCCTACGTCTTCTCACGCGGAGCCTATCGCTGGGACGTCCTGGATCCTTCGAAGACGGCCATCATCCCGCCTGGGATTGACGCCTTCTCGCTCAAGAACCAGGACCTGGATGCCGAGTCCGTCATGGCCATCCTCACCGCCGGTGGCATCGTCGAAGGCGCGCCGCGAGCCGCGACGTTCAACCGGAACGACGGCTCGCAGGGACGGGTGCTCCACCGGGCCCGTCTACTGCAGGCGCCGCCCGGCCCGAGCGCTCGGCTGGTCGTACAGGTTTCACGCTGGGACCGGCTGAAGGATCCCGCGGGCGTGCTCGATGGCTTTGCTCGGCATGTCCCCCAGCGCACGCAGGCTCAGCTCGTGCTTGCCGGCCCTGACCCGGTGGCTGTGGCGGACGATCCGGATGGTGCCGCTGTGTTCGCCCAGGTGGAAAGCGCCTGGCGTGCCCTTCCAGAAGCCACCCGGTCGCTGGTGCATCTGATCGGGCTACCCATGGAGGACGCAGACGAGAACGCGGTAATCGTCAATGCCCTACAGCGGCGGGCGGACGTGGTCGTGCAGAAGAGCCTGGCCGAGGGCTTCGGCCTGACCGTCAGCGAGGCCATGTGGAAGGCACGGCCCGTTGTGGCGAGCCGGGTGGGCGGCATCCAGGACCAGGTCGTGCATGGCGAGAGCGGCCTGCTGGTTGACGACCCTGGCGACCTGGAGGCCTTCGCCAGGGCAGTGATCAGTCTGCTCGCCGACCCGGAGCGCGCCCGTCGCCTGGGCGAGGGTGCGCGCCGGCGCGTGGCCAGGTCGTTCCTTGCCCCTCGGCAGCTGGTCGACCATTTTCAGTTGCTCTCGCGCCTGACCGGTTGACGGAGGACCTGGAGCTGGCTCCTGACCTCCCCGTAGTGCACGCGGATGTGGGACATGCTTGGTCGGGACAGCAGCTGCCAGGCCGGTATCCCGTCGAGGCTCTCGATCTCCGCCCAGACGTCTTTCGTCATGTAGTCCGGACGATCCAGATGGCGGGCGCGGAGGTCGACAGCCATTTTCAGGTTATCCGCGCTTTCACTGCGGATCCAGCCGAGGACCTCCTGCCGAACAGCTTCGACGTACGGGCCTAGCTGGTCGCGCGACACGCGGCGGGCGATGCCATCGGCGAGGTCACGCGAGACGCCCGCTCCGAACAGCCACTCACGCGGAGCGATCCCGCTCCATTCCGGCCGGGCGGCGACCTCCGCCTCTCCCCGCACGGCACACTGCACGGCCCAATCGAGGGTGCGCGCTCCGTGCCACACCGTGAAACCGACCAGGTTTGCTCCATCAAACGGCCGCCGGGTCCATTCGGCGTCGGTCGACCCGTCGATCAGCTCCTTGAGCAGGTTGCACGACCCGTTGAGTTGCCACTCGAGGACCGGTAAGGCTTCCACCTATCGACGATCATAGTTTCGTCGCGTGAAACCCGCTAAGAAGTCGTTCGCCCAGAAGGTGGCGGCCGTGGTCAGGGATCTGCGGCGTGGCGAGGTCGTCAGCTACCGCGAGGTGGCGCGGCGGGCGGGCTATCCGGCCGCGGCCCGAGCCGTCGGCAACGTGCTGGCGAGCAGCGTCGGCCTTCCGTGGTGGCGCGTCATCCGTGCCGACGGCAGCTTCGCCGCCCACAATTCCGGCGAGCAGGCTGCCAGGCTGCGGCGCGAGGGCGTGGTCGTGCGCGAAGGCCGGGTTACCTCGCCGGTTGCCCGTTCGGGCAATTTCTTGACATCAGTCAGTCCGCGGGTATATTCGTCCCACGGCCAACGCCGGGCTCGGGGTAGCTGGCGGGAGGGGCTGGCCGAAGGAGGGAAGTAGCGATGGCATTTCCATCAATCCGGGGTGGTGTTGGAGCACGCCCCTCGATCGCGCAGCTGGGCCGCTGGTTATCCAGCTGGTTTGCCGGCGCAGCGGCACCCAGCACATCCGCGCCCGAGCCGACGACTGCTTCGCACAACGGTGATCACGCACCTGAGCCCGTGGCCGTGGCTCTGGCTGAACCTGTGGCCCAGAACACAGTCGTGGTTGCGCCCGCCCAGTCAAGGGCCCGTTCGCGAGTCGCCGCCAGCAAAGCACGTACAAGCGAGCACGGCCGCCCGACCCGGGCCGCCGTCGCCCAACCAGCCAGGACCCACAAGGCTCGCCCGAAAGCCGGGACAGGCAAGACCCGGGTCAGCGTGGCAAGGAGCGTGGCTGTCGCAAAGAAGAAAACCCCGAAGACCCGCTCCGGGCGCAGCACCAGGAGCACGGCCCGAGCCGCAAAGAGCCGCCGAACCCGCTGACAGCCCGCCGGGGGCGCATTCCCGGCTGTTGATATCGATGGTATCATGTTTTATGAACATGACGGTCAACGACGTCCGCCCGGGTTGGCCTGGTATGGGTCGCTGGCTGGTTTCGGTGCTTTTCGCACTCCTGGTGATGGCGGTGACCATGTCGATCGGCATCGTGATCGGCCGGTTGACCCAGCAGCAGGTCGCGCTCGCGTCGGCGCGCTCGACGCCGGTGGCAAGCGCCGTGATTTCGCATGCGCCGCGTCGGGCTCTACCGACCAAACCTGTACCAAAGCCGCAGGCCCCCCTTGGGATGGTCCTCTTGAACCAGGACCGGGCAGCCGCCGGGCTGATGCCGTTGGCGGAATCGCCGGGACTTGACCTGGTCGCTCAGCAGCGGGCGGAGCAGATGGCCGCGACCGGTTTCGGGCACTACCTGCCGGGTCACTCTCTGATGGCAGAGGTGGAGCTGCTGCGGGCGGCCGGCATGGCGTACACGTGGCACGGCGAAAACATCTTCTGGGGGTCCGGCATGTCAATCGCGGACACCCTGAGCGCGGCGGATGCGTGGTGGATGGGGTCGCCCGAACATCGGGCCAACATCCAGGGGTCCCATTACCGCCAGGTCGGGATCGGCATCTTCGTCAGCGACGGCAAGACCTACGTCGTCGAGGACTTCACCGACTAGTACAGCCGCCGGAACGGCAGGCGCGGCCCGAAGCGGGGCGGATAGATCCCCCCAATCTCCAACAGGCGGATCACACGGGCGCGATGACCGCGGTAGGGCTCGAGCAGTTCCAACATGAGCTCATCGCTGCCGCGCGCCGCGCCTGTGAGCGCCCAGCTCACCAGATGGGGGAGATGGTAGTCGCCCAGCGAGAGGGCATCGGCGTCACCGAAAGCGCGGGCCGCCACCTCCTCCACCGACCAGACGCCCACGCCCGGTAACGCCGCCAGTCTCCGGCGTGCGGCCATCCCATCCATTGCCAGGGTATCTTCGAGCCGCGGGGCGACCCGGGCGGCCGCCCGGATTGACTCCGCCCGGCGCCGCTCCACGCGAAACCGGTGGTACTCCCAGTAAGGCCTGGCTCGCAGCGCTTCGGGCGAAGGCGGCAGCATCAGGCCGGCCGGCCCGGGCGCGGGTTCCCCGAACGATCGGACGAGCCCTCGATACGCCAGCTGGGCTTCGACGCTGGGCACTTTTTGCTCGAGGATGGTGGGGACCAGGGCTTCGAACACCGCTTCCGTGCGCGGTAAGCGCAGCCCGGAATGGCGTCGGTGGAGCTCCGCTATCAGGGGGTGGTGCGGGCGAAAGCTGTCAGCCGGATCGAGGTTTCCGACGAGCGAGGGCGCATGGTCGAGGGCCCATTCGGATCCGGGTCCCCATGCCTCCGCCAGGACTCCGTGCGGCTGGGCCGCCAGGTGGGTGGTTGCCGGGCCGGCGGGCGTGCGCGTCGCCCTCCAGACGCCGGCGTCCTCGAACCGAATGGTCGGGTCGTCGGGACCACCGCGCTGCAAGGGAGCCAGTGTCAGCTGCAGGTCCACGCCTGTGGGTACTGGGACGAAGCGGGCCAACGCCATCGGCGTTCACACTACGCCGCGACTCGCCGTCACCTTCTATAAGATGAACTTAGAGCGCTCAGTCCAGGCCGGAGGGTCGCTGGGAATGGTCCGATTCGGGCGAGGCGGGTGGCTTTTGCCGGTGGCAGCCCTGGCAGCAATCGGTGCCGCCGTCCTGGTTGCGTTTCCGGTTAGCGGAGGGCTGCGTCCTCAGGCTCTGCAGACAGGAGCCCAGGCTGGCCTCCCGTTTGGGGCGGGCGAGCCCTCAGCGGCGGCGCCCACTACTAACCCGACCCAAACGCCCCAGGTGACCCCGACCGCGCAGGCGACGCCGACACCACAGGCGATACCCGGCGACCCGGCAGAAACCGTTGTCCAGTTCTATCGGCTTGTACAGCGCCACCAGTTCGGCAACGCAGCCCAGCTGTGGTCAGAACAGATGCAGGCAGACTATCCGCCCGCCGAGTTCATCGACCAGCGTTTCGCCCAGACCCGGCAGCTGAAGCTGCGGGAGGCACGGGTGATCGCCTCGGATGGGGGCGTGGCCACAGTAGCCGTCGACGTGGTCGAGGTAGCCGCGGACGCGAGGCGGCGCTGGGCCGGTACCTGGCAGCTCGTTCTCACTCCAGCCGGCTGGCTGCTCAACCAACCAAACCTCGGAGCGTTCTCCCCTGGGAGCGGCGACTAAGGTCGGTACCTCGACCAGGCTGGCCGGCACCTCGGTTCGCTGCCCGCGATGCCACACGCAAAACCTGCCCATCGATATCCGGTGCTCGCGATGCGGCATGCCACTCGAATGGCGCGCGCCCGAGGGTGACCACATCTCGCCTGAAGGGAGTCGGGCACCATCTGGCTTCGCTCTGCCGCGCCTGCGGCTGCAGCCGCTCGACCTCTCCCAGGCGACGTTGCGGACCGTGTTGATCGGGTCGGTGCTCGTGCTGGTCGCCGTCATCGCGTTTGGGCTCCGCCCGGTTGGAGCCTTATCCAGCGGCCACCGCGCTGCCTCGGCCAACGTGGTACACACGGTGTCCTCGGGAGCCGCTGCCCCGGTGCAGGCCGCGTTACCCGGGCTCGAGGCGATGACCGGGCTGAAGTATCAGAGTGCCGCCTGCGCTCCGGACACGGCCTGTCTGCACCTGGTCAGCCAGACAGACGGAGTAGGCGCGGCCGCCCTTCAATTTGGGACCGCCGCCTCAGCCGGTCGCGGGTGCGAAGCGTTTGTCTACAGCGACGCGGGCGGCTGGCACTATCTCAACGCCGTTTGCGCGCTGCCCGATCAGCTCTCCCCGGTGGTGGGCCGGGATGCCACGGTGCACGTTCCAGCGGACTGCGCCAGCGTGCACGTAGCGGTGCGCCTCAACTCGCCCATCGCCGCTTGCCTACAGGACGGCACCAGCGTGCGAATCGATGGCGGCCCTGACTATGTCGACGGGAAGCTGTGGTGGCACCTCAAGGGTCGCGGCTGGATGGCCCACGAGTTCCTGCTCGGGAACTCCTAGCCCGTCAGTCAGCGTGGGGACGGGCTTCGCGCAGGCGCCGGATCATCTGCTGCAGCATCTTGTAGGAGATGGTGGCATGTTCCATCAGGAGTGGCTTGATGTCCCACGACACCATGGTCAGGCAGACTGTATCGGTGTCCGCCTGGACATCGGCCGTCCTCGGGCCGCCGTCCAGGACGGCAATTTCGCCGAAGAAATCGCCCGGTCCCATCTGCGACACGGTATGGCCATCACGTTTGACCGATACCGAGCCTTCCTTGATGATGAACAGGCCCTGGCCGGTCGCGCCGTTCTTGACGATGACCGCACCCTTTTCGTAGCGCTGCTCCTTCAGGAGCCTGCTCACCATCTCCAGCTCGTGCTTGTCGAGCCCGGCAAAGAGCGGGACCTTCCTGAGTTCCGCGGTCGTGTCGGTTTTGGCCATGTCACCCCTCCCAAACGCAGCGCGACGCGAGTACGATACCACCTTTCAAATCCGGGGCCGGGGTAAACAAGAGCCCGGTGCGGTTGCAGCGGGCTTATCTCGTGCCGGCGTTCAGCCGCGATCGGCGGCGGCCAGCTGCCGCGCCTTCATGGCTTCCATCCGCTGCCCGAGCGTCTCCAGCTCGTCCCGGGACAGGATTTTCTCTTTGACTTTGGGGAAGAGCTCGGTCTCCTCCTCCTTGACGTGATGCTGCACGTCTTCCATCAAGACCTTGAGTCTGGCCCGCCAGGTATCGGTTGACTTGTCGGTCTTTTCCAGGTCCGCCAGCACCATCTTGACCTGCTTGTGCTCCTCGAAGGACTCGAGCACCAGGTCATGGGTTTGCTTCGCGTTCTGGACCGCCGGGTAGAAGAGCTGCTCCTCGATCTCGGCGTGGACCGTCAGCTCGGTCGCCAGCTCTGTGAAGAGGCGATCTCGCCCGTCTTTGCTCTTCTCGATCTCTGAAAACAGCTTCTCCACCTTCCGGTGGTCCTGCTTGAGCAGGTCAATCGCATCCATCGACTACCTCCTTCCCTGAGCCACTGAATTAGTGATGAAAGAACAAAAGCCAGACCAGCAGCGCGATGATCAGGATCGTCCCGAGCCCGATGTGGGGACCGTAGCGATACATACTCCACCTCCCTGGCCATGAGCGGCCTGCTATATCAAAGATTGATATCGACACTATCAGGTCTTGCCTGGTTCGGGCAACGTTCAAGCCTGGAAGGGCGAGGCTGGGTCCCAGGTGCCCCGACGACCGTCCAACTGTTGCTTGACAACAAGTTCGGCTCCGCATCAAATAGGGGGCAGCCTGAAGGGCGATCGCATTTCCCAGGCAAAGGAAGGACACGCATGCCAACAGCGGTGACCAAGGAGGAGCAGATCCGTGCCGACACGGCCCGGCTCCACCAGATGGGCTATGCCCAGCAATTGTTCCGCGATATGGGGGGTTTTAGTAATTTCGCGATCTCGTTCACGATCATCTCGGTCCTTACGGGAGGGCTGACCCTATATAGCTACGGGCTCAATCACGGAGGTCCGCAGCAGATGGGGATCGGCTGGCTAGTGGTGGGGGTCATGGTCCTGGTAGTCGCCGCCGCCATGGCGCAGCTGGCGTCGGCACTCCCCACCGCGGGGGCTCTCTACTACCAGGCGGCCAAGCTCGGCAACAAGCACTGGGGCTGGATAACGGGCTGGTTCAACCTGATCGGCCAGGTCACGATCACCTCCGGCATCGTCTACGGGAACGCGACCTTCATGGCGGCGTTCCTGACGGTGTTGTTCCAGAACCTCACCTGGAAGATTGGCACCACAACTATCGGCTACCCCTCTGACCTGACGACGACCCAGGGCAAGGTTGGCGTGATCGCGCTGTTTGCCCTGCTCCTGATCGTGCAGGCCAGCATCAACCACGTCGGCGTGCGGCTCGCCGCCCGGATGGCGGATATCAGTGTCTGGTGGCACATCGCGGTAATCGGGGTACTGCTGGTCGCGGTCGGTATCCTGCATCCGCTCCACGGTCTCAGCTACGTGTTCACGACCTCCTACAACGCCTCAGGCTTCGGCTCACCGCTTTACGCATTCCTGGTCGGCATGCTGCTGGCCCAGTGGACTTTCACCGGATACGACGCCTCCGCGCATGTGACCGAAGAAACGGTCAATCCCGCCCGGCGGGCGCCCTGGGGGATTGTCAACTCGGTGTTCTGGTCGCTGGTCTTTGGCTACCTGATGCTGCTGGCCCTGACACTCGCGATCCCGGACCTGGCGAAGACCGCCGCGAGCGGTAACCCCGTTCTGGACATAGTCACCAACGCACTCGGGAGTTGGGGCGGACTGCTTCTCTTCTTCGGTTTCGTGGTTGCCCAGGCCTTCTGTGGCCTGAGCTCTATTACCTCCAACTCGCGCATGCTCTTCGCCTTCAGCCGAGACGGGGCGCTCCCCGGCTCTAAGTGGCTGCACGTGGTGAGCAAGAAGTACCGGACGCCCGCCAGGTGCATCTGGGTGGCGGCGATCATCGGGTTCATCCCGATGGTCGCGCAGTTCCCGGTGGCTGCGATTTACTCGATCGTCGTGTCGATCTCGGTGATCGGTCTCTATGTTTCCTACGTGATCCCGGTGTTGCTGGCGCTGGTCTATCCAAAACGATGGACGCCTGGACCCTGGAACCTTGGTCGTTTCTGGCCGATCGTCGGCTGGCTGGCGGTGGTCTGGGTCGCGTTCATCAGCGTGATCCTGATGTTGCCGGAGTATACGACGCCCGCTGGCTTCAAAGGCAACGTGATCGACTGGCTGACGGCCACCGGAACCTGGGCTGGGCCCTCGGTGGCGATCTTCCTGATCCTGGGCGGACTCTACTACCTGCTCTACGGCAAAAACCACTACAAGGGGCCCATCATCATGGGCTCCGAGGACGAG
>VBDY01000064.1 GCA_005882775.1 Chloroflexota bacterium | reverse complement strand
TTCCTGTTTGCCGCGGAGTTCGGCTGCGGGCTGGGCGTGATGATTCTCGATATCAGCATCGGCACGATCTTCGCGGCTCTGATCCCGGACCGGCTGCGCGCTCGCGTCTCGGGCGCATACACCGTCATCAACTACGGCGTCCGCCCGGTGGGTGCCGTGCTGGGGGGCGTCCTCGGAGCCGTGATCGGAGTGCGACAGGCTCTGTTCGTGGCCGCTGTGGGCGCAATCCTCGGTTTTCTCTGGCTGCTTCCATCACCCCTACCGCGCATGAGAGAGCTGCCCGAGACCGCCGCCTAGCAGCAGCCCAATGGTCGATGGGCTCAACCCTTGAAAACGTGCCAGAATGCAGCCGATGTTGCAGAAGGCTGTCCTCGTCTACGCGGTGGTGGCCCTGGCCGTCGCACTTCTTTTGCTCAGCGCCGGCGCGTTTCTGCCTCTCGCGCTTTACATTGCGGTCAATGCCGTCGTGGTCGCGGGCGGGATCCTGGTCGCGCGCGGCAGGTATGGCATGCACTTTGCCTGGGAGAACCGGCGGATGGTGCCGACGGGCGAAACCTTTATTGATCCCAAAACCGGAGAGACGATCAAGGTGATGGTGGACCCGAAGACAGGCGTCCGCAATGTCACGCTGCTTGGGCCGGTTGATACCGTCCGCCATCCCAAGCTGTAGCCGTACGGTGGCTGGACGGTAGGATCTTCCTGGTGAGATCACCCGCACTGGTCGCGGGCGGCCTGGTGCTGCTCGCCCTCAGCGGCGCAGTCGCTCTGGCAAGCCCGCAGGCGAACGCCCCCACCGTCCCCCAGGCCTCGGCCGTCGCCCTCAACGACGCCAGTAGCTGGCCGGTGCCGCGGATGCCGAAAGCAACCCCCACGCCAACGGCTACGCCCACCCCGGCTCCAACCCCGCATCCCGCGGTCGCTGCGACGGCTCCGGCTCAGCTGACCGGACAGTTCACCTTCCCGGTGCCGGTCCGCGCGCAAACCATGAATCTCGACTGCGAGACCGCGGCGCTGCAGATGGCTCTGATGGCGATGGGGCACTCGTATTCACAAAGCGAGCTGTTTTCTCTGGAGAAGCCGGACACACGAGCCCCAATCATCGATCGGGGGCCACCCAAGCGGGTCATCCAGTGGGGTGACCCCTACACGAACTTCGTTGGGAACGTGAATGGCGCCGACCTGATCCCGACCGGGTACGGCGTCTACTGGCCGGTCATCCTCTCGATCGCCCAGTCGCACGGCGCGCCAAATTCGTATGGACACGAAGGCTTTAGCGCGGCTGAGATTTACGCAGCGGTGCGGGCCGGTCACCCGGTGGAAGCCTGGACCGAGACCGGATGGGATCGGCCTTACGTCGGGTACTGGACCGCCTGGGACGGCAGGCAGATCCGTTACTCATTGATCGAGCACACCGTCATCCTGAGCGGGGTCTCGGCGAACAGCGTCCGGGTCAACGACCCGTGGCGCGGGGGTAGTCAGTACTGGATCAGCAAGGCTAAGTTCGAGGTCTCCTGGCGCGACTTCAACAACATGGCCATCGTCTTTCAGTAGCTCCCAACCGTTTCGCAGCGCATTCACATTCCCTTCACAACTGATGGGCAGGATGGGTGCAGAAGCAAACGTGTTCAAGGAGGTTTCGCAATGAAACAGAGGATTGCGCTGTTCTGGGGAGCTCTCACACTGCTCCTGGTCGGGGTGGTGGCGGCGATCGCCTACCACGCCGGACAAACGACTACGGTGATTGCCACCCGGGCTGGAGATGGAACCGTCTACTATCCGGGCTACGGCTGGGGCTTTTTCCCATTCTTCGGGCTGTTCCCGCTGCTCCTGATCGGGATCCTGCTATTTGCCGTATTCCGGCGGCCCTGGGGTCGCGGGTATTGGGGCGGCGGCGGGTACGGGCGGCCGGGTGGCGTGCCACCGGCTGTCGATGACCGGCTAAAGGAATGGCACCGGCAAGCCCACGGCGAAGGATCCACGTCCGGTTCGGGGACGACCAACACTCCACCCAGCGCATGAAACGGAGCCGAGGGCCGACCCAGGCCCGAGGCGTGCCTCCCGGCCCAAAGCGCGCGTCGTATCGCGCGCGATAGAGGGGTAAGAGAGGCAGATACTATCGCAGACGTGGCGACCGTCCTGGTTGTGGATGATGAGCCCCGGATCGTCCAGCTGGTCCGCGATTATCTCGAGCGCGCCGGGTTTTCCGTGATCACCGCCGCCGACGGACCGGCGGCATTGCGCAGCGCCCGGACCGGCAAGCCCGACCTGGTCGTTCTCGACCTGGCGCTACCCGGGATGGACGGCCTGGACGTCGCTCGTTCGCTGCGCCGTGAGGGGGCAGTCCCGATCATCATGCTCACGGCCAGGACGGACGAATCCGACAAACTGGTCGGCCTCGAGCTGGGCGCCGACGACTACCTGACCAAGCCGTTCAGCCCCAAGGAACTGGTCGCCCGGGTTCGGGCCGTCCTGCGACGCGGGCAGGGCATGGCCCAGGACGATGTCATCCGGGTGGGTGCCGATGTCGAGCTGGATGTCCCACGCATGGAAGTGACAATCTCGGGGCGCCGGGTCGAGCTGACGCACACAGAGTTCGAGCTGCTGGCCACGCTGGCGCGCCAACCCGGCCGGATTTTTACGCGGGGGCAGCTACTCACCGCCGTCCGCGGGGTGGCGATCGAAT
>VBDY01000021.1 GCA_005882775.1 Chloroflexota bacterium | reverse complement strand
GCCTTCCGATTGGACCTCCACATGCCCCACCAGTTGGCGCGGCTCGTCAGCCAGAACCACTCGGCCGACAGGCCAGCCACCGCAACCAGCACCAGGAGCGCAGAGACCGCCCAACCGATCAACGGGTTGAGCTTCCACGAGTGGACCAGCGGCATGAAGACCAACACCGACGCAACCGCCAAGTAGGTCATCAGCACCATCGATCGGCGCCACACACGCAGGGTGAGGCGCCTGGTCAGGCGCTCCCGCCTGCTCGGTTGACCCAGGGCTCGTGCCATCGGTTGGCTGCTCATCCGACCCGCTCCTCGGTGCGGCGTTGCCGGTAAAACTCGTCGCTCAACGGCCTGAACGGCCGCCGCGAGAAGACCGCCTCAACCGGCAGCTTGAACAGCTCGCTGATACGGAGCGCCAGCTCCAGGCTCGGATTGTAGTCGCCCCGTTCGATGTAGCCGATGGTCTGGTAGTTGACGTTCAGGGCCTCGGCCAGCTGCTGGCGCGAGAGGCCCCGCTCGGCGCGGAGCACGGCGAGCCGGTTGTGGATCGGTCCCGGCCGATCTGGTTGGAGCTCAGCACGCCCCGCCGCCATAACGGTACATATCGTATAAGGTGCGCAACACTATGTCAAGATCCTCCTCCTCCTCCTCCCCCCTTCGCCTGACCCTGGCACCAGGCATAGAGGGCGTCGTACATGGGGGACTCGAGGTGGATCTTTTCGTGGTCGTTCTCGCCATGGGCCAGGGCAAAGCCGCGTGCGATCGCGGACAGGCCGGCCGACTCCGGGGTCACGGTAACGTCCGCAGGGATGTCGGCGCCGTGAACGATCCTCGCAAGGTGCTGGAGGGCGGGATCGGTGAGCCCGTATTTCACCAGGATCGATTCAAAGCTGCACCGACCGTCGACATGGCCAAGCTCCACGCCGGCAGCATCGTATGGAATCGCTCCCTCACGCTCAGCCACGGTCCTGATCTGGTCAGCCGGAACGTAAAGGAACTCAGCGTCCCTGTCCACAAACCGCTTGATCAGCCAGGGGCAGGCGACCCGATCGACATTGGCGTTCTTGCGTGTGACCCACTTCATGGCGAAAACCTCCTTCAGGCAAGCTCGTGATCCGCTTTGCGGGCGCGAAACCCCGCGTACAGCGCAAGGTCGTAGGCGATCTTCAACCCGCCGGCGAGGAAGAATGGCAGGCCGAAGGCGGCGCTCTGGATGGCCTGGCCCGCCAGGACCGGACCGACCGCCTGAGCCACGCCGCGAACGGCGCCGGTGAGCGCTACCGCGCCGGCCCGCTCCGAGGGGGCGACGATCGAGACGATATATGCCTGGCGGGCCGGCACGTCCATCTGTGAAATCGAGAACCGGAGAAGCAGCAACCCGACCGCCCAGGGCAGGCTCGGGCTGAACGGAACCAGAACCAACAGCAGGTTGCTGGGCAGGTGGGTGAAGACCATCGTCCGAACCAGACCGAAGCGGTTCGCGAGCCGTCCGGCGATCTCGTAGGAGGCGGCCTGGACGATTGACAAGGCGGCGAACGCCGGACCCAGGACTTCGGTTCCAGCGTGGAACCGCGCATGCAGCCAGTAGGCGATCACGGCGTTGACGACGAATCCTCCGCCGAGAGCGTCGACAGCGATCAGTGAGGAGAGGGCGGCGAGCGGCCCCATGCTCCGCCGCGTCAAAGTGGGGCCGGGCTGCGAACCCTCGACCCTGGCAGAAAGGAGAAGCGGAATCAGCGCCGTCAGGAGGCCGATCACCGCGTAGACAACCAGGAAGACCTGGATCCGCGCGACGTTGGTGGCGAGGGAGGCAGCCAGCCCACCGCCTGCGGCGGCAAGCCCGCCGGTGAGAGAGTAGCGGCCAAACGCGACATTGCGCCGGCCCGGGAGAACCGACTCGGCCAGGACCGCTTGCTCGACCGCGGAAAAGGGGCCGAGGTCGATGCTGGCGGCGCCCAGCATGCCAGTGATTCCGGCTAGCACGAGCATCGCCGGGCTGGTGGCGAAAGCAAGGTCGATGCCGGTCAAGGCCATCAACACCCCGGCGGCCGCGAGCGTGACGCGACGCCCAAGCCGCGCCGAGGCGAGGGCAAAACCCAGGCCCGAGAGGGCGCCCGACAGCAAGCCGATCCCCAGACAGATCCCGATGAGGAAGCTCGAGAGTCCGCGATTCTCGAGGAAGACGCCCAGCAGGACCGCGGAGTAGCCAAACGCGAAGGCGCGCAACAGCCGCGCCATGAGCAGTAGCCGGTAGTCGCTACCCAGGTCGATCGCGCTAGTCTAGGTCAATGACTCCCAGCCGGATCCAGGCGGGCGCGAAGAAATCGGCTCCCGGGAGGTCGGCGAGCCCGATGACAAAGGGATCGATGCCGAAGTCGGGGGAGAAAGAAACCTCCGCCTTCAAGGCCCTGCTACCGAAGGACCCCGCGGTCACCAGCCGACCCATGTTCGGCAACATCGCGGCGTTCGTGAACGGGAACCTGTTCGCAGGCCTGTTCGGTGAGGACCTGTTCGTGCGACTTTCGGACGAGGAGCAGGCCCGAGTCTTGAGGGAGGGCGGCAAGGCGTTCGAGCCGATGCCGGGGCACGCCATGAAAGGCTATGTCTGCGTGGCTTCGACCTGGCAGCGAGACCCAGTAAAGACCCGGGCGTGGGTCGTCCGATCGCTCGGCTGGTCACGCAAGCTGCCGGCCAAGAAGCCAAAAGGTCGCGCGTCCTGAGCGAGGGAAGGGTCGACCTCGACAAACAGATGCGCGAGATCGTGCGCTTACGCGAAGAGATGCGAAGCAAGCCTTACGCACAGCGCACCACGACCACCCGCGCGGTCGCCCGGATCCTGGAGGACGTCCACCTGGAAGGGCGGATGGGCAAGTTCGTGGTCGAGTCGGACGAGCCGCTGGCGCGAGGAGGCA
>VBDY01000040.1 GCA_005882775.1 Chloroflexota bacterium | reverse complement strand
CCGAAGTTGATTGCGACCACAGTCAGCCCCTCGGCCCGGTGGGCTCGGTAGGCTTGCACGATCAGTGGCAGCTCCTCGCGGCACGGGCCGCACCAGGTCGCCCAGAAGGCGACCACGACTGGTTTTCCCTTCAGCTGGCTCAGGGCAATGGTGTGGCCCTCGGTGTCGGTGAGGGTGAAGACCGGTGCCGGGTGGCCAACCGCCGCCGGTCCAGCGGGCGCGGGCGTCGGGTTGCTGGCGCTGAAAGCGGAGTCGAAGGGGGTAGTCAAATTGACGAAGGGCAGATAGGTGTTAAACAGGGTCAGCTGGTTCGAAAAGATCAGGGCGCCCATCGCGATCAGGAAGACGGCGGCCACCGCATTCAGCGTCGCGTACGCGCCGCGCAGCCGGGCCATCGCCCGGGTCAAAAGCCCGGAGAGCGACGCCGCAATCAGGAAGGGGACGCCCAGCCCCAGCGAGTATGCCGTGAGCAGGACAGCGCCCTGCAGGGCGGTTCCGCTGCTGCCTGCGCGGAGCAGGATGGCGGCCAGGATCGGACCGACGCAGGGTGTCCAGCCGATGGCAAATGCCAGGCCGATCAGGTATGACGCCCAGGGTGCCCTGGGTAGCCGATGAGCAATATCGAACCGTCGCTCGCGCATCAGCCAGGGGATCCGCTGCCAGAAGAGGAGGCCGAGCCCAATCAGCACCAGGGCTGCCCCGGCCACCTGCAGCAGGAGCGGTTTGAATGCCTTCAGGTCTGCGCCGATAAGACCCGCCGAGGCGCCGAGGGCAACGAACGCCGTGCTGAAACCGGCTACGAACAGCAGAGCGTTGCCGAGCAGGTGGAGCTGCTGGGTCAGGCTGGCGCTGCTGCTTTCGCCGGTCGCCCGTCCACCCATGTAAGTGATGTAGGCCGGCACCAGGGGCAGGACGCAGGTCGACGCGAAGGACAGGAGGCCGGCGGCGAACGCCAGCACCAGGTCGAGAATCACGCCGGCGGCTGAGGATCCTTGGCGCTGAGGTTCCGGACCCACTCCCGCAACCGCGCGGGTGCGTCGTCCGAACAGCATTCCTTGCGGACCAGCCGCTTGACCTCCGCCTGGAAATCGAAGATCCGTTCGCAGGGCGGGCACTCACTGAGGTGCTCGCGAACCTGCACCACATCCGCGTCGCTCAACTCCCTGTCCAGGTAGAGGTTCAGCCGCTCAGCGGTTTCGTCGCAGTCCAGCTGATGCATCATCCGGCTCCAACCGCGATCGATGCGCTTTTCGGGCGCCCCGAGTAATCCCACAGTCGCTTCTGCAACGCCCGTCGCCCTCTGTGCAGGCGAGACATGACGGTCCCGATCTTGATGCTCAGGATGCCGGCAGCTTCCTTATACGAGAAGTCCTCGACGTCCACCAGCAGCACGACCATCCGCATCGGAAGGGGAAGCTCCTCGAGCGCGCGCTTTACCTCGTCGCCAAAGCCCCGGTCGACCACGAGCTCCTCCGGTGACATCAAGTGGAGGGGCGTTCCCTCCCGGCGGAGTTGCTCGTAGATGTAGAAATCGGTGCCGGGCTCGTCGATCGGTTCCTCCACCCCCCGGTGAAGCCGGGCCCGATTGCGAAAGGCGTTGGCCATGATGGTAAACAGCCAGGCCTTCGCGTTGGTGCCGGGCTGGAAGCGATGTCGGTAGCGGTAGGCTCGCACGTAAGTCTCCTGGACCAGGTCCTCGGCATCCTCCGGCTTGCGCGTCAGGCGCAGCGCGCTACGGTAGAGGGCGTCGAGATGCTCTTCAAACCCGAGGTCGCTATCGACGGAACGCACTTCGCGTCCATTCTATTCCCCGTCTGGCGGCTGGCCGCCCGAGCCAGGAGGCGCCTGCCCACCCGGTCCGGGAGGCGGTTGCCCACCGGGTCCGCGGCGGCGGCCGCGGGAGCGGCGACGGCCTCGGCGAAAGCCCTGCTCCGGTCCTGGCGCGGAGCCGCCTCCGGGTAAGGGACCGGCGCCGGGTGAGGGGCCGGCTCCGGGTGAGGGGCCTGCTCCGGGTGGCTGTTGCTGCGATGACCGGGGTGGGCGCTGACCTGGCGGCCGTCCACGACCACGGCGCTGTTCGCCGCGGCTTGGCCCTCGCCTGTCCCGCTGACCTTGCCCCTGGGACGGCGATTGCGCCGGCGCCGGCTTGAGCTGCTGGCCCGCCCGGTCCCGGCCTCGGCGGCGGCCCCGCCCACGGCGAGTTGGATCCGTAGGCTCGCTTTCCGGCCGCCCCTGCTCAGCTCGAAGGGGGACTGGTACCAATCGCGCCAGCCCGCGGGGGCGGCGTCGCCGCTCCACCGTGATCTTGCCGGGCCGCGCGTCCTGCTCCCGGACCCGCTCGGTAAAGTCAGTGAGCCAGTCCTCGAGCGGGCGTTTGACCTGCGTCTTGAGCGGCCTTGGGGTCTCCGGCCAGATCCGGGGCCGGTCGGGGCGGATCTCGTCGAGTGGATCCGGGTCAGTCGGCTCCGGTTGGAGCGCGATATCGGGGGGAAGCTCCGACATTAGGGGACATGTTACCGGCAGGTGCCCAATCGACCAGGAAGCGAAGCCTGAACCGGTGGAGCGCCGCCAGCACGGGCGTCCCGGCGACCAGCACCAGCAGCAGGTTTCCCCCGGCTCGGAATGCGTCGTAGACGAGCGAGGTGGTCAGATAGAAGGCGCCAAAGCGCCGAGCCAGCTCGCTGGTTGCCAGCCCGGGTGCCCAGCTGATCGGTGACGTCCCCCCTCCCAGGAGCAACGGCCACTCCCACAGGTCGAGGAGGACACCATACCCAAACCCGGTAACCACCGCGTAAACGGCGAGCGCACTGAGCCGGATCCCTGAATGGCGACCGACGGTCAGACCTCCGAGCAGGCCGGCTCCCATGCCAACCCAACCCGCGGCCAGCATCTGGTAGGGCAGCCATGGACCGAAACCGGCGGTCAGCGCCGCCGAGACCAAGAGGGTGAGAGCTCCCATGGCGAAGCCAAAGCTGGGACCCATTTCAAACCCGCCAACCAGCATCAGGAAGAAGACCGGGGAAAATCCCGCGACCCCGATCACGGCCGGGATTCGGAGCACCGCGTCTACCGCAACCAGGGCCGCGAGCACCGCCAGCAGGCGTGCCGAAAGATGGTGGGTCTGAAGAGCGAGCCCGAGGAGGATCACGCTGGCGGCACAGATGAAGGCGAGCAGGAGCGCATCCGCCTGCGTATGGTCATGAGCCCGCCCGGCGGCCAGCGGATAGACGAACGCCAGCGCACCCGCCACGGTTATCACCAGCAACCCTGCGCTCTCCGTGTTTGGCCGCAGGCGAATCATGGCGCCGTGACCGGCACGTCCTCGGGCAGCAGCCAGCCGGCGCCGAGCAGCTTGTTGACCTGGGTGGAAAAAACGAGCGAGTCACTCAAAACGTCTCTCGGCGGTCCCTCTGCGTAGATCTCGCCGTCGGCGACGAGCAAAACCCGGTCGGCAAAGCGCGCCGCCCATTCGACGTCATGGGTGGCCACCAGCACTGCCGCGCCGGCCGCCGCCCGCCGGCGCAGTCCCAGAGCCACCAGTGCCTTCACATCAGGATCCAGGCCGCGGGTTGGTTCGTCGAGCAAAACGATGCCCGCACCCGGGTCAAGCGCGGCTATCGCGACCTGCTGCCGTTCACCGGCGCTCAGGTCGCGAGGGTAGCGATCGCTCCACTCTGAAAACGGCGCCGGCAGATCGCTCTGAAGGCCGGTATTGAGTTCATCCCTTACGGTCGAAGCAAAGAGGAGCGTGTCGGCATCCTGAGGCACGAATGCGACCGAGCGCGTGCTCTCAACGCGACCGCGTTGGGCTCGCACCATCCCGGCGATCACCTTCAGCAGGGTGGTCTTGCCCGAACCATTTCGCCCCATCAATACGGCCATCTCTCCGGCATGGAGCCGAAGCGACGCCCCGCGCAGGGCGGCCCGGCCGTTGTAGGAGAAGTCGACGCCATCCAGGCGGGCAACCAGCGGACCGTCGGTGGTGGACACCACCGGGGCCGTGGGTCGAACGCCGCGAAGCCGGGGCGCGTAGCGTCGCGCCTCGCGAAGCCCCAGCGGTATCTCGGTCCAGCCCAGACGGGCGGCGAGGTCGACGACCGGCGGCCGGGCGCCGCCTCCCTGAAATGCGGTCCGTGGCTCGGCGTCCCCAACCCTGCCCGATTGCAGAGACCAAACCCGGTCCAGGAACGGGGCGATGCGCTCGATCCGGTGCTCTGCTACCAGCGTCGTCATCCCCAGCTCGGCGACGAGTCGGGAGACAACCTGGAGCACGTCCTCCGCGGCTTGCGGATCGAGCTGCGAGGTTGGTTCGTCGAGGGCGATCGCCTGCGGATGCATTGCCAGGACGGCGGCGATTGCCACCCGCTGACGTTCTCCGCCCGAGAGCGAGGCGATCCGCCGGCGGCGGAGCGGCTGGATCCCCACCTGGTCGATCACTTCCTCGATTCGCTTACGCATCAGCGGCCTGGCCAGCCCGAGGTTCTCCAGGCCGAACGCCAGTTCCGCCTCGACGTCCTCCAGGATGAACTGGCGCTCGGGATGCTGAAAGACGAAGCCCACGCGTGACCCCAGCATCCGAGGAGGCGTGTTCCGCGTGTCCATGCCAGCAACCGTCACGGTTCCCGCGAAGGTGCCGCCTGTGCTGTGCGGAACCAGCCCGTTGAGGCAGCGCAGCAGGGTGGACTTGCCACTCCCCGAGGGGCCGCGCACCAAGATCACCTCGCCCGGCTCGACGGTCAGGCTGACCTCAGAAAGCGCCCGCTGGTTGGCAGCAGGGTACTGGTAGGAAACCGTGTCAATCGAGATCAGTGGCATGGCGTGGCAATACGATCCCGAGCGCGGCCGGCAGCCCGAGCACCAGCAGCGACGCGATCGTCGTGATTGACGGAATGGCCGGCGTTAGCGTGAGGTACGGGTCATAGGAGGGGGCGTGAGAGAGCGCGAGACCGGCCATAGCAATGCCGGCGGCGACCATCGTCATGCCGTCGGGGGCTCCGAAGGAAACGGGCCGGTACCGCGAGCGCCCCGCGCTGCCAAAGCCACGTGCGTCGAGCGACTCGGCATACTGCAGAGCCCGCTCGAGCGTGGTCAACAGTAGGGGGAGCAGCAACGCCGGTGCTCTTCGCCATCCGCCCGGCTTACCCCGAAGCCGCCGGGCCTCCGCGATGACGCGCACGGATCCGACCGCTTGTGGCACGAAAGCCAGCGCCAGAGAGACCACGGTGCCGGTCCGGTAGAGCGGGCGAGGCAGGAGCTTGAGGACGTCGGCGCTGCGGACGGTCAGCTGGAGGACGGCAAACACCGTCACTGTGAGCAGGAGGGCAGCGCCCGTTGTCGCGCCGAAGACCAGGGCCTCAACCGTCCAGGGGCCTCCAACCACCGGAAGGCTGGGCAGCGAAAACATGACGTGGGTGCCGAACCGGCTGAAGGCCAGGTCGAACACGATGGGGAGGGTTGCGAGCATCAGACCCAGCCGGAGGGACAGCCCCGCACCGGGGCGGCGATAGGCGAACCAGACATTGATAAAAATCAGGAGGAGCAGGACCTGCACATAGGGGTTGCGGCTCGTGATGGTGAGCCCGAGGGCCGCCGATCCCCACGCGAGCCAGGTCAGGGGATGACAGTTCAGGGTGATCTCCGGAGCAGGTTCCAGCCGGCCAGGCCAAGCAACAGAAGAGCGCTCGCGCCAAATACCAGGTAAGGAGTCGTCCCGCTCGCCGATCCCGGTTTGGCCGCCATCGGGGTCGCGCTCGCCGCGGTATCTGGCAGGACCGACGCCTCGCTCGATGCCGATTGAGCAGCTGCTGTTACCCGCGAAGCGCTCGGCAATGACTGGGCAGTCGCCGTCGCGGGGGCGGCGCGTGCTGTTGCCCCACTCCGCGTCGGAGCGGGTCCCGCAGTCGCGCACACGCGCCCGAACGTAGTCGCCTGGGGTGGGCTGCCGAAGCCTCCGGAGTAGGTCCAGCCCTCGAGGTCACCGTCGCGGACGGTGTACCCTGTGACGCCGCTCGACCGGGACACCCAGCCTGCGCTCGACCAGCTCCAGTCCGACCAGTTGGGGCCGGACGTTGGACCAAAACATCGCTCGGGGACCTGCCGGGGTTCGCCGCTCAGCTGGCAAACGGTCGCTGCTCCTCCGCCCCAGTCATACACCTGTGGTGGCTGCCCGGAGTTGACCGCGGCGAGTTCGAGCAGGCTCAGGCCGCTGATCGCGTCCTGGGTGAACTGCACGCAGCGCCACAGGATCCGGGGCCCCGACCAGGCAGTCCCATGGACCACCACCAGTGCAGCTCGGTGGACTGCCGCCTGAGCCGGTGTGTGAACGAAGGCCAGGGCCGCCAGCGCCAGGCTCGCGGCCCCGCCCATGCGAGCGACGACGCTTAGCCGACTGCCGGGCGACGCCACAGGAGCAGACCTGCCAAAACCGCGAGCAAGCCGGTGAACAAGGCAATCGGCGCTCCGTTGCCGCCCCCAGTCCGTGCCAAGGCAGGCGGGATCGCTGCAGCCGCCGGGCAGGGCAGGAGTGACAAGCTGCTGGATGCCCTTGTGGTGGCGGTCAGTGGACCAAGCAAGAACGCGGCCGGAGCTTCCGTGGTCGCGAAGAGCTTGCTGAATGAGCTCAGTGCCCCGGTGTCGGGACCGCTGGCCACCTGCCGGCTCTTCAGGTCGAGCTCGGCCGAGTGCAATCGCGAGCTCCAGGCTTCGTCTCCCTGGACGCCGGCCGCCACGATCGCCTGGATGCCGAGCTCGTCTGAGTTGGCATCAGGCGCCTTGCTGGCGTCGGTGTCTGGCTTGGTGGGATCGGCCTCGAGGACAAAGCCGCCGTTGAAGAACTCCGTGCTGAGAAACTGCATGCCGTTCGTGATGTGCGTATCGCTGGCGGCGACCCCGCTCGCCAGCAAAGCCTGGATCACGAGCGCAGTTGTATTGGAGTCGCTGCCAAAGCTGCCTGCGTTGTCGTAGCTCCACCCGTGGTCGGTTGCGTTTTGATGGGTTTCGAGGAACGCGATGGCGTCGCTGCCCGGTGACTGGTGAGCCGCGCTCAGACCGAGGATGGCCAACGCGTCACTGAAGAGGTCGGTGCCGTACTCGCCCTTGGTGTCCCCTGTGCGCGTTTGGGCGAGCTCGAGTTGCGCAATGGGTACAGCCGCCGGACCCGTACCGGTGTCTAGGGACCTGGCCAGCAGGAGCACGCCATTGGTGCCGACCGGCGTGCTGGTCTTGTTCACATCCAGGGCGGTGACAGTCTTGAGGTAATCAGCCAGGGTGCTGGCCCCGTGATGGAATTCGGAGGCGGTCCGGCCCGAAGCGGCCAGGCTTATCACGACCTCGGCAGAGCGGGCGATTGGGTTACCGCTGCTCCCAATCTGTCCATTAGGTTGCTGCTGGGTGCAGTTGAGCCATCGAAGGGCGAGCTGCGCTGCATTCGTCTGGTGCGGCTCTGCGGCCAGCGTCGCCATCGGGATGGCGAGGGCAAGCAGTGGCACGGTCGCCACCACGGGCATCAGTCGGTTCATGGTTTCCTCCAGAGCGTTGAATGGCAACTGGAGGCCGATCGGAGTCGCCAGGTGAGCCTGGCGCATCTCCCTCTCAGCCTCGAAGAGGGTCGTGCTCTACCCTACAGGCAGGTCTCCTGGCTTACGGATCGTTGCCGACGGGCTCCTTCCCAAGGCGGACGCCTCAGTGGATCTTGCCCGCGGCTCCCCGCTGACAGTGACGGGTTCGCGCCGGATTCGCACCGGCTTCCCTTTTCAGCTCGTACGAGCCACCTGCGGTGTATTAACTTGTCGGGCGTTCTCTAGGCCACCACCTCCACCGACGGAAGTTCGGCCAATTATAGGCGGCCCGCCGCCTACGCCACGCGCGACTGCTCGAAGTAGGCCTCGAGCTCCTCGAGGGTGGGCACCCGATTGATCTCGTCAGGTTCGACGTTCATGAATTGTTCCTGGGCGGTGAAGACCAGCTCGATCAGGTCCGGAATCTTGACGTCCGAGCGATAAGGGACGCCGAATGCCAGGAGCTGCTCGACGACATCGCCGGGTACGACGCTGCGCTCCCGAAGATTCAGGTCCTCGAGGGCCCATAGCACGTTGTCCAGAGCGTAAAGGTTGAGCTTGCGCTCGGCCGCCTGCGCCTTGGTGGCGATCAGTCTGATCCGAGTGCGTTGACTCTCGGTCTGTATCGTTTCGTACATATTGCTCGGGCAGTCCTCCGACTAGTAGGGATGGTCGGTCAGGCAACAAGCTAGCCATCGATCCCAATAGCGGCAAGGAACTTTCGTAAAAACTTGTAAAGCATTAACCCGATGTGAACGGGAACCGGTCCGTCGCAGGCTTTGAACGGCGAGCGGGATAATACGGACAATGCCCTTCTCGATGGCCGATTCCGCAGAGCGCGGTCCGGGCAGGGAAGCCGTCGAGCTCTACACCCGGACCTACACAACTCTGCTCCGTAGCTCGGGCGAGACCAAGCTGCAGGTTCTCGAGCAGTCGCACATCGGGATGCAGTCCAGCCTGCATCCGAAAGCCGGATCTCCCGAACCCGATCCCGGAGCATTCATCTATGCACTGCGGCGGCTGCCGCCCGCCATCACGTCCGTTAGCCGGATCCTCCTTGGGCAGTCGGCCGCGGTCTTCAAGCGTGCCCTGGACGTCGACGTCGAGGATTGGGAGATGCAGAGCGCTCCGGGCCGCCGCCGCCGGTATTACTTCGATGGCGTGGAGACGTTGGCGGTCTACATTGCCAGCCTCTCCGACGTCGACGATGTCATCCCTCAGCTGGTCGCCCTGCAAATCGAGTGGAACAAGCTGCACAAGCTGCTGGCGGCAGAGGACTTGAACGAGATCGCGCTGATCGACAACCAGCTGATCCTGGCGGAGCGGCTTGGCATCGCCGAGGCCGACTGGATGCGGCTGGTGGAGATATGGGGAACCGACCTGCCCGAGCATCTGCGCAAAATCCAGGCCGACGAGAAGAGCTTCTCGGTCCGAATGCTAGGCGGGACTCAGGTCGGCTACGTGAAGGCAACCCGCCGCTGGTGGGAGCCGATCCGGTCCCTGCTAGCGGCCGAGGGCCTCGTGGATCGACCGATTTATTTCGTGTCCAGCAACACCCATAGCCTGGTCAATCTTCTGAGTGGGTCGGCGCGCCGGCACCAGGAGGAGATCCTCGCCTACATCGAAGCGACCAATAACCTCGAGCTGGTGCCCGAGCTGCGCAAACTGCGCCAGGGCCAGTCCCGCGGCAACTGGGACAACTTTCTCTATTACGCGGCTCGCATCTTCTACGGGCAGGGCGATGCCCAGCGGCTCCGTGCCACACGAACCGTGGAGGAGGAGGAGCGCGGGATTTTCTTTCTACCCAGTCAGGCCGGCCTCGACCTGGCCGCCCAGGTGATCGTGCTCGACCGATTGAACGCCAGCGACCTCGATCCGCGACTGGGCAGCCCCGCCGGAACCGGCCTGCGAGCCAGCCCCTCGGTTGTCATCAACATCAACTATCCTCTCGGGCTGGGCGCCTACAACATTCTTCGCGAGGTCGCCCAGAGCGTCGAAACCCTGCGGGGTATTTACGTCCTGGGCAAGGCGGCCACCCTCAACGCATCGATCGGCGATGTCATGATCGCCAACGTAGTGTTCGACGAGCACTCAGAGAACACCTACTGGCTGGACAACTGCTTCAGCTTCAGCTCGGTCGCGCCCTTTCTCGTCTACGGCTCAGCCCTCGACAACCAGCGGGCCGTGACCGTGCGGGGAACCTTCTTGCAGAACCGGGGTTACCTTGACTTCTATCACCGGGAAAGCTTCACCGTGGTGGAGATGGAAGCGGGACCGTACCTCAACGCGGTCTACGAGACTACCGATGCGTCCCGGTATCCGATGCGGGAGAACATCAACTTCACCAAGCTCCCGTTTGATTTCGGTCTGATGCACTATGCATCTGACACGCCGTATACGCAGGCGCGAACGCTAGGGGCACGGGGATTGTCGTTCTACGGCATGGACTCGACCTACGCTTCATCGGTTGCAATCCTGCGCCGCATCCTGGTACAGGAGCGGGTGCTCCGGGCGGAGGCCGCGGCTGGGTGGAGCGGTGCGGAGGCGGAGGCGCGTCAGGGTGCGTAAGGTCGGCTGAAACAAAAAGGCCGCCGGGGAGGGCGGCCTCTTGGGGGAGGAGGGACTGGTCCGACTGCAGGCAAAGTAGCAGGGCGGGCTTACAGCCCGTCTTACCGCCGGGTTAGGCTGCCAGGCTCGCGTCCGCTTGCCAGCGCGGCGCTAGTGGGCCCGGGTGTCCTGTAGAAAACGGAGCAGGTCAGGTTCTTCCATTTCCTGTGCCGGGAGCACCGGGGTGTACTTGAGCCTGGCGGCCAGCTTCATGGCCAGCTCCACTTTGAAATCGACCGGGGTGAAGCCCTTATCGGTGAAGATGCCAAGCGTCCGATCGCGGATGACGAGCGCAGCGCCCTGCTTGCGTGCCAGGACCGTCATCATCGAGCCGCCGTCGGTGTGAGTTGCGTAACCAGCCGGGCGAGCTGGGTAGGCTTGAACGGCTTTTCCACTGTAGCCCGCGCGCCGGCTGCCAGGGCCTGGGGCGGTGCGGCGGTGTCACGAAACTCGGTCATGACGACCGTCGGTATCGGCAGAAGGGCGGTCAGGACTTCGATTGGATTGCCGTCCGGAAGACTCCAATCGAGGAGCACCAGGTCCGGCTGGGTGCTGGCGGCGGCGTGCCGAACACCAGCCGCGCCCCGCTCCCACCTCACCTCGTGGCCTTCGCGTTCGAGCTTGAAGACGATGATGCTTCCGATGTTGGGCTCGTCCTCTACGACCAGCACGCGTGCCATCTAGTTGCCAATTAATGTTAGCGCGTGGCCGTGAGCAAAACCGAGCCATTGACGGTTCATCTTGCCCATGGTGCCTCCGGGATGGCCGTCAGCATGGGGCCCTACGTGGATGCCCTGCGCCGCCGGGGGGTCACCGCCTCCGCCGTCGAGCTACCCAGGCACGGCCGCACCGTCGTGAAAGCCGAAAAAGCGGTCCCTTCGTTCCTGGAACAGGTCCCAGCCGGCTCGATCGGGGGTGGCCACTCCTACGGAGGTCGAGTGGCGAGCCTGGCAGCCCTGGAGACTACCTACAGGGGGCTGATTCTGCTCAGCTACCCATTGCACCGACCAGGCCACCCCGAAGAGCTTCGAGTTGAGCACTGGCCGCGCATTCGCTGCCCGGTACTTCTTCTCTCTGGTGAATCCGACCCGTTCGCCCGGCTCGACCTGCTTCGCGACGCCGTGCACCGCATGCCCCAGGCCGAACTCGTTACCTACCCTGGAGTCCGCCACGGATTGATCCCAGTCGTGGAGGCGGCCATGGAGCGCGCAGCGGAATTTGTCCGCAGGCTCAGCTCGAGCGGTTAAACGGGACAGACTTCCGACCCTCCGGACGTTGCACTGAGGATGCAACCGGGGTCAGCCCGCGAACGCTCGCGACTCTACCGGTTTCACCTGCGCATGTCGGGCCGGTTGACGCCACTCGAAGATATTCCCCCGCACGATCGCCTCCAGGCGTGGCTGCTACCTATTGCTGACGCCGTTATGGTTTTGATGGTGTCGCGCCCAGCTGGCGGCTCGCTGCGGACCGCCCGTGTGACGAAGGTGACCATATGGCTGGCATTGGTCAGCTTTGCTGTGCTCGGCGCGGCGACCGGTTGGCTGCTGGACGAGGCCATTACCAGAGGGAAGTGGATTCTGGTTGTCCCCGCGCTGCTCGCGTTGGGACTCAGTCTTGGCTGCGGTGTCCTCGCTCTCTTCGGCGTCCGGCAGCGCCCGGTTGCCTCCTGATTAGTTGGCCCTGCCCGGTTCGGCAACTCGCCTAGACTTTGTTGCATGGACTGGAAACTTGAACTTGTAGCCGTTCCCGTGTCCGACGTTGACCGGGCGAAAGCTTTTTACACCCAGAAGGTCGGCCTTCATGCCGATCATGATCAGCAGGTGAATGCAGCGTTGCGCTTTGTCCAGCTCACGCCACCCGGTTCGGCGTGCTCCATCTACATTGGCACCGGGTTGACGAAAATGAAACCAGGATCGCTCGAGGGGCTCCAGATGGTGGTGCCGGACATTGAGAAGGCGCACGAACAGCTCGCCGGGCGTGGCGTCGAGGTGAGTGGCATCGAGAACCTGTCCTGGGGCAGGTTTGTGTACTTCAGCGATCCCGATGGCAACAAATGGGCGGTTCAGGAGCTGCCCAAGCGGGATTAGACGCGATGGCGCCAGCAGGCCAGGTGACCGTTGGGGCCCTCAGGGAGCTACTTGATGCTTTCAATCGACACGACCTCGAGCGGATAATGGAATTCTTCTCGGATGACGCGACCTTCGATATGCCTCGGGGCCCTCATCCGTGGGGGGCCCGTTATGTTGGAAAGGACGAGGTCCGAAGGGGTTTGGCCACGCGCTTTATTGGCATCCCTGACGTTCATTACGGTGAAGATCACCACTGGGTCGATGGCGACCGAGGAGTCTCCGAGTGGTTGCTGAGTGGCACCACTGCGACTGGTCAGAAGATACGTGTTCGAGGTTGCGACCTCTTTCAGTTTCGGGAAGGCAAGGTCATCAGGAAAGACTCTTATTGGAAGATAGTCGAGTAGCGCTGTCGGCGGACTA
>VBDY01000089.1:3591-16516 GCA_005882775.1 Chloroflexota bacterium | reverse complement strand
CCGGCGCATCGTCTTCTACCGCACCCTGGCCATCGACCAGGACTCGAGGGTGGGATCGGACGTGCGTCCCGCCAAGCTCCTGGGGGCGTTCCGCCAGCTGGGCTACGAGGTTGACGTGGTGGCCGGGCCCGCCCCGACACGCAGGCAAGCGATCGAGGACGTCAAGCGCAAGATCGCCGCAGGGGTCACCTACAGCTTTCTCTATGCGGAACCGCCGACAACGCCCATCGCGCTGAACGAGTCACACCATCTGCCGACGCACCCGCTCCTCGACTACAGGTTCCTGGGTTTCATTCACGGCCGCGGCATCCCGGTGATCCTGTTCTACAGCGACGTGCAGTGGCGGCTGCCGGGCTACCGCGATCGCATCGGATGGGCCAAATACCTGGCCCCGCGCCCCTTCTTCTACCTCGACCTGTACGCGTACGGCAGGGTGATCGACGCCTTGATCGTGCCCGACAAGGCAATGCTCGGCCAGGTCGGGCGATTGGCGGCTCGCAAGCCCAGCTGGACCTCGATCCCCGGGTTCGATCCGCTCGAGGTCCCGCCCGACAGGCAGCCGAGCCCAAAGGGCGGCGCGCTCCGTCTTTTCTATGTGGGCGGCATGGAACCACCGGTTTACGACCTCGAGCCGCTGCTCCGAGGCATCGAGTACGCAAGGAGCCGTGGCCTGCAGCTCGAGCTCACGATCTGCTGCCGCGAGCCTGAGTGGAAGCGGCGGCCGGCCACCTACGACCGATACCTCGGTGGCCACGTCACGATCGTGCACAACCGCAACCGGCAGGAGCTGCTCGAGCTCTATGCGAGGCACGACATCGCCGTGATGCCGTATGGAACCCTGAACGCAGCGTGGGCGATGCCGGTCAAGTTTCCGGAGGCCATCGGCATGGGCCTGCCCGTGCTGGCCGGCGCGGGCACCCCCGTGGCAAAGGCGGTTGAACAGCAAGGCATCGGTTGGTCGGTCGGTGCCACCGACGACGATTTCTACACGGTGCTGCGCGGGATCGATGCTCAAGAGCTCGAGCGCGCCCGGAGTGCTGTCCAGCGGGTGCGACCGATGTACTCGTGGACCGAGCGGGCGCGCGAGATAACCGCGATCGCGGACGAGCTGCTTGTGTCGGGGAATCGAGTACCGAGACCTGCTTGAACGATGGCGAGTTGACGCCCCATGTCAACCCGCCCAGCTTCCGTGGAGGCCAGGCCCGGCCTGGTGAGCTCAGCGACGCAAACATTGGCCGCGAGGGTTGCGGCCTTCGTCTTCTCGCTGGTCACCAATGTGATCCTTAGCTGGGCATAGGATCGGCCAACGTTTACTACTTCAGCAAAGGACTGATCGCCGCTGACGAGCTGATCGGACACTCGATATCGCTGGGGCTTCTCCTCGGAGCGGTGTGCTTCGTCGGCGTTCTTGGCTATGTCGAGGGAACGCGCGTTGCGACGTTCGCCGGCATACCTGCTCGGTACGTGATGGTCAGCTGCATCGCGCTCCCGTTCAACCTCGTGACCGCCTTCCTGCAGGGCGTGCTCATGGGTGCCCAGCGGTTCTCGCGTTACAACGTCTCGCTGCTGACCCAGTACGGGTCGCAAACCGTGGCGTTGACCGTCTTGCTGGTTTTCGCCGGCGCCTCCACGATGAACGCGGTCATCGCCTGGCTGGCAAGCAATGTGATCAGCACGCTGGTCGCGGTGGCGCTGGCAGGGTCGCTCGCGCGGATCTCCGTACGGCTTCGGCTCGACACGCTGCGCCGTCTGTTTCGATTCGGACTGATCAGCTATCTCGGCAGCCTGACGTCATTCGTCAACTACCGCTTCGACGTTCTCATCGTCAACCTGTTTGCGGGAGCTCGCCAGGTGGGCCTCTACGCCGTCGGCACCGGGCTCGCGGAGATCGTCTGGTACATCGCCAACGCGGCGGGCATCGTGCTCGCCCCGAGGGTCGCATCGTCTGATCCCGAAGAAGGCGATCGCACCACTGAAGTTGTATGCCGCGTCGTCACGCTGCTCGCCGTCATCGCCGGCGGGCTGCTTGCCCTGTCCGCGCCTTTCGTGGTGGTGCTTTTCTTTGGGAGCGCATTTGCCGAGAGCGCGTGGGCCGTATGGCTGCTCCTTCCGGGCATCGTCACGTTCTCCGTGGCCCGAGTGCTATCGATGTACCTCCTGGGCAGAAACCGTCTCAAGGTCGACCTGGTCGCGTCGTCTGTCGGTCTGGTGCTCACGCTGATCCTCGACTTCGTGTTGATTCCACGGTTTGGTTTCCGCGGCGCGGCGGCGGCGTCATCGATTGCTTACACGGCCACGATGATTGTCGACCTGGTCTGGGTCACGCGAAATTCGACGATCAGGCCGAGCACGCTTCTCGTGCCGCGCCGGCATGACCTTCGATTGCTTGCGCTCCGAACTCGAGAAACACTGCGTTTCGCAACGAGAGGGTTCAGTCGGGCGGAAAGTGGCTTAGGCTGAGAAAGGATCCTTGAGCCTTACACGTCTGGTCCATGGCACTTTCAGGTACGGTCCGATGTTCGCGGCCGAGGTCGCGATTTTCTGGTTGGTCCTGGAGGCCGTCAACTCGAGCGGCTACGGCGTCGTCAACCCGGTGCCGACACAGTCGTGGTATCCGGCTGCCTCTCTTCTCCTGGTGACCGCCGGCATGGCCGTCGGCGAGGCCCGCCTCCATCTGTACCGGCGGGTGTGGTCGGTGGCGAGCCTCAACGACGCGTTCGCGATCGGGCTGGCCATCGTCGAGGCGACCCTGATCGTCACGATCATCAACTTCCTCTTTCCGGACGGCAGCCGGCCGCTGCGCGTGGGCGCGCCGGCGCTGGCGGCGCCCGCTGTAGTCATCGGCATCGGGCTCCTCCGGTTGTTGCCTCGGCTCACGACGTCGTCCTCGCGCCCCACAGGCAACCGGCTCCTCGTCGTCATTCCCGACGAAGGTGCATATCCCACCGTCAAGGCACTCATCCAGCAGCCCAATCCCGACTGGACCCCGGTGGCGGTCGTCACCACCGGCCCCGCAGACGTCGGGCGGACGCTGCTCGGGGTGCCGGTGATCGGCTCGGCATCCAACCTGCGCCGCTGGATCAGGGACTCCGCCGTCCAGGGGGTTGCCGTCGTCGAAGGCGCTGCCTCAGACCGCGCCCAGGCGCGCAAGTTGTTCGCGGAATGCCTCGCGGCACAGCTTCCGGTCTTCATCGTGCCCGCGGCTGAATCATGGTTCCCGCGTCCCAGCGGTTCACGTTTGCGCCAGCTTTCGGCCGACGACCTGGTTGGGCGTGACGAGCGGGAGATCGACGTCGAGATGTCGGCCAACGAGGTTCGCAATCGCGTCGTCATGGTGACCGGCGCCGCGGGCTCCATCGGGTCCGAGCTGTGCCGGTTGCTGGCCGGCATGGGCCCCAAACGGCTGGTCATGGTCGACATCAACGAAAGCGGGTTGTTCGACCTCGCAGAAGAGCTGGGCGCCAGCAGCGGGGTCGACCTTCGCGAGGCATTGGTATCGATCGTCGACCACGACCAGCTGCTTGGCGTGTTTGCCGACGAGCGGCCTGAAATCGTCTTCCACGCCGCCGCCTACAAACATGTGCCGATGCTGGAGCTGCATCCGATTCAAGCCGTGATGGCAAACGTCGTCGGCACGTGGACCACGTCCAAGCATTCGGTGATGGGCTGCACCAAGCGGCTTTGCGAGCAGCTCGTGCTCGCCTACCGCGGCCCGATGAGCTGTTGGGCGGTGCGGTTCGGCAACGTCGTCGGAAGTCGGGGAAGCGTGGTTCCGCTGTTCGAGCGTCAGATCGAGCAGGGCGGCCCGGTGACGATCACCCACCAGGAAGTTTCGCGGTACATGATGACGATCAAGGAAGCCGCGTCATTGGTCCTGAGCTCGCTGACGATCAGCAGGCCGAGCCACCTCTACATGCTCGACATGGGCGATCCGATCAAGATCTCCGACCTCGCCAACGACCTCATCCGCTCGCGCGGCCTGCGACCGAACGTCGACATCAAGATCGTGGTCACGGGACTCCGCCCAGGCGAGCGGATGACGGAGGACCTGCTCGCTTCCGACGAGGGGTGGCGACCCACCGACCATCCATCCATCCGGGAGGTGATCTCGCCGATGGTCGCCAAGGAGGAGGACCTGGCCTGGACAGTCGAACGCCTGCAGCAGCTCGCGCACGAAGGAAAGTCCGACGAGCTGGTCAGGGTGCTCAAGCATGCAGTGCAGGGCCCGGCCGAGCCGGCCGAAGAGCCGGACGTGCCTGGCATCGCGGACGAGCGCACTGTCGACAGGCGATCGAAGGAGCGGGGCGCGTAGAGCCACCGCGCGATCGGGGCTCGCCGGAACCCGTGGCAAGATAGAGCGACCTTGACCGAGAAGAGCTTTTACGTCCATCCGACCGCGGACGTTTCGGACCAGGCGCGCATCGGTGCGGGGACGAAGATCTGGCACCAGGCTCAGGTGCGCGAAGGCGCGGAAATCGGCAGCGAGTGCATTCTCGGCAAAGGCGCATACGTCGACAAAGATGTCCGCATCGGCGATTTCTGCAAGCTGCAGAACGGCGTGTACGTTTTTCACGGCTTCACGCTCGAGGCTGGTGTGTTCCTCGGTCCCGGCGTGATGCTGCTCAACGACAAGCATCCGCGCGCGGTCAATCCGGACGGGTCGCCGAAGTCTGACGCCGACTGGGTGGTGAGCGAGGGCCTGATCGGCTCCGGCGCTTCGGTTGGCGGCGGGGCGGTGATCCTGCCCGGGATCAAGGTGGGGCGGATGGCGCTGGTGGGCGCGGGGTCCGTCGTCACGCGCGACGTGCCGGAGCGCGCCATCGTCGCCGGCAATCCGGCCCGGGTGCGCGGCTATGCATGCGACTGCGGCCATCCCCTCGCCCGAGAAGAGGGAGACAGATATCGATGCGCCACCTGCGGCAGGAGTTATCAGATCTCCGCCGAAGCCATCGAAGCCGCCAGGCCGGCATGACGGAAACCGAGCGGATCGCAAAGGCATATCGCGAGCTCGAATCAGTCGCCGCCGCGCGATACGACCTGCGCAACCGCGGCAACCAGGAGGTGCTCGCCGAGCGCCGGACGCTGACCAGGTCGCTGCTCGATCGTGCGGGCTGGATTCCGTTCGGGGAACGCCGCGTGCTCGAGGTGGGATGCGGCACGGGCTCGGAGCTTGCCTGGCTGCTCACGCTCGGCGCAGCGCCGGACCATCTCACAGGAGTCGACCTCGTGCCCGACCGCATCACGGCGGCGCGCTACGCGTATCCGCAGTTCGAGTTTCATGTCGGCAACGCGGAGCGGCTCGACTTTGCCGAATCGACGTTCGACCTGGTCATGGCCATCACTGTGTTCAGCTCCATCCTCGATCGATCCATGGCAGCCGGGGTGGCTTCCGAGATCGTTCGTGTGCTTCGGCCCGGTGGCGGGCTGCTCTGGTATGACTTCCGCTACAACAGCCCGGCCAACGTGAACGTCCGCGGCGTCACCGCGCGCCGCGTGCGCGAGCTGTTTCCGCAGCTCGACGGCCGCCTCCATACCGTGACGGTGATTCCTCCGCTGGTCCGCCGGCTGGGACCGCTGACGCCGATCGCCTATCCAGTCCTGGCGCTGGCGCCGCCGCTGCGCAGCCACCTCCTGGGCGTGTTGAACAAGCCGGCCTGACCGGTGCGCTCCCAATTCCTTCACTTCGCGCCGCCGCTGATCGGCGATGAGGAGATCGAAGAGGTGGTGCGCACGTTGCGCGAGGGCTGGATCACGACGGGGCCGCGTGCGCAGCGGTTCGAGACAGAGTTCGCGCAGCTGGTTGGAGCGCCGGCCGCGCTGGCCGTCAATTCCGCAACGTCCGCCATGCACATCGCGCTGGCCGCGCTCGGCATTGGCGAGGGCGACGAGGTCGTGACCACCACGATGACCTTCACGTCGACGGTGCACGTCATCGAGCATCAGCGAGCCCGTCCCGTCCTCGTCGATGTCGAGGCCGACACGCTCAACCTCGACCCGAACAAGGTCGAGGCCGCGATCTCGCCGAAGACAAAAGCGATCGTGCCGGTCCACCTGTACGGACACCCGGCGGACATGGATCCGATCTATGCCATCGCTCAGCGACGTGGGCTCGCTGTCATCGAAGACGCGGCTCACGCGCTCCCCGCCAGGTACCGCGACCGGATGATCGGCGCGCCGCAACCAGGCTTCGACTTTCCGAACCTGGTCGCCTTCTCGTTTTACGCGACCAAGAACCTGACCACAGGTGAAGGCGGCATGCTCACCGGGCCTCCTGAGCTGGTCGAAGACGCGCGCGTCTGGAGCCTCCACGGCATGAGCCGCGACGCGTTCAAGCGGTACACGTCAGACGGCTCGTGGCGGTATGACGTCGTCTTGCCAGGTTTCAAATACAACATGCCTGACATCCAGGCCGCGATCGGGCTGCACCAGCTGAAGCGGCTCGAGGCGATGCAGCGCAGGCGACGCGCGATCGTCGCGCAGTACGACGAGGCGCTGGGCGAGCTGGCGGAGGTCGACCGGCCGGTGGAGCGACCTGAGGTGGAGAGCGCATGGCACATCTACCTGCTGCGGCTGCGGCCTGAGCGGTTGAAGATCGACCGCGGCGCCTTCATCGAAGAGCTGCGGAAGAGAAACATCGGCACGAGCGTTCATTTCATCCCCGTTCATGAGCACACCTACTATCGCGAGCGCTACGGGTGGCGGCCGGAGGATTTCCCCGTCGCCCATCGCGAGTTCGAGCGCATGCTCTCGCTGCCGCTGAGCCCGGCGCACACCGACCAGGACGTGGCTGACGTCATCGAGGCCGTGACCGAGGTCATTCGCGCGAACCGCGCCTGAACGCCCGCCTCAAGACCGCGAGCGCGGTCCGGCCCAGGATCATCAGGTCGCCGCCGAAGCTCGCGTGCCGG
Source organism: Chloroflexota bacterium (assembly GCA_005882775.1). Classification (GTDB taxonomy): domain Bacteria; phylum Chloroflexota; class Dormibacteria; order CF-121; family CF-121; genus VBDY01. The sequence goes on along the minus strand of VBDY01000089.1, from coordinate 9,608 downwards.
ACGTACTTCAGGTCGATGGCCAGCTTCCCTGGCATGACCTCGGCCAGGTAGACCGACTCCGCGTCGCCCCCTCGCAGCAGCTCCTCCTCGTCGATGAAGGCCAGCACAGTCGGTCCGGTCATGCCGGGGCGCACGCCGAGGACCTCGCGCTGCTCGGGCGTGTAATGGGCCACGTACCTGGGGTCCTCGGGCCTCGGTCCGACCAGGCTCATCTCGCCACGCAGGACGTTCAGGAGCTGCGGGAGCTCATCGAGCTTGGAGCGGCGCAGCACGCGGCCCACCCTGGTGATCCTGGGGTCGTCGCCCGCGGTCACCGACGGACCACCGGGCCGGGCCTGCATCGTGCGCAGCTTCAGGATGCGAAACGGGCGGCCGCCCCGGCCCACCCTCGTGCCGGCGTAGAACGCCGGTCCGGGCGACTCGAGCTTCACGGCCAGCGCAGCGGCCAGGACGATTGGAGAGGTGACGACGAGCGCGACCGCCGAGACTGTGACGTCGAATGTGCGCTTCAGGGTCGGGTGCAAACTGCTTTGCTCGCCCCTCTCCCTCACCCTCTCCCCTGGGGGGTGAGGGGATTGGAGGAGCTCGATGAAACGGGATGCGATGCGGTCGCCGTTCGCGCCCAGCTCTCGCGCCAGCGCCGGGTCGGCGGCCAGCTTTTCGACCGCCTGGCGAAGCGCCGCCGGGTCTTCGGGGGGCACCACGATGCCGCCGCCCGCGATCTCGATTAGCTCGGCGGCTTCGCCCCACAGCGAGGCGACGATGGGCTTGGCCGTGGCCATGGACTCGAACATCTTCGACGGCAGGGCGGACTTGAAGAGGTCGAGGCGCCGGAGCGGGATGATCGTCGCGTAGGCGAGATTCAACAGGTCGGGCATCACCTGCCTCGGCTGGTTGGGCAGGAAGCGAACGTTGGCGATGCCTTCTGACTCGGCTCGCTTCACGAGCGCATCCTTCTCCGCCCCTTCGCCGGCCAGCACGTAGAGCACGTCCGAGTTCCTGGTCTGCTTCGCCGCGTCGAGGATGGTGCCCAGCCCCTGTGCCATGCCGTGAGTGCCCGCGTAGAGGAAGACCTTCCTCTCATCCAGCCCGAGGCTGCGGGCGAGCTCCATGTTCGGCGCCGCGGGCCGGAAGGCGGTCGTGTCCACGCCGTTGGTGAGCAGGACGAGCTTGTCGCGAGGCACACCGCGGCTCGCCAGCCGCTCGACCATGCCCGGGGTCACGACGCTGACGCGCGCGGCTCTGCGGTACAGGTGCATCTCGAGCATCTCGGCCAGCCGCACGGCAAACGCACTGCGCAGCGCGCCCAGCTCGACCGCCGACTGCGGCCAGATGTCGCTCACGTTGAAGACATAGGGCGCGCGCTTCAGGCGCCGGTACGCAAGCGCGGCGAGCCCGGTGAACAGCGGGGGCGACTCGACGAAGAACACGTCGACCCTGCCGAGCAGGCGCGTCGCCGCAAGGCTCGAGAACGCAAACGAAAGGTGGTTCAGGATGCGCCTCACAACACCGCGGTTCGGCGTCGCGTAAACCCAGGTCCTGATCACGCGGATCCCGTCCATCTCCTCGACCATCCGAAACCGTCCGCGGTAGCTCGGGGGGACGATGCCCGTGGGGTAGTTCGGGAAGCCGGTCACGACCGTGACGGTGTGACCCGCCCTGGCCGCCCTCGATGCGAGCTCGAAGAGCCGGGCTTGCGGCGCACCCACCTCGGGCGGGAAGTAGTGCGTGAGCATCACGATCCGCAGCCCCGGGCCTGTCGATTGCATGGCCTGCGACACTCTAGCCGTGAAGGTTCTCACGGTGGTCGGCGCGCGACCTCAGTTCATCAAAGCCGCGCCCGTTTCGAAGGCCCTTCGCCGCGAGCACCAGGAGTTCCTGCTCCACACCGGCCAGCACTACGACGAAGCGATGTCGGACCTGTTCTTCCGCCAGCTCCACATCCCCGCGCCGGACGCCAACCTGGAGGTCGGCTCGGGCCGGCACGGGGTGCAGACCGGGGCGATGCTGCCTGGCATCGAGTCCATCGCGATCGAGCAGAAGCCTGACTGGCTGCTCGTCTACGGCGACACGAACTCCACGCTGGCCGGCGCGCTGACCGGCGGATGCCCGAAGAGGTCAACCGGATCGTGGCCGACCACCTGGCGGCGCTGCTCCTGTGCCCGACCGAAGCGTCGCTCGCCAACCTGTCCCGGGAGGGCATCACCGAGCATGTCCAGCTCGTGGGCGACGTGATGTTCGATGCGTTCCTGCAGAACCTCGAGGTCGCACGCAAGAGCACGCGCGTCATGAAGGACCTGGGGCTCGAGAGAAACGGCTACGCGCTGCTGACGGTGCACCGAGCCGAGAACGTGGACGAGCCCGACCGGCTCGCCGGAATCCTGCACGGAGTCGGCGACTCGGGACGTCGGACCATCTTTCCAGTCCATCCGCGAACGCGAGCCATGTTCGCCGCCGCCGGGTTGAAGTCCGCGTCCAACGTGAGGTTGATCGACCCCGTCGGCTATCTCGAGATGCTGGTCCTGGAGGAGAACGCGGAGGCGGTCGTCACCGATTCCGGCGGCGTCCAGAAGGAGGCGTACTTCGCCGGGCGGCCGTGCATCACGCTGCGCGACCGGACGGAATGGACGGAGACGGTCGATGCGGGGTGGAACGCCCTGGTGGGCACGGACGCCGCCGCGATCGCGCGCGCGATGCGCGATTTCCGGCCCGACGGCGCTCGACCGGAGCTGTTCGGCGACGGGCATGCGGCCGAGCGGGTCGTGGAAGCGCTGTCGACCGCGAACGTATCGAACTCATAACATGAAGGCTGATTTGGAAACGCTCAAGACGATTCCGATCGCCTCTCCGCAGATCGGCGATGAGGAGAAGAGCGCGGTGATGGCGGTGCTCGACAGCGGCCAGCTGGCGCAGGGGCCGGTGGTCGAAACATTCGAGCGCGAGTTCGCCGCGTGGTGCGGTGTGAAGCGCGCCGTGGCGGTCAACTCGGGCACGGCGGCGCTGCACCTGCTGATGCTCGCCCACGGCATCGGAGAAGGCGACGAGGTGATCACCAGCCCGTTCACCTTCGTCGCGTCCGCGAACGCCGCCCTGTTCGCCGGCGCGCGGCCTGTCTTCGTCGACATCGAGCCCCAGACCTACTGCCTGGATCCGGCGCTTGTCGAAGCCGCCATCACGCCGAAGACGAAGGCGATCATGCCGATCGACCTGTACGGTCACCCGGCGGCCATCCACGAGCTGCAGGAGATAGCGACCCGCCATGGCCTCGTCTTGATCGAAGACGCATGCCAGGCGCACGGTGCGGCGATCGGCAACCGAAAGGCCGGCGCCCTGGGCGTGAGCGCGTCGTTCTCCTTTTACCCGACCAAGAACATGACGACCGCGGAAGGCGGCATGGTCACCACCGACGACGATGCCGTCGCGGAGAAGGTGACGGTGCTCCGCCAGCACGGCGCGACCCAGCGCTACCGCCACGAGGTGCTCGGATACAACTTCCGCCTCACCGACATCGCCGCGGCGATCGGCCGCGCGCAGCTGGCCAAGCTCGACCGCCTCAACGAGCGGCGGCGGCGCAACGCCTCGGTGCTCGACGAGGGCCTGGCGGGGCTGAAAGGGGTGACGACGCCTCGCGAGCGCCAGGGCTACCGCCACGTCTATCACCAGTACACGGTGCGCATCGCGCGCGACCGGGACCGCTTCCAGGAAAGGTTGCTCGACGCAGGCATCGGCACCGCGGTCCACTATCCGATCCCGGTCCACCGCCAGCCGCTCTACATCGATCTCGGCTACGGAGACGTGAGCCTGCCTGTCGCGGAAGACGCGGCCGCCCAGGTGCTCTCGCTGCCGGTGCATCCGGCGCTGTCGGACGCCGACCTTGACCGAATCGTCGAAACGGTGCGAAAGGTCGCGAGCACCGCGTGACCCGGGTCGGGCTTATCGGTCTGGGTGCGATGGGACGCAACCACCTGCGCGTGCTCAGCGACCTCGAAGGTGTCGAGCTTGCCGCGATCTGCGACCAGGACGTGCGATTGCTCGAGTCGGCAGGCCGCAAGCATTCGGTGCCCACCTATCGCACCTGGGACGAGATGCTCGATCGGGAGCGGCTAGACGCAGCCGTGGTCGCCGTCCCGACCGGGTTTCACTGCCAGGTCGGCCTGGCGGCACTCGACCACGGCCTCCACGTGCTCGTCGAAAAGCCGATCGCCTCCAACCTGGAGGAAGGCCGCCGGCTGGTGGCGGCGGCTCGCCGGGCCAACAAGCTGCTTGCCGTCGGCCACATCGAGCGCTTCAACCCCGCCGTTCGCGAGCTGCAGCGGCGCCTCGAGGCGGGGGAGATCGGCAGGATCTTCCAGCTCCAGGCGCGCCGCCAGGGGCCTTTTCCCGCCCGGATCCGCGACGTCGGCGTGGTCGTGGACCTGGCCACCCATGACCTCGATGTGATGCACCACCTGGCCGCCTCCGACGTGCAGAGGCTTTACGCGGAGACGGAGCGCCGCATCCACACCGACCACGAAGACATGCTCAACGCGCTCATGCGCTTCGACAGCGGTGTGCTGGGTGTTCTGCAGGTCAACTGGCTCACGCCGACCAAGATTCGCGAGCTGAGCGTGCTTGGCGAGCGTGGGATGTTCGTCTGCAACTATCTGACCCAGGACCTGACTCAGTTCAAGAACGCTGAGTTTCCGCCGGAGACGGACGCCGATTTCCGGCCCCGAGCGGTGACCGAAGGCGAAGCGGTGAAATTCCCGATCACCCAGGGCGAGCCCTTGAAGCTAGAGCTGCAAGCTTTCGTCCAGGCCGTGCGCGAAGATGGCCCGCTCGAGGTGGACGGCGAGGCCGGCCTGCAGGCTCTTCACCTTGCTCTCGCCCTGGTCGATTCCACGGCCCAGGCCCGGGTGCTCGACAAAGCAGACCTCGAAACGCTATGGGCTAGAGGATCGTCGAGGGCCGGGCGCTGATCCCGCCGCGCCCCTGATCGCGACGACCACGAGCGCCGCGACCAGCCAGAACTCGACGCTGAGGTCGTTCTTCCAGTAGGGCGAGTCGAACAGCCCGTGCACAAGGAAGAGGACGAGCGCGGCGACGCAGCCCCAGAGAATCGGGCGGTAGGTCTCGTTGCTCAACGGCAAGGCGCGCGCGCCTTTCCACAGCAGGGTGAAAACGATCACCGCAAGCACGACCAGTCCGAGAAGTCCGACCTCGCTCCAGGTGGTCAGCCAGATGTCATGCGGGTAGAGCTCGATCGATTGCGTCCCGGGCCGAAACGGCGCGACCCGAATCGGAAAGCCATCGATGCCCGCCCCGAAGATCGGCCGCTGCTCCAGCACCTTGAGCGCCTGGCCGTAGATCGAGTTGCGCAGGCCGGCCGAAGAGCCGATCGTGACGATGCGCTGGTTGATGAACGGCACCTCGAGCACGAGGACCGCCACGACCGCCAACCCTGCGATGACCCACACCCGCAAGCGCCGGCTCTGCAGGCTGAGCACGAGCACGACCGCAAGCGTGGCCATGGCGAGATAGCCCGCCCGCGACAGCGTGAGGACCATGGCGACGAACACGAGACCGAGCACGACCGAGGCGATCTGGCGCTCGCGCCGGCCCCAGGGAAAGACGACGAAGCCGATCGCGAAGGCGAGCGGCGGTTCGAGGTACATCGCGTCCGCGTTCGGTGTCATGTTCAGGAATGCGGGCGCGTCGCCGAGCTGCAGCTGGTGATGCGCCGCGACGTAGACGAACGAGACGATCTGGCCGACGGCCATGATCGAGGCACCCACCGCGGCGACGGAAAGCAGCTTGCGAAGGTCGTCGCGGGTCCGCAGCAGGTCCACCGCGATGTAGAAGATCGCGACCGCCTCGAGGAAGTAGGCGCGATAGATGCCCAGGGCCTTTATGTGGTCGGGAGCCGCGATGATGCCGAGCACTCCCGCGACCAGCCACAACGCGATCGGGATGTCGTACGGCGTGCGCTCCGGTAGTCGCTTTTCGGTCCACAGCGTCGCGACGTAGCCCGCGACCGT
>VBDY01000089.1:0-3559 GCA_005882775.1 Chloroflexota bacterium | reverse complement strand
TCGCGCGAGGCCCACCGATCCGGCCTGCGCGGCCGGTTTCTCTTCGAGGTTTGTCTGCTGCGCCGAGCGAACGATCCGGCTCACTCTCGCCACGCATGGAACACGTAGCGGCTGATCAAAAAAAGTTGTCGCCTTGCCAGCGTCTGTCGAGCGGACCTTGCAAGGGCTCGCAGCGTGGCCAACCTGTCAACCACCTGGACCCTTCGAAAACCGACCACCTTGAGCATGGCAGCGACCGCCGCCGGGTTCGGTCCGCACCAGTTGGTCGGGTCACCAGCGGCCTCCGCCTCGGGGTAGAACGCGAGCAGCGGCTTCTTGAACCAGGTCATGTCAACTCCCGTTTCCAGGATGAGCTGCCGCCCTGTAACGCTTGCCACCCGTTCCAGTGCGAGGAGTGGATGCGGCATGTGGTAGAGCACACCCAGGAAGAAGACCAGGTCGAAAACGCCTACCGTCTCGGGCGAAAGATCAAGGACGCCTATCTCCTTCGACTCGACTTCCGATCCCAGGGCCCGATGGGCGAGGTCGAACCCCGCCTTTGTGCCCCATCCGTCGCCGCCCCAACAGAAGTCGTCGGTGGCCAGGACGCGGGTCGCTCCACGCCGCTCGGCTTCGAACGAGAAGAATCCGTCCCAGGCTCCAATGTCGAGAACAGTTGTGCCTCGCAAATCTTGGGGAAGGTGAAGTGTCTTCAGCTTTTCAGGAGTGTCGTCCTCTCCTGGGGTGACAACACCGTCACCTAGATCGATCTGGTGGAACCACCGGACCTGAGCCACTGCACGCCTCAACTCCGCAACGTCCGAGCTCGTCCGATGCGCGAGATTCGGCGTCAGATCAAACCTGGGGTGTCTTCGGAGACGCCAGAGACGGTTGGGTCAAAGCGGCCGGCACCAGCTCGACCACGCTCCCGGTGACCGGCAAAGGGACCACCACGAGCTCGCCGACCGGCTCCACGAGTGCGTAACCGACCGCCAGCACTTTGAGGTAGCTCTCCAGGCCATGATGGCCGGCGACCCATTTGCGTCCAGCGTCGCTGACACGTCGAAATTCATCCGGGTCACCTTGCAAGCGACGCACCGCGTCGACCAATGCGGATCCATCGCTCACGTCGATGACCGGTGGGGGATCGTCCGCATAAAGCGATCTGTCCAACCGCATGAAAACGACGCGGCCTCTCGCCATCGCCTCGAGCTCGGAAAGGGAAAGGATTCCCAACTTCATCTGGCCGACGACGGCGTCAAACGTGTCGATCAGCGCCGGCACCTGCCGGTGGGGCACCCGGTTGATGAACTTCACGAAGTGGTTGAACCTTTCGCGCAGCTGGCCGGCGAGCGGTCCCCACGCGATCGCGGTCAGCTCGACCAACCTGGAAAGCGTGGGCGCGGATGCGAAGACCTCCTTCGGACCCTTGATGGGGTAGAGGCGGGTGAAGATCAGCACCTTGCGCAACCTGGTCGGCGTCTCGACCCCCTCGAAGAACGCCTGGTCGAGCGGGTTGGGCAGCAGGTAGGACTTGGAGGCGAAATCAGCCAGGTACTTCGAGAGGTCCGGAGTGACGTAGAAGATCGCTCTCGCGTGTTTCATCGCGAGCCGGCTGATCCAGCGAAGCAGCGGATTGTTCATGTTGGTATGCAGGTCGTGGCCGTGGGCCTGGATCACGAAGGGCTTGCCGATCAGCAACCCGATGAACCCCTGTGACACGAAGTGGATGTGGATCAGGTCGTAGCGTCCGCGGCGCAGCTTCCAGACGATCGGGATGTATGCGGTCAGGCGGGCGGGGATGACCAGCAGCTTCGCGTAGAGCGGCCACGAGGCCGCGGGCTTGGGAAGGTCAAAAAATGCGGCTTCGTAACCGGCGCCATTCAAGATCCTCGTCTGCAGGCTGCCGACGCCCGCGACGTCGTTGATGATCGCGATGCGTTTCACCGAAGCAGGATCCTTCATCAACCTTCTTGCAGCCTAAGGAGCGCCGGGCCGTTACCCAGGAAAGCCAGGTAAAGCTTTCTTAAGAGGCCCAAAACGACGGGACAATTATGCTTCAGGCGGCATGCCCGAGCAGGATCGCCCCAGCCGAACCCTGTACCAGGGCCGCGACCGGGCCGGCGCTCGCTCCTTTCTTCACGCGATCGGCCTGAGCGCCGAGGACATCCAGAAACCATTTGTCGGCGTCTCCAACTGCTGGACCGAAACCATGCCCTGCAACTTTGGGCTCCGCGAGCTGGCGATTCCCTTGAAGGCGGGCATTCGAAGTGCCGGCGCCAACGCGATGGAGTTCAACACGATCGCCATCTCGGATGGCATAACCATGGGCAGCGAGGGGATGAAGGCATCGCTCGTCAGCCGCGAGGTCATCGCGGACTCGATCGAGCTCGTAGCTCGTGGTCACATGTTCGACGCGCTCGTCTGCCTCTGCGCGTGTGACAAGACGGTCCCAGCATCGGCGATGGCGATGATCCGCGTCGACCGGCCGGCGGTCTTGCTGTACGGCGGCTCGATCATGCCCGGCACGTGGCGCGGACGGCAGGTCGCGGTGGGCGAGGTGTATGAAGCCATCGGCGCCGCCGCTGCCGGAAAAATTTCCGACGCCGACCTGGCGGAGCTCGAGGCGGTCGCGTGCCCTGGCGCGGGCGCGTGCGGCGGTCAGTACACAGCGAACACGATGTCGATGTTGATGGAGGTGATCGGCCTCTCGCCGGTGGGCTTCAACTCGATCCCCGCCGTCGTGCCGGAAAAGCAGCGTGCCGCGGAGCGGATCGGCCCGCTGGTCCTGGAGGTCCTGAACAGCAATCGCCGACCTTCTCAGATCCTGACGCGCCGCGCCTTCGACAACGCGATCGCCGCGGTCGCCGCGAGCGGTGGATCGACAAATGCGGTGCTGCATCTCCTGGCGCTCGCGCGTGAAGTTGGTGTGGACCTGGCGATCGACGACATCGACCGCATCAGCCGTCGCACGCCGCTGCTGTGCGACCTGAAGCCTGGCGGCCGCTTTGCGGCGGTCGAGCTGCATCGCGCGGGCGGCATCGCGCTGCTCACCCAGAGGCTCATCGAAGGCGGACACATCGACGGCGATGCGATCACGGTGACCGGCCGCACGCTTGGCGAGGAATGCGAGAACGTGACCGAGACGCCGGGCCAGGAGGTGGTGGTGCCGCTTGCCACTCCACTTCGCTCGGAAGGTGGCCTCGTCATCCTGCGCGGCAACCTCGCGCCCGAAGGCTCGGTCACGAAGATCACGCAGCACACGCCTCTCTCGCACCGAGGTCCGGCACGCGTGTTTAATCGTGAGGAGGACGCCTTCGCCGCGGTGACCGGCGGGCAGATCAAGCCGGGCGACACGGTGGTGATCCGCTACGAGGGACCGCGGGGCGGCCCGGGAATGCGCGAGATGCTGCAGGTGACCGCGGCCATCGTGGGAGAGGGGCTGGGCGAGTCGGTGGCGATGGTGACCGACGGGCGCTTCTCAGGCGCGACGCGGGGTTTGATGATCGGCCACGTCGCTCCGGAGGCGGCGGTGGGCGGCCCGCTGGCGGCCCTGAAGGACGGCGACGTGATCGAGATC